>NZ_CP087598.1:1430000-1730000 GCF_020990385.1 Paracoccus sp. MA
ACGGCCGAGTCGCTTGCGCGGCAAATCTACCAGGTGCCGCCGATGCTGATTCCCGCGGCGACGCGCAATGTGCTGGCGCATCTGATTGCCCTGTCCGAGCTCGGCGCGGTCTCGACCGGCGGTCCGATCACCTCGGGATCGGTGTTTTCCGCCCATTGAACACCCGGCAGCGGGAATTTCCGAGATCGAGGAAAAAAAATCCGCAAACCCCTCTGGACGCCCCCAAAGAGCGAAGCTATACACCGCCCCGTGTTCCGGCGTAGCTCAGCGGTAGAGCAGTTGACTGTTAATCAATTGGTCGTAGGTTCGATCCCTACCGCCGGAGCCAAAAATACAAGGATTTCAGCTACTTAGCGCACAACCGCTAGTTGTGCGTCCGACCGTCCGAATGCGTCCGCGTCGGACGGTCTTTTGACGTTCACGGTTGGGGCGATTTCATCGTCAACCGCGCCACGCGATCCGCATCGGCTCGCACGTCCTCGAGGTAGCGCCGGATCGCCGCAATCACTGGCGTCGGCGGCGCACCTTGCTGGATCAATGCCGCCTCCAGCGCGGCCAAGCAGGCCAGTCCTATGTCCAAATTGTCGATCATGGCTTCGGCCCGATTATAGATTTCCTGGAGACAAGCAGCGGTCTTCATAACGTTCTCCCTCATTCAGGGACGCTACCTGTCGCGTGTGGGTCACCACGTTCCACAAATATTTGATGAATTTGTACTTTTGGATATACAAATTCGCCATGTCTCCCGGCTTCCGGGCGGGCTTCACAGCTGGTTGCCACGGTGTTCTCTTTATGTTCTCATCGGACAGAGAGAATCACCATGCCCGACATCCGCGTGAAATACGAACCCGGCAAATACTATGCGATGGCCGATGCGGCGCAGCATGACATGGTGGTGACCATCAAATGCCGGTCGTGCCGCAAGACCGTGCATTACTGGGCGTCCGACCTGGTGAAGGTTGTTGGCCCCGACCACCCGGTCGCGCGGCCGCCCTGGCGATGCTCCAAATGCGGGGAGATCGAATTCCTCCAGGTGTCCCGGGAAATGCGCACCGCCCATAAGCCAATGACCGGGCTCGTCGTGCGACGCCCGGTCAAGCAGGTGATGCGGTGGCTGTGGAAGAATGAAAGGATATAGGCGCTCCTAGTGCCATTCTCCATCCGTCTCGGGATCGTACGGGCGAGCCCGTATGATGGCCGCATCGGCGACCTCGCCGCGTCGCTTTTTGCCATTTATCTGAAGGAAAACCGGCACTTTCGACCACTCTGCATCGCGTATCACTTCCCGATCAGCAAGGGTCGTCATCACCTCGCCCACGTCCGCGATAATCTCGTTGCCATCTTGGTCCGAAAGATGCACACGGTAGCCCGTGGCTATTGTGGTGTCGACTTTTCTTACCTTGTAGAGGCCATCAAGGCGGATCTCCGATGCCTCAACGCGAGTGCGTGTTGTGAGCGACTGACCTGCCTCGGTGTGAACCGGCGTGCAAAATTGACCCCGTAACGGGGTAATCGGCTTCCAAAAATGACCCCCTTACGCTGATGGTCATGATGCCTCCGAGGCTATCGGGGGGCACAGTGTGGGATGCTGGTTGTGGAGACGATTGCGAAGATCCGCCGGGCGTATTTCCAGGACAAGAAGTCGATCAAGCATATCTGCCGAGAGCTGCGGGTATCGCGGAACACGGTTCGGAAGGTGATCCGGTCCGGCGCAACGGAGATGACTTACGAGCGAACCGTCCAACCGCAGCCGAAGATCGGTCCCTGGAAAGGCAAGCTCGACGAGATGCTGGCGGCGAATGCGCGCAAGCCGAAGCGCGAGCGGCTGACCCGCATCCGGATTTTCGAAGAGCTCAGGGCCCTCGGATATGACGGCGGCTACGACGCGGTCCGACGCTATGCGGCTTCGTGGTCGCAGGCGGAGCAGGAAGCGTCAGCCGCCGCCTATGTGCCACTGAGCTTCGATCCGGGTGAAGCCTACCAGTTCGACTGGAGTCACGAGGTCGTTCTGATCGACGGCGTGACCACCACGGTGAAGGTGGCTCACGTCCGGCTTTGTCATAGCCGGATGCTGTTCGTCCGGGCCTACCCGCGAGAGACGCAGGAAATGGTGTTCGATGCCCATGACAAGGCCTTTGCCTTCTTCGGCGGCGCCTGTGCGCGTGGGATCTACGACAACATGAAGACGGCGGTGGACACGATCTTCGTCGGCCGCGACCGCGCGTATAATCGCCGGTTCCAGCAGATGTGCGGACACTACCTTGTCGATCCCGTCGCCTGCACCCCCGCGTCCGGCTGGGAGAAGGGACAAGTAGAGAACCAGGTTGGCGTTGTCCGGCGGCGGTTCTTCGTGCCGCGGCCGCGCTTCAAGAGCTACGCGGAACTCAACGCCTGGCTTCAGGATCGCTGTATTGCCTGGGCCAAGGCCCATCCGCACCAGGAATTGCGTGATCGGACAATCTGGGACGTGTTCCAGGATGAGCGGGCGAGCCTGGTGCCCTACGTCGGCCCTTTCGACGGATTCCATGCCGTGCCGGCCTCGGTGTCCAAGACCTGCCTCGTTAGGTTCGACAAGAACCGCTACTCGGTCGATGGTCGCGCCGTCGGCCGTCCGGTCGAGATCCGCGCCTATGCCGAGCGGGTCGAGGTCTGGCAGGACGGCAAGATCGTCGGCCGGCACGACCGCGCCTTCGGGCGCGACAAGGCCATCTATGACCCGCTGCACTACATCCCGGTGCTGGCCCGCAAGCCCGGCGCCCTTCGAAACGGCGCTCCCTTCAAGGAATGGGAACTGCCGCCGGCGATACGACGCGTCCAGCGTAAGCTGGGGCGCGTGCCGAACGGTGACCGTCAGATGGTCCAGATCCTGAGCATGATCCCAACGGATGGACTGGAAGCCGTCGAGGCTGCCTGCGTCGAGGCCCTGACCGAAGGCGCCCCGGCGGCATCGGTCGTTCTGAACATCCTGGCCCGACATCGCGAGCCACCACCTCCGTTGACCATCGCCACGCCGGACGCGTTGCGCCTGACCTGCGAGCCCGTGGCCGACTGCAAACGCTACGACAGCCTCAGGAGACCCCGCCATGGAAAGATCACAGGTGCTGGACGCGATGGGCCAGTTGAAGCTCTACGGCATGAAGGCCGCCTACGATGAGATCATCGCCACGGCGGTGAAGCGACAGCACGAACCGCAGCAAATCGTGGGCGACCTGCTGAACGCCGAGATCAGCGAGAAACAAGCTCGCTCGATCAAATACCAGATGACCATCGCCAAGCTGCCCTTGGCCAAGGAAGTCGACGAGTTCAGCTTCGAAGACACGCCCGTAAACGAAACGCTGGTGCGCGATCTGGCCTCCGGAGAGTTCCTCGAGCATCAGCGTAACGTCGTCCTCATCGGCGGCACCGGGACCGGCAAATCCCACCTTGCCGTCAGCATCGCCCGGGCCTGCATCCGCCGTGGCAAGCGCGGCCGCTTCTTCAACGTCGTGGACCTGGTGAACAAGCTGGACGCCGAAGCCCGCGCCGACCGACAGGGACGCACTGCGGATCTCCTGTGCCGCCTCGACTTCCTGATCCTCGACGAGTTGGGATATCTGCCGTTCGCCCAGACGGGTGGCCAGCTCCTGTTCCACCTCATCAGTCGCCTTTACGAACGCACCTCGATCATCGTGACGACGAACCTCGACTTCGGCGAATGGCCGACCGTCTTCGGAGACGCGAAGATGACAACGGCGCTCCTCGACCGACTGACCCATCACTGTGACATCGTCGAGACCGGCAACGAGAGCTGGCGCTTCAAGACGCGGGAATGACCGAGACGCCGCTGGCCCGATCCGGTTGCGCTGTATGGAGGCTACACCGCATCGGGCCAGCTACCCGTGCTGACCAAGCGGGGTCATTATTGGGCGCCGAAAGGGGGTCAAAGTTGCGTGCCGATTGACAGCTGACAAGCTGCGCCTGGCGCTCGATGAAATTGAGAGCGGCGCGGGCGACTATCAGTCCGTCCGCAACGCAGTCGCCTTTCAGCGCGAGGCGCTTCTGATCGGCCACCGCCGCCTTGACCGCATGGAGGGCGTGGCATGACCCGGAGCGAGAAAGACCGCATCGCCCAGGCAGTCGCCCGGATTGAGGGTTACATTGCCATCGTGGCGGCACAGGGCGTCCCTCTGCCTATCCTCGGCCTGGAACTCGCTGCAAGCGACCTTCGCCAGATCGGGGGTGCGGCATGACCTATGCGGAACAGGTGAAAGCCGAGGTCGCGGCGCGCTACGGCGTCCCGGTTCTTTGTGACGTGCATATCATCCCGCGCGGACTTTCCAGCTTCGATCCTATGGCATCGAAGAACCTCAAGGCGATCCGTGATGCTCAGATTGCCGCCATTCGTCGCGGCCAACGGTTGCGCGTGGCCGAGCGGCAGGAGGAAAAGCGGCAGAAGGCGAAGCAGCCCCGCCCGCCTCGGGTGAACCAGAAGCTGCTGGCCGATATGATCAAGTGCGAGGCTGCCTTGCGTGGGGATATGGATGCCCTGTCCCGCACGGTCCTGTCCCTGCGCTGCGAGGGCAAGACCCATCGGCAGATCGCTGCGGAAACCGGTCGGGCCGTGAGCCAAGTGCATGGCATCCTCAAGCGCGCGCTTGGGCCGGTCGAAGCCTGACGCCATCGCCCCCCGGCTTCGGTCGGGGGCAAATCCGCAATTATTGCGGATTTCACTCGAATCAACCGCCCGCGCATTGGGGGAAAGGATGACGGATCACCTAGCGACCGGCTGGGTAAAGTCTCAATAAAAACAAGATGTTATGCGAAATAAGTGGCGGAGGGGATGGGCCTGACGTCCAACCTTCTCCGGCTCAACTCGGCTTGGAGGGAGGCTCCGCAGAATGGATCATAGGAAAACCATTCATTAGCAATTGATCGTCTAACCCCACACGCACTTCGACAGCCGGGCGATCAAAAGATGACGTCTCAATCGACCGCCTGTATCTTGAAGTCATGTAGTGGAACCTCTGGTTCAAGGAACCTACCCAATTCCGCCTCTGATCCGGCTGTGCCGCAACGAAGGGGCCGTCGACCACGATATCCGAGTGTTCAAGCAACGCTTCAACTCCCGGCAGATTGCGCCGACGAAGTTGTTCCAGCCTGAAGCCGGTGAATACCATTACGGACAATCCAAGTCTCTGGCAGGAGCTGGCAACCTCGGCCAGCCCTTGCGCTTGATAGGACGGCTCACCGCCAAGGAAAGTAACCCCTTCAATGCCGTAGTAGTCACGGGCCTCCTCTATCTCGTCCACGATTTGCGATGAAAGAATGGTCTGCCTGCGCACGAAGGGCAGTAAATCCTGATTGCAGCAACCGGGACAATCGATGTCGCAACCCTGAACCCAAAGCGCATAGCGTAGCCCAGGCCCTTCGACGGCCGTGCAGGGTATACGGGAAGCAATGTTCAAATACCGGGTCATGACGCCTCAAGTGTCACACGAGGCAAACCTTCATTAGTCAACTCGATAACAAGCGTTTGGCCAATACACATGGCTCTATCCGGCACCTCGTTGAAAAGAAACCTAGAAATCGGGTCGATCACCCATTTCGTCAATGCGGTGATGGCACCGCGTCCGCCCATGCTAGGGTCGATTTCGCCTGCAACCTTCTCAAGAAATACACGTTCCTCAGCGATTCGGACGGCCCGAATACCATATTTATCCTGGAGCTGCGCGCGAAGCGAGCCAAGTTTGCTCCGCATGATTTCAGCCAGAAAGCCCCTGTCACGAACAAAGTTGAACGCGACGATATTGTCGCCAATTCGGTTCAAGAGTTCAGGTCGCCCCATTTCCCTCACGAAATAATCCCGCACGCTACTGTTAAAAGCCTTTCTCGTCTCTTCGTCGGTCAATGTCGGAGCGATCTCGGCAGCACCAATGTTTGACGTGAATATTATAATTGCTTCCGAGAAGCTCACGGTTTGACCGCGTCCGTCCGTAAGGCGGCCATCTTCCAGAATTTGAAGAAACTTGTCGAGAATTCGTACATGGGCCTTTTCAATCTCGTCGAAGAGAAGGACGCAAAAAGGACGCTTTCGGATGGCATTCGTCAACTGCCCACCCTCCTCATAGCCGACGTATCCCGGCGGCGCGCCAATGAGGCGTTGGTCGCTGTGTTCATGGTTGAATTCTGACATGTCGAAGCGAATGAACGCCTCTTCATCCCCAAAGAGGAACTCCGCGAGAGATTTTGCCAGTTCCGTCTTACCGACTCCGGTGGGACCGACAAAGAACAGCGAACCTTTCGGCATTCGTTGCCGCCTAGAATGCTGTAAGCCTGAAAGGCCGGTAAAGGCTCGAATGGTGACAGCGGTGACTTTCTCGATTGCGTGAGTTTGGCCCTTGACGCGCTCTTCCAACATGGTCGGCATCGAGAGAAGTTTATCGCGGCTGAGTGCCTCCCACGCGCTGGTCTGAATACCATGACGATAGAGGCTCAACAGACTGTCGGCCGTGAACTCTTCGGTTTCAGAGCATCGGACAGACAATCCTTCGATATTCAGGATATCCTGGCACGACATCCCGTCGAGCGCATCAATCAGGTCCTCATATCCCGCCTGACCGGCCTTAGGTCGGTTCTTCAGCCGCCATTGATGAAGCCGGTCTCCTAATATCGTAGCTCGCTCCTGCCGATCCGGCAGCGGCACGACAACCTCGCGTAGATGCGCCGGGCCCGGCAGCATCGACAAGGGAAGCGCATGGGCAGTGGGTGTGATGAGAACCAACAGGTTCTTTGGCCCTACCTCCTCTGGGTGCGCCGCGCCGACAATGGCCTTGGCAAGTCGCGCAAGCAGGTCTCGTTCACTCTGTGAGGGATTCTGGCCGAACGAGAACGCAAAGTTCGCCAGATTGGCGACAAAGGCCGTCGGCTGCGCGGTCTTGTTGGACAGTACCCTGAGCACGATGGCGACGAAATCTTCCACAGTAACCGGCGAAGGTTCCGCACTGTCAAAACGCGCATCCGGGGCAACAGCATAATCCGCACCTCGAGCCTCGGCCGGCCCTGCCGAGCTGGCCAAGGTCTCCCATTTCGCCGCATCGCGGCCGTGGACTCCCGTTACGGGATCCCATTCGATCACGGACTTGAAGGCGCCCTCGCGAAGTGCCGCGGCGACCATTTCGGGTACGCGCTGATACTCTGTCGTCCAAGGATTGCGGCGCAGATCGTGAACCTCGCCGTGAACGACAAGGCAAGACACCAGGCCAGCATGCGTTTCCAAGCTACGCAACCATACAGGACGATGAACCGACTTCATTTCCTGCGCTCCTCCGAACCGTCCGGCAACTGCTTGGCCGATTTTCCGATCATGTCCGGATTGCGCCACGAAACCTTCTCTTCTTCGAGTTCGATCCCGTAGATATCCTGCAGCCGAGGCAAGACCTTGTCAGCGTCATCGAGGCAAGCCTGCCCTTGATAGTGATCGAATTTGTAAGTCATCCCATCCAGATTGACGCGGAAAGCCGCCTGCGCGCCAGATGGACGCTGTGCTTTGATGACCACGGCGGCGGCCTCGCCCGCTTCGAGCTTCGGGTCGGAAACGACAAACCCCGCGTTGCGCAGTTCGCGCAGAAGACCAGAAACCACGTGCCGTCGCGCAGCCTCCTGCAGGGCGCGCTCATCGGCGGCCTGGCGGATCGCAGAAAGCCTTTCATCCAAGTCTTGCAGCGTAAGCCCCTCATCGGTCAGGGTCGGTCGCAAGCCGCTGATCGCTGCTTGGGCCAGATCGTCGCCCAACTGCGCATAGACCGCCAGCGCGTCTTCCAGCAGGGCTTCCTTCTCGCGCCGGTCGTCTTCGCGTTGCTTGGCGTGTTTGAGAGTTTCGGCCTTCTCTCGGGCGCCCGCCATTACCGTATCAAGGCGACTTGCCAGCTCTGAACGCCGACGCTCATAAACCGCAAGCTCGATTGGCTCGCTCTCAATCTCGCGGCGAAGCGCCATCAAATCTTGCTGGCAGAGGTCTCGCTCGATTGCGCTCGGCAAGGACGCACGGGCTTTGCGGAGCATATCGAGCAAATTTTCCTGTGCAGCCAGTTCCTGTGCGTTTCTTGCGTTCCGCGCATCGCGCTCGCCGGCTAGGCGCTCGCGGGCGATTTCTCGCTCGGCCTCGGCGGCTGCGGCTGCCGCTTCTCTCTCAGCGGCCTGAGCGGAGCGACGGTTCTCACGGGCGCGGCCGTTCAACCCACGCATCATGCCAGACAAGCGGATGTTTTCATCCCGCGCTTGTTCCGCGTCTCTGCTTAACAACTGTTCGACCCGTGCAAGCGCCCGGCGACAATCGCGGTAATCATCGGCAACGAAAACATCCAAACCTTGTTCAGCTAGGGCATCAAGGCGTTCGCGATTTCGTTCGGCATATCGCGATGTAGTGTCCCGGATGCGGTCGAGATACATCTCCCTACGTTTCTGAGCCTCAATTCGCCAGCGCCTATCTGCTACAAAGCTCATTTCTGGATGTTCCTCCGCCGTGTCTTTGAATCGGTCATGAAGTCTTCTGCCCTCATCACATCGATATTGTAGGATTTGCACCTCGGCACGAAGTCCAGGTCCTCGGAGACAAGAACTACTATGCGATCTGGCTGACGGTAGGGAATCAGCGCTGCGATAATCTCTCCATCTGCATTCCGCTTGTCGCCTGACTTAAGGTAATTCACATCAGGGAAGGGTGCCGCCCAATGATTTTTCGGAAGTCTCGAAATTGCACGCAAATTCTTCCGACTTTTCCATCGGAAGTCGTCTTTTTGTGTTTTCTTCCTTTCGATTTCTTCTGCAACCGTTTTCGGAAACACTAAGAAATCTGTCGGCAGAAGGTGGTCTGCCAGATCGCCAAACTCAAGAACAGATGACGTATCAAATGCGACGACTCTGTCGAATTCGGGCGGAACGAGCCCTAGCTCCCGAGATTGCTGATCCGTTTTGGAGACAAGCCCTGTTGCAGTAGGATCGAGTCTGCCCAATTCAGGCTGTGAACGTCGGAATTGATCCAGTGAGGGATCTCTCGCCAAGGTTTCGACCAGCCCTTCAAGAACAGAGCTCGGCAGGTTTTCAAGCGCGTCAACGATCCCTTGCATCCATGTTTGCGACGTCGGCTCATGCCTGAGCCGATCAATGAGACTGATCCAAAACGTTGCTGGCGGCAGCCAAAATGCAGGCAGCACAAATATCTCTGGAACTTCCGAAAACCGGCATTCACTTTCAAGGGCAGCGACCAGTTCGCTCCATTCCGAACCGCTCTGCGCAAAGCCACCTGTCGTGCGGAACACCCCGATTTCAGCATGCAATCCTTCCCATATGACGGGCAACCTAAGGTATTCGCGCCCCTCCCTCGCCAGAAAGACTCCCGCGACACCTGGATTGTCTTCCCGCGGATAAGCCACCCGCATGGCTTGCCCCCGAGCCGGCGGTGAAATGAACGTCGGCGCGGTTACACCCTCCACGGGATCGAGCTTGGCCAGGACGACCGATGACGGAAAATCCAACTCTGTCGATATCGCCTCGGGCAAGCCACGAACCAATGTCAGCCCAAGCAGCCCCTCGGGCAACCGGCAATGGAGCGACACCGCGGCATCATCCTCAAGCGGGGAATGGTTCGGTCCGTCCTGGCGGTCCGGCAACAACCAGGAGCGCCGCACCGTTTGTGGAAGACCGCGTAAATACTCGCTCTCGCGCGGGTCGCTGCATTCGAAGGAAAGCTCGCCGTCTCTGAGGACAAGCACGGCGTCGCCGCGTCGCCATCGATGACCAATCTTCTCGCAGGTTGCATTGTATACCTGCATGTCGTCCTGCAACTCAGCCCTGAGTTCGCCGTCAATCCAATGCCGAGGGGGATCGGTCGAGAATGGGTCGACAGGGATACGAAAACAGCTCCCATCCACGGGCTCGGCAAGCAGAACATCGGCCTCAACGATTTCTTCGAGGACCGGATCAAAGAACCGCTCGATTGTTCGATCCTGTGCCGATTTTCGGGCTTGCTCTGACGGCTCCGCCGCACGCGCACCGTGCGGCTCGTCGGGCCCCGGCGCAAGATCGACAAGGCGGAGCAAGGACGGGTCGATCTCGTGCTCGGCCACCCGATGAACGCGCCCGCGTTCAATAAGATCGCCGAGGACATCGGGCATGATTTCCCGGGCGCCCGACACGCCGAAAACCTCCCGAAACAAGCTGCCGATCGGTGCTTTGGCAAGGGTGTTGTCGCTGCGTGAAAACCGAACCACCGCCTTTTCCAGAGCCCGGTGCAGTGGAGTGAGCTCCGGCAGGAGACGATAGGTTACCTTTGCACGAAGGTGCAGGACCGGAAACCACACAGACGCCTCTCCCAGCCTCATGGATTTTTTCTCTTGGAGCGCAGCGGCTTCGGCCCAAGGATATCCTTGGCCTGCCAGAGACCGCCCAGTTCCTTGATATCACCGATGATTTGCCCATAGACGGGGGTTCGTCGCGGCGCGCCACCGTCAACAGGTTCGATCGCAACCTCAAATCGCTCAAAGGTCTTCCGCGCTCCGATCACCACCAGAAGATCGCGCGCCCGCGAGAACGCCACATTGATCCTTTCGAATTTCGCCGGATTGGAGTTCTTGCCCAAACGCTGAGATCTGTTTCGAACCATGCTCACGATCACGATGTCCGCCTCCTTCCCCTGGAACCGGTCGACCGTCTCGACGTCTATTCGCAGGCCCTTGAAACGCTCGCCGAGCCTCGACTCGAGTTCCTTGCGGATCAACCTTTTCTGGCGGTTGTAGAAAGTGGCGACGGCGATGGTCTTGGTGCGATGATCTCGTTCGCAGACATTGACAATGTCCTCGACGACTTGGGCGACGAGTCGTGCTTCAAGCTCATTTCCGATGCCGGTCCCGTCGCTGTCCTCGTAGGCAACCTTTCCGGTTTCATCTTCCGAACTGTCGATCCACAGCGCATGAAGACTCTCTGTAAGGTACTGTCCGCCGGATCGCGACTTCAGGTTCAGGCCATGTGTCCGCCATGACCATCTGGCGCTGGTATCCAGCCCATCCGGATCGGTCAGACCGGATTGCAACCGCCCGTCGTAAAAACGATTGATCAGCGACATGATCTGCGGATGCATGCGATATTGGGTGTTTAGGGCCGCTCTGCTACTGGGGTCTATTTCGGCAAAGCCGTCGCGGAACAGCGATGCCGTCGTCAAACGCTCGTATTTACGTAGCAATTCGGCCTCACGCTCCAAAGCTTCCGCATCCTCGTCGTCCGTGAGAGACTTGTCCGGCTTCGAGAAAGACGCAAACTCGAACGTCGGAGGAAGCTGCCGGTGATCACCAACAAGGATCGTCTTGGGTGCAAGAAGCATCGGGCGTAGCAACTCCAGCGGAGTCGCCTTGCTGACCTCGTCAACGATCACCACATCAAAGTTGGAAAATCCGTTGTCCGAAAGGATCCTGAAGTCGGCGTTGCACGTGATGCCGATGACATTGGCGCTGCGCACATAGCGTTCGCCCATGCGATCCGTAGCGGAACGTTTCTCCGCCTGCTGCTTCAGGTCGCCAACCCATTCATCCAGCAAAGGCAACCAATCCTCAAGTGGACCGGCTTCTGCGAGGCGGCTTGTACGCAAGTCCAGAATGCCCTCGATCTGGGCTATCGCTGCCGCTACGTCGGACGGAGACGGTTCGGCCGAAAGATCGAGAAATTCACTCGCCTCCGACAACAGTTCCACACACTGCTCATGGACCCTATCGCCACGGCTGCGTGCATCGGCCAGGGCCTGCTGTGCAAGCAGACGCTCGCGATCGGCCACCACTGCTTCGGTTTTTGCACTCGCCTCGTCGTCGCCGGATCCTTCCGCTACGGGCGACCCTTTAGCCGGCCACGCATCGAGTATCCGCTGTCTTGCGCCCTCGGCCCTCTCTCGGCCAACCTGATCCCCTTCGTCCCTCAACCTCGACTGGATGTCGCGGATCCGTTCTTGCACCTGGCGATGCAGAGCTGGCGCCGAGACCTCAAGATGCGCCTTACCTCCCTCCTGCTCGACAAGCATTACGAGAAGGTCGGCCACATCTGGCGCGAGCTCAGGCCTAAAGCAGGAGGGATCCCAATCCTCTAAATTCGCAAGCGCGTTGCGAGCCATGGCCCACCATGCCGCACGCCCGTTAGTTTCTGATTCCGCCTTCTGTCGCGCTCTCACCTCGTCCAGCCGTGCATTGGCTCGCTCGAGCGCATCCTTGCGCGCCGCAATGTCCGCATCCGAAACCCGTCGATCATCGGCCAGCTTTCGGGCGCGCCCCAGCCAGATCTGCAGTTGCTTGACCTCTGCTGTCAGAGACTTGAGCGGCCCGCTCACCTTCTGTTTCACATGTTCTGCGGCCATCTCATACCACTCGGCGACAGCTGTCGATTTTCTTTCCTCTCCGTCGTCTTTGCTTAGCCAAAGCTGTCGAACCTCGGGGTCATCCCTCAGGCGATCAAGCGCGTTCTCGACCGCAAGGTTGGTCTGCGAGGCAATCAGCACGCGATGCCCCGACCGGACGAAGTGCGCGCAAGCCGCGGCGATCATCGTGGTCTTTCCGGTTCCCGGCGGGCCTTGAATATAGGCGATTTCGGGCGCGGCGAGCATGACGCCGACGGCGGCCTTTTGATCCTCGTTAAGGCGGTACATCTGGGCGATCTGCTCATTCAAAAGCCGATCAGGCCTGTCTGATGGTTTTGCCGCCAGCGTTACGTTGAAAAGCGATGCCATCAAATAGGGGGCGGCGGGCAAGCGGTTGGCTTGCCGCCGACCGCTCGCCCCGAACTGCAATTGCGTCAGGGCTGACCCGTAACGATCAAGTTGCGTCTTTGAGCCGGTTGCTTCGCTCAAATCTCTCAATCCAAGCGATGTGCTTTCGGCCATCTTGGCCAACGCAGTCACATCAGCCTTGCGCGAAAAGTTCAACCGGACCTGAATGGCTTTGGGGTCAGGCCATGGGCAATCCTTCAAGAAATCCTGCCTGAGTGCAGCGGGTCCGATTACCTTGAAATCAGTACAGCGATAACTGATGGCTTGGCCCCTACGATCACCCTGCTTCCAGGGTTCTTCCAATGGATAGAGCTCAACACTGCGGCGTGTGTCCTTCGGCAGGCGGGCACCGGAAATATGGCGGGCCGCCGCAGCACCTTCACAAATGACAACACCATTCCAGGCATTGTCTTCCCACTCGCCGGGTCCCATAGCTGCCCAAGGTGCCTTGCGCGAAATCTCGCGGTTGGCCCAGTCCAGATAGCCTTGCCAGTCAGTCAACCGATCCTGGAGCACTTCCTCCAGCATGTCTGGCAGAGCTTGCGCTTGCTCCAGAATCTCATCAAGTGCAGGTGTCGCTGCTGGCAACGAGCGTCGCGATGTATAGCGCAAAAAAGAAGCGACTGCCTCAAATGGGCGCGGCGCGCAATCCGGAACTACCGCAGCGTCCAGAACTAGAAGCGTCGTGTTGTCCGGCGTATTTCTGGAACCGTAATCGAGCCGGCAAAGCAGGCAAACCGACATTGCCTCAGGCAAGCAGCTTTTCAGTTGCGGCAGCACTTCTGCAGGTCGAACCAGAACAAGCAGTTGGTCATCCTTCTTTGACACCAAGGAGACGAAAAACGGCCGTTCCTCCTCGTCATCGCCAAAGACAATGTCGCAAAAACGGTCGATGAATTCGGGGCGTTCGGCTTCACTTGGCTCCACTTCGTCACGAATGGCTGCAAAAACCGTCGCAAGTCTTTCATCATCCTTGCTCACATAGCCTGTTTGCTCGCGGCGCTGGAGCAAGACCGGCAAGGTCGCAAGAGAGGACAAGGCCTCGCCGCGCCGTCGATAGGTCGCGCGGGCAACAGCAGTCTCGAGTTGAGGAACCTCCTGCTCCCGGAACGTGCCAGTCTTCGGGTCAAGAACCATTCCAGCCTTTTGCGCACGATCCTGAAGCCGGCGACGCAAACGAGCTTCGGCGCGCTGGAGAGGTTCGAGATGCGCTCTCGCCCGACCATCGCAATCAGCAAGTGCGGCTTCCAGCCTTGCACGTCGCCCGTCGATCATACTCAAAAGGCGCGCTCGGCTCTGTTCTGCGCGTTGCAGTCGCCCGGCCGCGTCGTCTATCTCTTTTTTGTTTTCGGCGAGGGCAGTTTGTGCGTGACAGAGCATGTTATCCAAGCGAGCCGTCACATGCCGCTGATGCTCGACCTCAAATTCCTTTCGGTATTTCGAAAGCTCAGATTCGTGCGCTTCCAGCTCGGATTTGATTTCATGGACCATCCGCTCGATGTTCGCGAGCTTGTTTGAGAGATCACTCAAATTCGTTTTGGTTTCGTCGATCAGCTTTCCGCGCAGAGATTCCGGCAGCGCCTCATGCTCTGTGTCGTACCTGGCCCGCAAGTCTGCCAGCTCTTTCGTAATGCGCTCGATATCAGCGTTTGCGGCGTCCAATTCCTGCCGTCGGGCGTCGATGTCATTCTGAATGGCGGCCTCACTGCGCCGGACCAAGTTCCGCGGATTAAGATTTCGGGCGAAGCGCCCGAGCGGTCCGACGGAGGCCATTCGCGAGGCGCGTGAGCGAGCAGCCTCCAACTCGATTGTCATTCGGCTCAAATTGGTCTCCGCAATCGAAACCTCGCTTTCGCGTGCCTTCAATGCATCAATTTTTTGAACTGATTCAGCCTGCAATTTCGCTTCGAGATCTGTCTCGCGCTTTCTCAAAGCCTCAAAGAACTCCGGCGGAGCACCCCCTCCCAGCAAGAGAAACAGTTGCTGCTCCGCGGCTTTTTTCGCTTCCGTCAGGACCTGTGTCTCTTGTGACGTCTCGTCACGTCGTTTCCATAAGTCCTCGATCTGCGTCTCGACTTGCGCGATCTTCTGCTTCAGATCGGATAGCGTACCATCGGCAAATTCCTTCGCTTTCGCCTTTTCTGTCTCCGACCACTTCCCCTCGCGCGCCCGTTCGATTAAGTCTCGATACTTTTTTCGATCACCCTCGAGGTGCTGAAGCTCCACCGCGGCGCGATCAAAGGCAGTGTTGGCTTCATCCAGGCAGGCTTGAAGTTTCTGGAGCCGCAAAGCGGCGTCGCCGTTCACCTTTGATTTGAGCTGTTCGGCGTCTTTTCGAGCCTGCTCCAGGCGCTTGCAAAGAAATTCGTGTTCTTGTTCGTCTTCAAAAATAATCTTCCGTAGATGATCGACAAGGAGAGTATCGATGCCATCAGTAGGAAAAATAGAATCAGTTTCTACGGTGTTGAAGTCCAATGGCTGCTCCGCTCCGGCGACGCCTCGCTCGTCAACCGCTGCCTGATAGTACCCGGACGGTGACCAGATGTATAGGCGGTTAGTGTCCGCGGTGTCGGGGCTTACTCGCAAACCCGCGCCTGCTCCCGCATCACAGCGTAGTCGCTGATCATTCCCATGATGGCCGAGTCCTCCGGCAGCAAGGCCAATTCTTCAGCCGATTGCGCCTGGAGCTCCCTGCTATACTCGACGACCGGCGGACAGGCACCGAGTCTATCGACATCAGAACTGTCCGTCGCGCAGCCGCTCAACCAAATCGTCGCGAGAACGAGGACGGCGAGCCGCCGCTTCCAGCATCCGGCGTTGGACGTCATTGGCCTTCTCCGTGGCTTCGAGGCGTTCGACGAGGCGTCCCGCTCGCTCCCCGGAGCGCCGAAGCGAAAACAGGAACAAGAGCACGGCGAGCGTGATGGCTCCGTAGCGCAGCGCCGCCCGCATCCACGGGCTCGTGGCAATCCCGGTGACCAGCCTGGCGATCACCGCCGCCCCCTGCGCCAGTCATCGAGACGCGCGTAGATCGTGACCGCGATGCCACCGAGTGCCACGACGATGAACACCCAGCGGAGCGTATCGAGATACGGCACCAGCGGCAGGATCGCGGTCTGGGTCTCGGCCAGAACGCTCTGCGCAACCTCCACCCCGGCAGCGCCCAGCGTGGCTACGCCTGCCGCGCCACCACCCTTCATCGTGCGGCTGTCGGCCAGCACTTCGCGCGCGGGCGGCGTTTCGGCTGCAAATGCTGTCGCCCGCACCGGGAACCGCTCGCCCCACTGGCGCACGGGGCCGAGGTCGACGTGCATGAAGCCCGAGCGCGGATAGAAACCGAAGCCGAGGAACCCAACCTCGCGGGCTGCCGCCTCGAAGGCCACCGGGTCGTGGTTCGCCATGGCGATGTCGAAGGCGGCGCCATCGAGATGCTTCGACCGGGTGGCGCCGCCGACAGCGCGATTGTGCTCGGGGCTGCGATAGGCGGAGCGGACGATCAGCGGCTTGCCCAGCCGGTCGCGCAGCGCCTGCAGCTTGTCGAGCGCCGTTTCGTTGATCAGCAGTTTGCCAGTACCCCGGCAGGCGATCTCGGCAGGGCTGAAATTCGGCCAACGCCAGGTGCCCTCAGGCACGTTGCGCCAATGGTGGTGGAAGGTCATCGTCATGGGGGGGCCTCCGAAAACGAAAAACCCGCCTCGAGGGCGGGTCATTGCGGGCCGATGAATGGGATGGTACGCGGCTACGGACCGCCGCCGAAGATCTTGAGCTTGATGGCTATGCCCGCGAGCAGCGCCAGCATGACGCCGGTGGTGATCATGCGGACGGCGGTCTGCATGGCGGTGCGCCGCACCAGCCGGATGCAGTCCACGAGGGAGCGCAGATCGCGGATGTCGAGCGCGGCCTCGTCGCCGTCGAGGCCGACATCGGCGAGCGCGCGTTTCGCCCCCTGCTCGGCGGCACGGGTCAGCATCGCCTCGAGTTCGGCGTTCGACCGGTCAGAACTGTGCGGTGTCATCGGCGCCTCCCCCATTCTGGGCCTCTCACGCCTCAACCAGCATCTCGAAATAGGCGCCATCCTCGCTGGGCCGAGGATCTTCCTTGAGATCGAAGATCACCGCGTCGATGAGGGCCCGCCATTCCGAGGTGATGGCGCGGGTCTCGGCGCTGGCGCGGATCGTCAGGATGGCCGGTGCTTTCGAGACCAGCCGTGCCTGCATGACGGCCTCGGAGCCGCGCAGATAATGAACATGGCACCAGAGGGTGAAGCGATCCTCCCACCCTTGGATCAGCATCCCGTCCGGATCGCGGATGATCACAGCCTGCTGGAAGGTGACCCGGCGCCGCAGGCGTCCGGCAACCATTCTCACAGCCGGATCCTGCGATAGGGGGCGAGCAGCGCATCGACCGCCATGGGCAGCGCCGATGGACTTGCCCCGAGGCTGACGGCCTCTCGATGCTCATACCAATGCCCGATCAGCAGCAGCATGGCCTGACGGATGGCGGCGGGGATCTCGGCGGGGGCGCCATAGCCCGCGGTGAAGGTGATCGCCGCAGGACGGCCAAAGCCCGCGAGGGGTCGCAACAACAGGCGTTGGTCCCGCCGGTCGATCCGGTAATCGAGATCGCCGCCCGCGGCATCGGTGAACACGGCGCTGTCGATCTCGCTGTCGGGAAACGGCAGCAGGATCGGTCCGGTGATGGCATCGAGATCCATCTGCCAGGATTGCGTGACTAGGCAGCGGCCGAGGATCCCCGCCGGCCCGTCGAGCCAGGCGGTGGCCGCATCGATATAATGCTGGATCAACAGGTCCTCGTCCTCGTGATCGACCCGAAGCTGCGCCTTGGCTTCGGCTAGCATGATCGGCGTGGCCGCGGACATGGTGATGCGGGTCAGCGTGAACATGGGCAAAAACCCCCTGAGGCAGGGCACGGGCGGTCTTCACCGCCCGCGCAGTTATTGCAGCATCGGTCTCAGGTCTGATCGGCCTGCGGGTTGATCCGGCCGTGACCCCTGATCACCAGGCCGGCAATCGGCGTGCCGGTGGCATGGGTGCCTTCAAGCGCCGCCAGCAGCTTCAGGTAGCGTTTGGTTCCGACATAGCCGAAGCGGTAAACGGCGGCGGTGGCGTGGGCCTCGACCAGCGCCTTGACGATGCCGCCTTCGCCCACGGTCGGGACGCCCAGCAGGTCGGCTGCGGTCACCGCCTCATAGCTGCTGTCGTCATCGGAATGGGTCAGGATGAACTCGATCCTGTTGGTCGAGGTGAAGGTGATGCCGCCCACGCCAATGGCGAGAATGATCTCGGCACCGTCATGACCGCGCAGATCAATGGCCACGGGGGTGCTGTCGTCGGTGAGGGTGGCAGCATTGATGGCCGCGGCCACCGAGAGACTGGAATGCAGATCCTTCATCGGATCCTCCTGTGCAGGAATGTGGGTGGGAAGACGCGGGCTGAACCCTGCCGCGCGCGCGCCTTGGTTCAGCCGGGCGATCAGCTGGCCGCGATCTTCAGCAGCTTGATGGCATCAAAATTCTGCACCCCGCCACCGACGCGCTTGGTGGTATAGAAATGCACATAGGGCTTGTTGGTGAAGGGATCGCGCAGCACCCGGATGCCGAAGCGGTCGACGATCAGATAGCCGCGCCGGAAATCCCCGAAGGCGATCGGGAAAGCTCCGGCGGCGATATCGGGCATGTTGTCGTCATCGCTGATCGGATAGCCGAGCAGCGTTGCCGGCTGGCCAGCCTGGACCGGGGGTTGCCAGAGATAGAGCTCCTCGGTCTTCGACTTCAGCTTGCGGATCGCAGCCTGCAGCGAGCGGTTCATCAGGAAGCGGGCATTCTGCCGGTAGCCCTGCTTCAGCCCGTAGACGAGGTCGATCAGCGCATCGACGCCGTTGTGGCTGGCATCGGTCAATGCGGCCGCGACGCCCGAGGCGGTGTAGCCGATCTTGCCCCAGGCGTAAGAGGCATTGGCGACCGTGTCATAGGCCAGGATGCCGCGGGGCCTGTTCACCCCGTCGCCGGTGATGAAGGCGGCAGCCTCGGCCTCGGCGAAGGCGGTCGAGACCTCTTCGGCCAACCAGGCAGCGATATCGACCCTTGCATCGTCGAGCAGCGTCTGGGTCGCAGCCGGGTTGGCGTAGATCTCCATCGCCGGGAAAGCCAGTTCAGCGAGCCTCGGGGTGGCGGTCTCGGGGCGGGCCTGACGCTCGCCGACCCAGCCGGCCGCAGCGCCCCCCTGATTGACCAGCTTCTTGTAGCTGCCGGCCGAGATCGAGATGACACTGGCAATCGCGCGCATGGCCGAGACCGAGCCCAGCACCCGGTCGATAATCTGTTCCATCTGGTCGGGGACGACATAGCCGCCATCGGGATCGCTGTCGGTGCGGAGCGCGGCCTTCACCTCCAACTCCCGCAACCCGGCCTCGACCCCGCGGCGGAAGAACTGGTTGAAGGCGCGGGCGTGCTCGCGGGTCTCGGGGCTGTCCGACCGATCTACGCTGCCGACACCGCCGCCGAGCCTGGCTGCCGCCAGCATGGCATTTGTCTCGTCGAGCGCGCCCTGAAGCCGGGTGATCTCGGCATTGATGCGTTCGACCTTCTCGGTCTGCACGACATCGGCGAAGCGGGCGTTGATGCTGCTGATCTCGGCCTGATGCTCGTCCTTGAAGGCGGCAAAGGCGCGGTTCAGATCGGCAAGGATGGCGTTCGCGTCGCCGGTCTCGGCACGCACGCGAACGGCCCCGTGGATGCGGGGGGATTTCTGGATGCCCATGGGGGTCTCCTTATGAGCGGATGGTATCGATGAGCTGCCGGATGGCGCTTAGGGGGAGGCCAGCGTTCTGCATGGCGGGTTCGGCAGCGTTCCGCGTGCCGGTGAGGTCTCTCAGCATCGCGCGCCGCGCGGATCGCGGGATACCTTGCTGGGCCAGTGCCGCGTCTATGCGGCGCCGCGCCTGAATGTCGGGGCGCGACTGCGCGCCGCTCTGCGGTGACTGCGCGGGCAGGCCAGCGGCCGAACCCTCGACCATGCAGTCGGCCATCCCGGCCGCAATCGCCTCCTCGGCGCTGAGAAAGGTCTCGGCATCCAGCAACGCGACAACCTCGACCTGTGGCCTGCCACTGCGGGCGGCATAGATCCCGGCCAGCGCGGCATCGAATGTCTCGAAGAGCGCAGCGGCCTCAGCCATATCGTGGCGGTTGCCGATCACCACGCCCCAGGCATTGTGCAGCATCAGGAAGCTGCCGGGGCTCATGTGGATCTCGTCGCCGGCCATGGCGATGATGGAGGCCGCCGAGGCCGCGAGGCCCAGCACCTCGACGGTGACCGCGGCCGGATGGGCGCGCAGCAGGTTGTAGATGGCAATGCCCTCGAACATGTCGCCGCCCGGCGAGTTGATCTGCACCGTCACCGCCTGCGGGCCGATCCTGCTGAGCGCCGCTGCGATCCGGCGCAGGCTCACCCCGCCGCCCATACCATCCTCGCCGATCACGTCGAAGATGGTGATGGTGCTGTCGCTCTCGGTGACGGAAGTGACCTGCGCGGCGACCGGCGTTTCGGCCCAGCGGACCAATGCGTCCGATGGCGCATCGCCCTGGAACGCCGCGGGGCGCGGCAAGGCCGGTCCGGCAGGAAGATCACGCAGGCTCATCGGAAACTCCTTCGCTTGTGGGCGCGTCCGCATCGTCACCCGCGTCCCCGGCCGCAGCCGTCATGTTGGGCGGCGGATAATAGATGTCGCCGCCGGCACGTGGATTCTGGTCCTCGAGCGCGCGGATCTCGTTGGGGCTCCACACCCCCCATTGCAGACCCTTCACATAGGCCTCCCAGCGGGCCCGGATGTCGCCCTTGACCAGGGCTGCGCGGTTGAACCGGGCATAGAGCAGATCATCCGCGCCGATCAGGTCGCGGTCGATTGCCTCCTCCCACATGGTCAGGTGATCCTCGAGCGTATAGGCTACGAAGCCGATCGACTGCTGCTCGATGCCGGTGCCCCAGCTGGTGGACTTCTCGGTGTCGCCGATCATGTGCGGCGGCACCCCGAAGAACATGGCGATGTCGCTGCGGCTGAACTTGCGGCTCTCGATCCATTGCGCATCCTCGGCGGTCATCGCGATGCGGGCGTAATCCATACCTTCCTCGAGGATGAGGTGCTTGCCTTCCTGGTCACCGCCGGCGCGGAATGCCTCGAGCCCGGCCTTGAGATTGGCCACCGCCTCGGGTCCGAGCTTCTGCGGGTGCCTGAGCACGCCCGAGACCCGGGCACCGTTGCGGAAGGTGGTGGCGCCGTGATCCTCCATTGCCAGCGCCAGTCCGATGGTCTCGCGGGCATAGGCGATGGGTGAGACACCTCGCACCCCATCCAGCGTCAGCCCGACCAGATGCAGCACCTCGTCCTGCGCCAGCCGCAGACGCCTTCCATCGGGGCGGGTATAGAGAAAGCTCAGCGCCAGGTCCTTGTCCTGCACCACCTCGACCCGATCCGGATGCAGCGGGATCAGCGCCTGCACGGTGCCGCGCGAGCGCACGATCATGGCATAGGCATTGCCGCGCAAGAGCAGATGCGCCTGCAGCATCCGGCGGAACTGCGATGGCGTTTGCCAGCGATTGGGCCTTCGCCGCAGCAGCTGCCAGATCGGGGCATCCGAGGCATCCTCGCGGGTCCGGGCATCGACCCGGCGCTTGATATGCAAGGGCAGCGTTGCCACCGCGCCGGAAATGATGCGCACGCAGGCATAGACTGCCGCCACCCGCATGGCGCTGTCGGGCGTCACCGCCATGCCGGAGCCGCTGACCGCCCCGGCCCTCAGCGCAGCGTCCAGTTCGGCAGCGGAGGTGATGACCAGCCCGCCACCCGCCTCCTGGACGGACGCGCGCGGTGATGGGGCGTGCGGAGGCGAGGCCGCAGGCGGGGCGCCTGCAAACCAGCGGGACCAGAAGGACATGGGCATTCTTTCCGTAAGACGGGTAGCCTACAGCACCAGGATGCTGCGGCTGTCATAGACTGAGCGGCCGGCATTGACGTCGCGCAGGAGCGCCCGGCCGAGGGCGTTGCAGATCGCGACAATGCCGTCGATGCGCTCCGAGGAGCGTTCCTTGTCCGGCTTGATATTGCCGGCCGGATCATGGCGCACGGCGACATTCGAGGCATTCCAGTGCAGCACCGGATGGCCGCCATGCCACAAGAGCCGCGACACCGAGAGGCGCTCCAGTTCCGCGGTCGGTGCCGCCATGCTCAAAAAGCCCTGCCCAAATTGCACGAGGTTCAGCCCCTCATCCTGCAGATGCTGGACGATCTCTCCGGCGAAGGTGCGGTCGTAAGAGAGCTCGCGCAGATCGTAGCGCCCCGCGAGTGCGATGATCTCCGCCTCGATGAAGGCGAAGTCGGTGGCATTGCCGGGCGTGGCAGTCAAAAACCCCTGGTCGCGCCATGTGGCATAGGGCACCCGGTCGCGCCGGGCGCGGCGCAGGATGTCCTCCTCAGGCACCCAGAAGCGGGGCAGCACGATCCATTTGTCTGCGAGGTCGCCGAGCGCGGGGTCCCCCGTCGGTGGGAACAGCAGCATGAAGGCCGAGAGGTCGTTGACCCGGGCGAGATCGAGCCCTCCATAGCATTCGCGGCCCAGCAGCTTCTGCTCCAGATCATCCAGCCCGGCGCGGATGTCTCGCCAATCAGCCCCGTCACCCGGCCCGCCCTCGGCCCAGACGCCCATGTCGAGCCAGCGGGTGACCTGTTCGGTCCATTCATTCAGCCGCAGCCGCCGGATGGCGTTCTGCTGCGCCGGCATCTCGCGGGCCTCGTCGATCTGGCGCTTCAGATCATCGCGCTTCACCGTCACGCCAAGACTCGGATTGGCCTTCACCCAGACCGCAGGATCAGTCCAGTCATCGCCCGCGTCGATGGTGGCGATATAGGCAAACCAGCTATCGGCCGTCTCATGCGGCACAGACCCTTCCAGCGCCTTGACCGAGAACTCGTGATGCTGGCGACAGACCGAATGGCGGTCATGGCCGGCGGTGGTGATCTCGACGATCAGCGGCTGGCGCCGGGCACCGGTGGCGGTGTTGAGCTTCTGGATGATCTCCGGCCCCGGATGTTCATGCACCTCGTCCACGGCGGCCAGATGCACGTTGAGCCCGTCCATCTTGCTGGCATCGGCCGAGAGCGGCCGGAACCACGACGCGGTGGGCAGCACCGCGAGGTTGTTCACGGTGCGCGTCACCCGCGCTGACAATGCAGGACTCGCCGCCACCATACGCTCGGCCTCGCCGAACACGATGCGCGCCTGATCGCGGGTGGTCGCCGCGGCATAGACATGCGCGCCGGCCTCACCATCGGCGATCAGCGCGTAGAGCGCGATGCCTGCGAGCAGCGCGGATTTGCCATTCTTGCGCGCCACCTCGACATAGGCAGTGCGGAACCTCCTGAGCCCATCAGCGCGTTTCCAGCCAAAGACGGATCCGACCACGAATTGCTGCCATGGCTGCAGCACAAAGGGCTGGCCGGCCCATTCCCCGGTCGAGTGCCGCAGATGGCTGAAAAACTCGATCGCGTGCAGCGCGGCGGCGCGGTCCCAGGAGAGACTGCGGGTCTTGCCGGTCTTCAGGTCCTCCAGATGCCGTGCGCAGGCCAGCTTCACCAGCCGGCCGGCGGTGATCTTGCCGCCGGTGACCGCCTTTGCATAGGCGGTGACCGGGCACGCCGGTGCCTTCCGAGCGGTACCAGATTTACGCGCTGCTGCCACGGTTCAGAAAATCCTCGAACGGGTCGCGGGTCTTGGGCGGCTCTGCCATGCGCACCCGGGTGCGGCTGGATGGCGTCATCCCGAACTCACTCTCGATCTGGCCCATCTGCGCGAGGCATTTATTGGCCACCGCCAGGAACGGGTTCTGGATGATATTCCCGCCCACGGTCTTCACCACCGGGCCGCGGCGCTTGACCTCGGCCTCCGCCTCGAGCCAGCGGCGCCAGATCACCACGTAACGGGCCAGCGCGCCGACATCGAGTTCGGTCATCACCCCATGCCGCGCCAGCAGCGCGGCCATCTCGGTGAACTTCGCGGCAGCCGCTTCGTCGAGATGCTCGGGCGGGTCCGGGGTCGCGACCACCGGCTGCGGCTCATCCGGGTTCAGCCGGTGCGACCGGGCCGTGCCCTTGACCAGTTTGAGCTGCGTCGGCAGTGGCTTGCGACCCGCCATGATCCTTGTCCTTTCCGGCTGTTCTCCTCCCGCAATGCTGATGAATCGGGCTTATCCCCGAGAGTCGGACTCGTGCTCGCCGCCACCGACCCGCATAGCCTCGAACACCCGCCGCAAGGCGAAGGAACGCACTATCGATACGATGGTAAAAATCCCGCCCATCGCCATGTTCTGCGTCAGCGTGACGTGCAGCCCGAAGAACGGGAAGATCAGGATCTGCGTGGCGACGGCAACGCCATATCCGACGATGACATTGGCGATGGACTCGACCAGCGACATGAGGCGTGATTGTTTCATGCTGCCTTGCTCCGGCGGCGCTTGCGGGGGGCGGCGTCACCCTTAGCGTCGTCATCCGCTTTCTCGGCCCCGGCATCATCGCCCAGCCGCTCGGTCCTCACCTGCGCGAAGGTCCGGCCGTCGCCATCGAGGATCGCGTCCTTGCCGGTCTCGGCCTGCCAGCGTTCCACAGCGACATCGACATAGGCGGGGCTGATCTCCATCGCGAAGACGCGGCGGCCGTTGACCTCGCCGGCCATGATCTGCGAGCCCGAGCCCGAGAAGGGCTCGTAGCAGAGGCCGCCGCGCGCGACATGCTGGCGCATCGGGATGCCGAAGGCATCGAGCGGCTTCGGGGTCGGGTGATCGGGGCGCTCGTCCCTGGCGAAGGACGGCATCTCCCAGGTCGAGGGCAGCGTCTGATCGGCGACCTTGGGCGGTCGGTTCGGGCGACGCCAGCCCATGAAGCAAGGTTCGTGCTTCCAGAGATAATGCGACCGGGTGAGAACACCGCGGTCCTTCACCCAGATGATCTGCTGATGCACAAACGCCCCGGCCTTTTCCCAGCAGGCTTCCAGCATCGCCTGGCGGCGCGAGGCGTGCCAGCAATACCAGGCCGCATCCTCGGTAATCGCCTCGGCCACCGCCGCCGCGATGAAACCGTCATAGAGTTCTGCCCCTTGGCTCGAGTCATCCCAGGTCGTGCCGTAGGACGCCGACCAGTCCTTGTTGCGGGTCGGATGATTGGAGCCATCGTAATCGACCAGATAGGGCGGGTCGGTCGCGAACAGCACGGCGCGCTCGCCATTCATCAGCCGGCGCACATCGTCGTGGGATGTGCTGTCACCGCAGAGCAGCCGGTGATCGCCGAGCAGCCACAGATCGCCGGTGCGCGAGGCCGGATGACGCGGAGGCTCGGGGATAATGACGGGTGGCGTCGACGTCTCGTTCTCCGCTTCCGCGCCGGCCAGCAGTCGGTCCAGTTCGCCGTCCTCAAAGCCCATGATCCCGAGATCGAAACCAGCCTCCTTCAGGTCGGACAGTTCCAGCGCCAGCAGCGCCTCGTCCCAGCCCGCATTCAGCGCGATGCGGTTGTCGGCCAGCACCAGCGCCCGGCGCTGGCTCTCGGTCAGGCCGGTCAGCCTGATGGAGGGCACGGCGTCCATGCCAAGCAGGCGCGCGGCCAGTACGCGACCATGGCCGGCGATGATGGTGCCGTCCTCGGCGATCAGCACCGGGTTCACGAATCCGAACTCGCGGATCGAGCCGGCGATCTCGGCCAGCTGCGCCTCGGAATGGGTACGGGCGTTGCGCGCGTAAGGCACGAGGCGATCAAGCCCATGATATTCGATGACAAGTTCGCGATCGGACACGGCTGTATTTCCTTGTTGCATGGGCCGCTACCCCCCCCTCGCCATTTTGGCCACGGATGCAGAAAGCTTGGCGCCCGGTCCGGGGCTGGAAGGCCCCAGAGATTTACCCTCCCCCCGGGGGGGCGGTGGTTTATGGTTGGCGGCGGGCGTTGCCGAAGCCGCCATCCTCGCTCGCGGTCTTGCGACTGTGACAGCTGGCACAGAGCGGCTGCCAACCGTCCGGGTCCCAGAACCGCTCCGTGTCGCCGCGGTGCGGGATGATGTGATCGACGGTATTGGCGGCGCTCACACGGCCCTGACGCTGGCATTCCGCGCAGAGCGGGTGCCGGGCGAGAAACATCTGCCGCGCACGCTGCCAGCGGGCGGACTTGTAGAGCGCCCTGACCGCGGGGTCGCGGTTACGGTCAGCATCGCGGTCGCGTTCACGCTTGTCGCGTCGCCCCACCGGGCGATGGATCGGCGGGCGCACAGGCATGGGGCCTCGCGAAATGGATGGAATGGGTGTGGGAACGATCGGTGGCGCTCCTGGCGCTCTTCTCCCGATCATGCCCTGCTTTTAGCACGGATCTGTTGCACGTGTCGAACACGAATGTGTTGCAACACTCTGGACTCGCTCACGCATTCAGCCGGGCAGCGATCTTCGTGAGCGCCAGCTGCCAGCGCCGCCAGGCCGTGGTCCGGTCGCAGCCCATCTCGCCCGCGATCACCTTCCACGGCACCCGTGCCGCCCGCGACCAGATCAGCTTGCGCTCGGGCTCCTCGATCCAGAGGACCCAGTCGAAGGTCCGCTCCAGCCGGGTGATGGCCGCCGCCGATGGCCAGACGCGCATCGGCTCGGGCTCCATCGCGGCAATCTCGCGCTTCGTCCGCAGCACCTGCGGCCAGGCGTTGAAGTAGCCTTGCGCTTTTACCGGCGGCAGCTTGCGCAGCGTCCGGAACGCCTCCTCAAAATGATCGGCGACGTCGTCCGCGGTCCAGTCGCGATCAGCCATCGCCGCGCCCTCCCTCGCGGGGGCCGTAAAGCTTGCGGCCCAGCTGCGCGACCATCTCGCGCTCGGGCCAGGTCAGGCGCGGATCGTCCAGGCTGACCGCCAGCAGGCCCATCTCCTGCCAGCCGTCGCGCTTGACCTCATCGGGGCTGCGCCGCGTGCCGCCGTAGCCGGGAGGCATGTAGCGCATCATCGTCAGTTTCATTCGGGCCATCGTCATCTCCTGTCGTTCTGGCCGCCGTGATCGGGTGAGGCAGACACGAGATCGGAGAGGTGGACCGCGGGCACGGACGTCACGGATGGGGGGCTCGGCCCTGAGGCCGGCCCTCCCATACGTAGTATGGGGGGTCCCGTTGTTCGTCCTCCAAACGGAACAAGAGATTGATATTGAAGCCTTTTCGACGACGAACAGAGGTCGAACAAGAGGACGAACATGTTTGTCCTCGTCCTGTGCCAAACCATTGATTTTGCAGGGTTGAGGACGAACAACGGAGGAGGACGAACATGTTTGTCCTGAGGTCGAACAAGAAATCCGGGAGGACGAACAAACGTGTTGGAGGACGATTTCACGCATGGTCGTCCTCCGGATCGGGCCAGTTGCAGGGGTCCTCCAGCTCCATGCAGAGGCCGTTGGCGGGCGACTTGTAGTGGCTGGGAACGACCGGTTTGCCGGTCGACAGCACCTCGCCGGACTCCGGATCGACCTGCGCCTCGCTGCCGAACACCATGCCGTGGACGCAGAGATATCCGAACCTCGAGCGAACGACCTCGTGGCCGAATTCGGTGCCATCGCGCAGGAAGCGGATATAGCCCTTGGTGCTCAGCACATTGATCCGGTCACGAATCGTCGACTGGCTGCCAAGGCCGAACTGGTTCTCGAAGGCCTCGCGGAACTGCGTCGAGGTATAGAGCCGCCCCTCGGCGGCCTCGGCGAGCAGGATCGAGAGGATGACGTCGCGCTTGCGATCCCGCTCGGTATCGTGCTTTGCGCCCATTTCCTGGCCGACGACGCGTTCGAAGAGCGGGCTGACCTCAACCCATGTACCCCCGATCTTGTCGACCAGCTTCGGCTCGAGCGCCGGGCCGTTGCGCAGTTCGATCTCGAGGCGACGGGCGGTGCTGTCCTCGTCCGGGCGGTGCAGGATCAGGCCGGAGGTGTAGTAGCCCCGGAGAGCACTGGCGCCGGAGAGCGCCTGGAAGGGATCATCCTTCACCTGCTGCTTCGACAGCTTCTTCGTGTGGTGGACGAGGATGATCCCGGCATCGGGATTGATCGCGTCTTGCAGCGCCTCGACCCGCTCCTTGAGGAAGAACATCATCGCGCTGTTGTCGTTCTCGCCGCCGCTGTCGGGACCGCCGTCGAAGACGTTGCGGATAGGATCGACGCAGAGGATGTCGGGCGGGCTGTCGCGGAAAGCGCTCCGGATCGCCTCCAGCACGCGGGTGACGCCACCGTGGTCGAGCAGCAGCTTCAGCCGCGGGGTGGCGACGAAGCCGTCGCGCGCGGCAACAAGGACTTCGGACGGCAGGCCGATCTGGTGCAAACGCTCGCGCAGATAGTGATACTGCAGTTCGGCCTGCAGGTAGAACACCCGCAGCGGCCGCGGCGGCGTGAAGCCGAGGAACGGCACGCCCGCGGCCATGTGGACGAGCCAGGAGATCAGGAAGTCGCTCTTGCCGACCTTGGGCGCTCCGCCAAGGACCAGCAGGCCGCCCGGTGTGAGCACGCGCGGCGCGATGATGTCGTCGGGCAGCGCGCTGTGGTCATCGAGCAGCTGGCCGAGGCTGAAGCAGGCGAGCGGGGCTGTCGGCGCCTCCTGCCGCGGCGGCTGCGCAGGTCCGTTGCGTTCGAGATGCCGCTGCCAGAGCCGCCGGGTCTCGGCCTTGAGGCGCTCCTCGGACCAACTAGGCCGCAACATGGCGGCGTTGTAGCCGCAGATTGCCTCCCAGGCCTCGTCGAGGCTGAGCCGGCCATCATGCGCCTGACGGAGGTAGTGCCCGATCGCGGCGCTGGCCCCGTGGAACCGGGTCCAGTCATCCTGCGTGCCCTCGCGCACCGGCGTGGTCAGGACGTCATCGACTGCGGGTTTGCTACCGGCGTTGAAGTCGAACCACGCTGAGCCTGAGGTTTCCGGGGTGAGCGCGGGCATCGCAGCGACGAGGGCCGCGAACTCAGCCAGATCGACCTCAATGGGCTGCTGGTCGACGATCCGGACCTGCGCCGTCCGTCCATATTTACCATGGATCGTCCCGGGCACCCGGATGGGCTGATGCGCCGAGCCGAAGCTGTCATCGCCGCCGACCTTCAGCGCCATCGCCGCCCGAAGCCGGCAGAGCCGGGCGAGGTCCTCGCCCTCGGCCGGTTCGGTCAACTTCCACCACAGGTGCAGCTTGGGTTGTCCGGCCTCCGTCACCCCGCCGCTCTCGATGGTCAGCGTCGCCGGGCCGAGGTTGTGGATCAGGTGGTCCCGCTTGGCGGCGATGTCGCCCTCGTCGAGATCGACGACCAGCGCCTGCATCTGCCGGACATGCTCAGCGCGGCCCTCGCCGCTGTTTCCGACCGTGCCGGGGATCACATAGATCGCGCGCCCGACGGAGGCGGCGGCTCGCGCGGCTGTGGCGATGTTCTCGGGCGCGCTCGCGTCTGCCGGGATCCAGCGCAGGTCGTTCGACGGCACCGGCGTCACGCCCTTCTCGGGCAGACCGCGCAGCGGGATCAGGCCGTCGCACCAGGAAAAGACCACGTCGACAAACAGCGCGATCTGGTCGCGATCGATGCCGGGCGCGCTCATTGCAGCCGCCCTTCGCCCGGCGCCATATCAGCCGGCTGGACATAAACCGCGAAGAGGTCCTCGCCATCCTCATGCTGGCCGGCTGCTTCGAAGAAGTAATACCGGTCTGGCATCACCAGCTCGGTCAGCTCCCAGCGGCGGTAATACCCCGGCAGACGTTTCAGGAGATCAGGCGGCGGAATGGGCGGCAGTGTCATCGATCGGGCTCGTGAACAGGGGCTTCACCTGTTCAAAAGCCACCCCCGCACGCCGATCGGGACATTGAAGCCGCGATTAAATGTGATATCTATAATTAAAATTGATATCGAGCGAGCTTCATCATGGCCCAGATCGTCGTGCGTCAGATCCCGGAAGAGGTGCATCGCGCGCTGAAGGCGCAGGCCGCCGCGCATGGTCGCAGCGCCGAGGCCGAGTTGCGCGAGATCATTGCCCGCGCGGTGCTGCCGCAGTCGCGCCCGCGCGCGGGTGATCTGATGCGCAGTATCTGGTCCGGCGCCGAGACGGACGACCTTTCGGTCGAACGCGACCGGACGCCCGCGGAGCCGGCCGGTTTCGAATGATCATCCTCGACACCAATGTCGTCTCGGAGACGATGAAGCCGGCGCCAGAGCCGCGGGTGATCGACTGGCTCAACCGGCAAGAGTTGACCACCCTGCACCTGACCACCATCAGCCTGGCCGAGTTGCGGTTCGGCATTGCATGCCTGGACGCTGGGCGGCGTCGGGACGATCTTGACGCGCGGCTCGAGCAGATGCTGGCCGAGGTATTTCCGGCACGTATCCTGTCGTTCGACGAGGCCGCTGCCAGTGCCTTCGGAGTATTGATGGCAACGGCGCGCCGGCAGGGACAGGCCGTGAGTTTTGCCGATGGCGCGATTGCTGCCATTGCCGCGGCACAGGGCTATCCCGTCGCCAGCCGCGACACCGCGCCCTTCGCCGCCATGGGCGTGGAGGTGGTGGATCCGTGGCACGAGGCGGCTCAAGGCCGGTAATGGCCTCGCAGGCGCGCAGCGGCGCGTTGATAACGTTTCCGCGCCGCCCCATCGGACAGGCGGAGCGCGCTTGCCATCTCGATCTGATTTAAGCCGTCCACCGCGACGCCGAGGACCAGATCGGCATCTGACCCGATTACCGCCGACAGATCAGCCCGCAATTCCGCCCGCATCCGGGCCCGTTCCGCCCATGACGGCGGCGCGGCAATCCAGTCGGGTTCTACCTCCGCGCAAGATTGCTGGCGGTCGATCTCGCGTCGATGGGCGCGCAACAGATCGCGTTCGGTGTTCATCAGCACGGTGGCGGCGATATTGGTGACGCGACCGAGATCAAGGGTCCGGATGATTTCCGTGCTGCGGGCCAGGAGGTCGGAGCTGATCTCGTCAGCAGTGCCGACACGACGACGCAGGCAGCGGTTGCGGATCGCATCGAGCCCCGGCCACAGGGAAAGCAGCATGACGTGCAGGGCCAATCCCGCGGGACGATCGCGGCCTTGTGACCTGCGCACGAGGGCGGCGAGAATGGCGTTTCGCCCATCGAAATCGAGATGCCCATGATGCAGGGCGCCGAGCAGCCCGACGATATCGGCGTAAGGCCGAAGCGACGGTTCGGCCGACCGGACGGCACGATAATCGCGTTGAGATTGCAGGGTCGACGACGAACGGGCGAGATCCTCGCGGATCGCGAACCAGGAGAAAGACACGGGACGCCAGCCTTCCGGCCGGGCGTCCAGCGCCTCTCTCGGGCCTCAGGGCGTCGTGCGCCTCTGATGATCGGGAAATTCAGGGGAACGGCGCGGCTTAACGCGCCGGTCCCTTCGTCTGGCTCATGGTCCCGCAGCGCCGGCAGGTCGCCGTGGCGGGATAGCTGAACAGATATTCGTGACCGCGCGCGAAGCTCACATGCATCAGGCCGTCGCGGTGGATGCCAAGCAGTGCGCCGCAGCGGCTGCAGCGCCAGTCGTTAGATGAGATGCGGGGCGTGCGGTCCTGCGCGCAGCGCACCGCCGGGAGATGAGAGTTGTGGGTCGGCATTTGAAATGCTCCGTCGTTGAAGGAGCAACTCAAATGAAACAGCGAATCGCAGTTAGTCAGAGCCCCTGAACGCAGTTGGAGCGCAGTTGGCGGTCAGACCGCGATCTCCCATTGTCCGCGCTTCGGAGAGCGCATGAAGCCAGCCTTCAGCTTGTCCCACAATGGCTGGCCAAAAATGCTGCTGAGGGATTGCCCCCCGAACCCTGCGATCATGTCCTCGGTCTTCATGGGCGTCGGATATGCCTGTACCAGTCGATCGATGACCGTGACGCGATTTTCCCCCACAATGTCGATCGTGCCTCGGCCTGGTACGCTCAGCACCCCGGCGCCGGTGCCCGACTTGTGGAACTCGACAGCCGCCCCACCTTGGGCCAACGACCGGTTCCGACGAAATGCTGCCGTCAGGCTTGTCAGATCGACAGCAAATTCGGCTCCCTCCGGCAGGATATGGTCGGCGAGTCTGGCGAGCACATTTGCCGCCAGGCAGACGCCGGCCACGTCGCCCGCCTGCAGGACGAGCCCGATCCCCTGTTTGTCACGCGCGCGAAGCTCGGTGTCGATGGCGGCGCGGACCCGTTCGTCCTCGAGTCGGCGCGCGAGATAGAGCGGCACATCACGCCCGTCGATTTCGAGTGCGCCGAGCGCGATGAGGTCGGGCCGGATGTTCTCCATCGCTGTGATGTCCAGCGCCTTGCCAAGCTGCTCGCGCAGGTGGCTGGCGACCCATCCGTCTCGAATCCGATAGACACGGTAACGCTCAGGCAGCGCGGCCGACGATGACTGGCCGTCGCTCGAGTGAAGCTCGAGTCCTTCAGGACGCTCCACGACCTTTGCCACATGTTCCCCGAAATCGTCTTCTTCGTCGATCAGGTCGTCACCCTCCCAACCTGAGGGGACCAGGAACCCGAGATCGAGCAGGGTTTTGACGTCTACCCCCCGCTCATGAAGCCAGGCACCGTTTATCCGGTCAGATGCCAGGTTCCACAAAGCCAGCAATGCAGGCAGCACCGCCGTGCTCTCTCTGGGCGTCGGTGCGCGACCATCACGCAATATGCCCCAATGGCGGAGCAAGCGGTGACCGAGGACGCGCTCGAACGGATCATCCAGGCTCAGCAGGCTCGTGGTGTTTCGATCCGTCAGGGTAAAGTCCAGCGTGCGCTCGCCGTCCACGCCCGCCCGCCGGTATTGAACAGCAATTTCCACGAACCGCATCGCGAGGGCATTGCGAAATATCCTCTCAAGGCCCGGCTGATCGCTGATCAGCTGGCCTATGTCTTCATCCAGGGACGTCGAGACCGACAGCCTGTTGGCGAGGTTTCCGATACTGATGTCCGCGCGGATCACGCGAGCTCGCAGGATGCTTGCGTCGTCGAACTCGGGGAGTCCCAGATCGAACCCGTTAAAGAACCGCGCGATGTCGTAGGCCTGAAAATCGACAGGTTGTTGCGAGGGCTCTTGCTCGAGGACCGTTCTGATGAAGCTCTCGGCCGCGTCATGGCGAAGCTTTCGGGTCCCAGCACGGACATGCACGCGTCCGGTACTCGGGGTGTGCACGATCATGATTTCCCCTGGTGGGCGGAAATACATTGTCGTGCGCTGCCCGTCGTCGTGGAGTTCCCGCACACTGGTGGGGGCTTCCGGGTGAACCACAAGGTACATGACCTCGGCGGGCACATCGCCGTCCTGGGGAATAGCGAACCGGTCGACTTCATACCCGTCGCCCCGATCGAGCCTATCCCGCAGATCGTCCAGCAAGGTGTCCAGCGCTGATGAGGCGACATCAGCCGCGCCGTCTTCCACAGGCGCGACCATGAACGTCTGGTAGTGGCGGTCATAGCGGCGATAGAGCCGCAGATGCAGGGTGTTCTCGGCCGCCTCGAACAACATCGGCTCCTTGAGATAAGCCCACAAGCTGCGCGCCAGCGCGTCGCGCTGCCCCTCGAACTCGCGCTTCTGCTCTGTCGTCAGTTTGGAGCGAACCAGTCCGTCGAGCGCGAACTGGCCGCGATCTGACGACATGGTGACGATGCGGGCCGCTTCGTTTTCGAGCGGTGACAGCTTCTCTTTGCGCTGCTCGCGCAGCATGGCGGCCGGCACGTTCCCGTCCGTTTCATCCGGATCGAAGTAGTAATCGACCAGCCAGGTCAGTTTGTCGAAAACCCGCATTTGCAGGAACGCGGCGATCATCGACGCCTCAGCATCGCCGAACAGGCGGAACAGGGCGGGGCAGGACTTGGCAGGCGCTCGAACCATGCAGGTCTCCATGATCAGAGTTTGCCAAGGCTAACCCGAGAGAGGAAAAAGGCAAAATAATCTTGTGCCCGCTGTCCCGATCCTCCGGGACGGGTGGCTTTTCCTCAGGAGAAGCAACCGGGCTGATCCTGATGAAACGACCCAATCCCCTGTCCCCCATGCTGATGACCCCGGCCGAGCGCCGCGCCGAACTGTGCAGGCTGCTGGCGCTCGGGCTGGGTCGGCTGCGCACGCGGGAGACAGTAGAAGAATCTGACGACACTGGAGAAAGTTGCCTACACTATCAGTCCGACCAATGCCGTCATGCAACTCCGACGCCCCGGAGAAATGCATGAACAAGTCCGATCCCATCCTCGCGCGCCTGGCCGCGCTCAAGACCACACCGACGCCCGACTTGAAGCAACAGTGGCGCGACCTGTTCGACAGCGAGCCGCCGCCGTTCAACCGCCGCTACCTTGAATCCCGCCTGGCCTACCGCATTCAGGAACTCGCCTATGGCGGGCTGAAGCCCGAGACGATCCGGCGGCTGGAACGGCTCGGCGAGGAACTGGACGGCGGCGACAAGAAGAAGCGCGGCATCCGCGCCGATCGCGGCCGCCCGATCACCGGCACGCGGCTGCTGCGCGAGTGGCAGGGCGTCGAGCAGGTCGTTACCGTCACCTCCGAAGGCTTCGAATGGCAGGGGCGGCCCTACAAGTCGCTCTCCGCCATCGCGCGTGCGATCACCGGCACGCGCTGGAACGGCTGGGTGTTCTTCGGCCTCAGGAATCACCGGGGCCGGACATGACGAAGCCGCCGGAAAAATCGAAACCCGTCCGCAAGCTGCGCTGCGCCGTCTACACCCGCAAATCCTCCGAGGAGGGGTTGGAGCAGGAGTTCAACAGCCTGCATGCCCAGCGCGAGGCTTGCGAAGCCTATATCGCCAGCCAGCGCTCCGAAGGGTGGGTGCTGGTCCGCGATCAGTATGACGATGGCGGCATCTCGGGCGGCACGCTTGAACGGCCCGGCCTTCAGCTGCTGCTGGAGGACATCGAGGACGGGCTGGTCGATGTCGTCGTGGTCTACAAGATCGACCGCCTGTCGCGCTCGCTCGCCGACTTCGCCAAGCTGGTCGAGGTGTTCGACCGGAACGGCGTGACGTTCGTCTCCGTCACGCAGTCGTTCAACACGACCACGTCCATGGGGCGGCTGACGCTGAACATCCTGCTCAGCTTCGCCCAGTTCGAGCGCGAGGTGACGGCCGAACGCATCCGCGACAAGGTCGCCGCCAGCAGGAAGAAAGGGATGTGGATGGGTGGCGTGCCGCCCTACGGCTACCGGGTCGAGAACCGGAAACTGGTCGTCGACAAAGAAACCTCTGCGCATGTGCGCTGGATCTTCGCCCGCTTCCTCGAGATCGGGTCCTGCACGGAACTGGCGCGAGAGGTCGGCACACGCGGCCTCCGGACGCCGCGCGGCAATCGAATCGACAAGAAATACATCTATCGGATGCTCAGCAACCGCGCCTACATCGGTGACGCGGTCCACAAAGGCAAAAGCTATCCCGGTGAGCACGACGCGATCATCGACCGCGAAGCGTGGGATCGCGTCCACGCCATCCTGCAGGAAAGCCCCCGCAAGCGCGCCGCCCGGACTCGCGCCGACACGCCCGCACTGCTGAAGGGACTACTCTTCGGTCCCGATGGCGCCGCGTTCTCGCCGACCCATACTCGCAAGGGCGACAGGCTCTACCGCTACTACGTCAGCCAGACAGTGCTGAAGCACGGTGCCGGGTCATGCCCCGTGGGCCGAGTGCCAGCAGGGGAGATCGAGGCCGCCGTCTTCGACCAACTGCGTGCCGTCTTCCGCCAGCCCGAGATTATCGCGGGCACGTGGAAGGCAGCGCGTGCCCACGCCAACATCACCGAAACCGACGCCCGAGCAGCCCTGCAGCAGCTCGACCCGCTGTGGGACGAGCTATTCCCTGCCGAGCAGGCGCGCATCGTAGCGCTGTCGGTGGAGCGGGTCGACATCGGCGTGGGAGGCTTGAACGTCCGGCTGCGCGTGGACGGCCTTTATGGCCTCGCGCGCGAGATGCTGGCCGGCGGCATCGGAGGAGCTGCATGACCCGCCGGGCTCCGATCCCCGAGACGGTGACCCTCCACGTACCGTTCCGCGTCGTGAAGCGCGGCGGGCGCAAGGAAATGCACCTGCCCGATGGTTTCCGGCCAGACCGCAAGGCGGACAACACGCTGGTCAAGGCGCTGGCCCGCGCCTTCCGCTGGAAGCGGATGCTCGAGTCGGGTGAGTTCGCCACCATCGCCGAACTGGCCGAGCGCGAGGGGATCGCGACGTCCTATATGACGCGCATCCTGCGCCTGACGCAGCTTGAGCCTGGCATCATTGAGGCGGTTCTCGACGGACGACAGAACGATGCCATTACACTTGCGGGCCTTATGGACCCGTTCCCGCTCAGCTGGATCGAGCAGAAGCACTTCTTCTCCGGCACCTGAACACCTCGCCGCACAATCTCACGCCACTGCGGCTATTGCTTCATTGGGCCAAATTGGCCAAAAGTGGCGAAGGCGTAGGCGGGGAGACGAATGCAGACCCTAAGCGCGAAAGACGCGAAATACGGCTTTGGACGGTTGATCGATCTGGCTCGTACCGAACCGGTGGCGGTGGCCAAGCACGGGCGGCCTGTCGTCGTCGTGTTGGCCGTCGAGGAATATGAACGGCTGAAGGCGGTCGAGGCAAGCGCAGCCCCCAAGGCCCCCGGCGGCACTCAGAGTGAAGAATGAACGATTCGTTGAACAATGGTCTGCAATTGAAATCTGCGATGTGGGACGCCGCGAATACTCTTCGCGGCTCCGCAGTCGATCGTACCGACTGGAAGGGCTACATTCTTCCTTTGCTGTTCTTCAAGCGCATCTCCGACGTCTGGGACGAAGAGACGGCTGAGGCTCGTGAGATCTACGGCGAAGCGGACCCCTCCCTGTTTCCGGAGGTGCACCGTTTCGTGCTGCCTGAGGGCTGTCACTGGAACGACATCCGGGAAGTCCCGGCCAACGTCGGCGCGGCCCTCCAGAGGGCCATGCAGGAGATCGAGCGGGCCAATCCGGACACGCTTTTCCGCGTATTCGGTTCGGCGGACTGGGGCAACAAGGAGAAGTTCTCCGACGAGTTGCTGAAGGATCTTATCGAGGGGTTCTCGGGGATCGGGCTCGGCAACACCGCCGTCAGCACCGACGTGCTGGGCGACGCCTATGAATATCTGGTGGGCAAGTTCGCCGACGTCACCCGTCGAAATAAGGCGGGCGAGTTCTACACGCCACGCAGCGTCGTGCGCATGATGGTCGAAATCCTCGATCCCCAGGAAAGCGAAAGCATCTACGACCCCGCCTGCGGCACGGGCGGCATGCTGCTCGGGGCTATCGAGCATGTCATGCGCAAGGGCGGCGACCCGCGCACCTTCTACGGCAAGATCTACGGCCAAGAGAAGAACCTGACCACGGCCGCGATCGCCCGGATGAACCTCGTCCTGCACGGGATCGAGGACTTCCAGGTGGCCCGTGAGGACACGTTGCGGAACCCGGCTTTCACGGATTCCAGCACTGGCGGCCTTGCCACCTTCGACTGCGTCATCGCGAACCCACCGTTCTCGCTCAAGGAATGGGGGCGTGACCTGTGGGAGGCCGACCCTTGGGGCCGCGCACAGTACGGCATCCCGCCCGAAAGCTACGGCGACTATGCCTTCGTCCAGCACATGATCGCGTCGATGGCGCCCATCGGGAACAGCCGCATGGCCGTCGTCCTGCCGCAAGGCGCGCTGTTTCGGAAGTCGGCCGAAGGCTCGATCCGGCAGGCCCTGCTGGAAAAGGACATGGTCGAGGCGGTGATCGGCCTTGCGCCGAACCTGTTCTACGGCACGCAGCTGGCCGGATGTGTCGTCATCCTGCGCCGTAAGAAGCCCGAGGCTCGAAAGAACAAGGTCCTTATCATCGACGCCTCGAGCCTGTTCCGCAAAGGCCGGGCGCAGAACTTCCTCGATCAGGAGCACAGCGACCAGATCGTCGCCTGGTACCGCGCATTCGAGGATGTCGAGGATCGCGCCAAGGTGGCGACGCTGGACGAGATCAAGAAGGAAGGCTGGACGCTGAACATCTCGCGTTACGTCCTGCCGCCCATCGGCCAGGACATCCCGCCGCTGCCCGAGGCCGTCGATGCCTTCAAGACCGCGCTGGCCGACGCCCGGGAAGCCGAGGACCACCTGCGCAAGGTGCTGGTCGAAGGAGGCTGGCTGCAATGAGCGGGCTGACCCAACGCGAACTCGAAAGCTATCTCTGGGGCGCTGCCACCTTGCTGCGCGGCCTCATCGATGCCAGCGACTACAAGCAGTACATCTTCCCGCTGCTGTTCTTCAAACGGCTGTCCGACGTCTGGGATGGGGATTACCAGCAAGCCCTCGACGAAACCGGCGATGAAGGCTACGCGACCGCCACCGCCAACGACCGCTTCGTGATCCCCGAAGGCGCGCATTGGAACGACGTGCGCGCAGCACCGCGCGATGTCGGCCGGGCGCTGCTGTCGGCCTTCCTCGCGATCGAGGCCGCCAACCCCGAACGCCTGCAGGGCGTCTTCGGGAATGCGAACTGGACCGACAAGGCCCAGATGCCTGACAGCACGCTGAAGAACCTGATCGAGCATTTCTCCAAGCACGAGCTGACCCTTGCCGCCGTGCCCGAGGACGAGCTTGGTAATGGCTACGAATACCTGATCAAGAAGTTCGCCGACGACAGCGGCCATACCGCGCAGGAGTTCTACACCAACCGCACCCTCGTCCATCTGATGGCACAGATGCTGGAGCCGCAGCCGGGCGAGAGCATCTATGACCCGACCTGCGGCACCGGCGGCATGCTGATCTCGTGTCTGGCCGAGGTGAAGCGGCGCGGGGGCGACATCCGCACAACCGGCCTTTACGGGCAGGAGCTGATCACCATCACCGCCGCCATTGCGCGGATGAACCTGGTCATCCATGGCGTGGACGATTTCCACATCGCCAGCGGCAACACGCTGGCCGCGCCCGCCTTCGTGCAGGGCGACCGGCTGCGCACCTTCGACGTCGTCCTGGCCAACCCGCCCTATTCCATCAAGAAATGGAACCGTGGCGCTTGGGAGCAGGATGCCTGGGGGCGCAACTTCCTTGGGACCCCGCCGCAGGGTCGGGCTGATTACGCCTTCTTCCAGCACATCCTGTCGTCGATGCACCCGAAGACCGGGCGGTGCGCGATCCTGTTTCCGCATGGCGTCCTATTCCGCAATGAAGAGGCCGAGATGCGGCGCAAGCTGATCGAATCCGACCGGGTCGAATGCGTGCTGGGGCTGGGGCCTGGGCTGTTCTACAACTCGCCGATGGAGGCCTGCGTGGTGATCTGCCGGTCGCAGAAGCCCGAGGCGCGCAAGGGGCGCATCCTCTTCATCGACGCGGTCGCCGAGATTGCCCGCGAACGCGCGCAAAGCTTTCTGCGCCCCGACCATCAGGCGCGTATCCTGTCGGCCTATCACGCCTTTGCGGATGATCCCGGCTTTGCCGCGGTGGCGGAGGTGGCGGATGTGCTGGCTGAGGGCGGCAACCTGTCGATCGCCCGTTATGTGAAGCGGCCCAAGGCGGCGGTGGCGGGCGGTGTCACGCTGGCGGCGACCTGGGCGACTTTTGACGAGGATGGGCGCGACTTCTGGTCGGGCATGGACGCACTGGTGGACATGCTCGATGGCCTGACGCCTGCGGAGGATGCCGATGCTTGAGCGGCCGATTTCCAAAGCGGGGTGGAGGCGCGTTGCCTTTGGCGACGTGGTGCGAAAGGTCAACGACAAGGTCGATCCGTGGGACTCCGGGCTCGAACGCTATGTCGCCGGGGAACACATGGACACCGACGATCTGCGTATTCGGCGCTGGGGCCTGATCGGGGACGACTACCTTGGTCCAGCGTTCCACATGCGGTTCAAACCGGGGCATGTGCTTTACGGGTCGCGCCGGACCTATCTGCGCAAGGTGGCGCTGGCGGATTTCGAGGGGATCACGGCGAACACGACCTTCGTCCTCGAGACGAAAGACCCCGCCCGGTTGATGCCCGACCTGCTGCCCTTCCTGATGCAGACCGAGGCGTTCCACAGCTATTCGATCAAGCATTCGAAAGGGTCGGTGAACCCCTACATCAACTTCTCGGACCTTGAAGCCTTCGAGTTCCTGCTGCCGCCGATCCAGGAGCAGGCGCGGTTGGTGGAGGCGCTATCGGCAAGCGAAGCGATCAAATATGCGTTTGATGCGGCAATTGATGCACTCATTGCCACCAAGGCTGCGACCGAGAAGGAAGTTATCAGTCGTCCGCTAAACCTTCCGGAAGGAAAGCCAGATCTGGCCAAGGCAAAACCTGAAGATGGCTGGCGCATCCTGACGGGGCAGGATTTGCTGGACTTCGGGTATCTTGCAGCCTTGCAAGACGGAAACCACGGGTCGCAATATCCGACCGCTTCTGAGTTAGGCTCCGTCGGATATCCATATCTGTCGGCTACGGATATCACAGATGATGGTGAAATTGATCTGGAAAGCTGTCGTCGCATCCGGCCAGAAAGAGCGACTGCTCTGCGTATCCCTCCAGCCCAGACCGGGGACATTGTGCTTTCCCACAATGCCACCGTTGGTCGAGTTACCCGTCTGCCCGAATGGCCCACACCTATCGTCGCCAGCACCTCGACCACATACTATCGGTGCAACTCTGAAAATCTTGATCCAGACTATCTGCGCTGGTTTCTGGAGAGTTCAGTTTTTAAGTATCAATTGAGCACAATAATGCGCCAGAGCACACGAAACCAAGTTCCGATCACGACGCAGAAGCGATTGCTCTTCGCAATTCCAGGCCGCGAACTACAAGCTGAGCTGTCGTCTTTGAGAGATAAGTTCGTCTTGCGCTTGAAAGCGCTACAAGCGCGAAAGGCCAGTGCACAGGCGTTACAGAAGAAGATTCTGGAGGCAGCGCTTGTTTAACGAGTCCAACACCGTCGAAGCCCATCTGCGCGACCTTCTCACGGGCGCGGCCTCGGCCCGCCCGGCGCAACTCTCCACCGGCCTCGCGCGCGCAGGCGGCAGGATCGCGGGCCTTGGCTGGCACTACGTCGCCCCCGCCGACCTTCCCCGCCAGCCGAAAGAGGTTCTGGTCGAACCCCATCTGCGCGACGCCCTGATCCGCCTGAACCCCGACATCGCCGCCAACCCCGGCCGGGCCGATGACGTGCTCTACCGTCTGCGCGCCATCGTCATGGGCGCGCGGTCGGACGGGCTGGTAAAGGCGAACGAGGAATTTGCCGCGTGGGCGCTGGGCGAACGCTCAATGCCCTTCGGCGCAAATGGCGAACATGTCACCATCCGCCTGATCGACTTTGACGGGATCGAGAAGAACAGCTTTGTCGTCACCCAGCAGTTCACCGTCCGTGCCGGCAAGACCGAAAAGCGCGCCGATCTGGTGCTGCTGGTCAACGGCATTCCGCTGGTCCTGATCGAGGCCAAGACGCCGGTGCGGTCCAGCCAAAGCTGGCTCGACGCCGCCTTGCAGGTGCATGACGATTACGAGAAGAACGTGCCGGAGCTGTTCGTGCCCAACGTCTTTTCGGTGGCGACCGAGGGCAAGGAGTTCCGCTATGGCTCCGTCCGGATGCCGGTTGATATGTGGGGCCCCTGGCGCGACGGTGACGGCAAGCAATCGCTGGGCGAGGTGGAAAAGGCCGCAGCGTCGATGCTGCGCCCGGCGATGGTGCTCGACATGCTCGACAGCTTCACCGCGTTCGCCACGCAAAAGGGCAAGCACCGCATCAAGATCATCGCCCGCTATCAGCAGGTGGACGGCGTCAACAAGATCGTCGCGCGGGTCGTGGCGGGCCAGCCGCGCAAGGGGCTGATCTGGCATTTCCAGGGGTCGGGCAAATCGCTGCTGATGCTGTTCGCCGCGCGCAAGCTGCGGCTGCACCCGGCGCTGAAGAACCCCACGGTGTTGATCGTGGTGGACCGGATCGACCTCGACAGCCAGATCTCCGGCACCTTCTATGCCGCCGACATGGCCAACATGGTGCGCACGGAAAGCCGCAAGGAACTGGCCGATCTGCTGGGCAAGGATGCGCGCAAGGTGGTGATCACCACGATCCACAAGTTCGCCGAAGCCGATGGTGTACTGAACGACCGCGACAACATCATCGTGCTGGTGGACGAGGCGCACCGCACACAGGAAGGCGATTTGGGCCGCAAGATGCGCGAAGCGCTGCCGAACGCGTTCCTGTTCGGCCTGACCGGCACCCCGATCAACCGCGCCGACAAGAACACCTTCTACGCCTTTGGCGCCGACACCGACGAAGGCGGCTACATGAGCCGCTATGGCCTGAACGACTCGATCCGCGACGGGGCGACGAAGGAGCTGCATTTCGAGCCGCGGCTGGTGGACCTGCACATCGACCAGAAGGCCATCGAGGAGGCCTACGCTGAGCTGACGCAAGGTCTGACCGACGAGGACCGGGATCGGCTGGGCAAGGCGGCGGCCAAGATGTCGATCCTGGTCAAGGCGCCCGAACGCATCCGCGCGATCTGCGACGACATCGCCAAGCACTTCCAGGAGAAGGTCGCCCCGAACGGCTTTGGCGCGCAGGTCGTGACCTTCGACCGCGAAAGCTGTCTGCTCTACAAGCAGGAACTCGACCGCCACTTGCCGCCTGAGGTTTCGGACGTGGTGATCTCGGTCAACAGCGGCGAGCCGGAATATGCGGCCTTCAAGCGCGACCGCGATGCCGAGGAGAAGCTGCTCGACCGGTTCCGCGATCCGAAGGACCCGCTGAAGATCATCATCGTGACGTCAAAGCTGCTGACCGGCTTCGATGCGCCGATCCTGCAGACGATGTATCTGGACAAGCCGCTGCGCGACCACACGCTCTTGCAGGCGATCTGCCGGACCAACCGTCCCTATGGCGAGCAGAAGACGCATGGCCTGATCGTCGACTACCTCGGCATCTTCGACGACGTGGCGCAGGCGCTGAAGTTCGACGAGGAAGGCGTGCAAAAGGCGGTGTCGAACATCGCCGAGCTGATCAACGCACTGCCGACCGCGCTGCAGAAGTGCCTGGCCTATTTTGCGGGCGTGGACCGGAGCCTGACCGGCTACGAGGGCCTGATCGCCGCGCAGGAGTGCATCCCGAACAACGACCTGCGCGACGCCTTTGCGGCCGACTTCAGCGTGCTCGCGCGGATCTGGGAGGCCCTGTCGCCCGATCCGGTGCTGACGCAGTACGAGACCGATTATCGCTGGCTGGCGCAGGTCTACGAGTCGCTGAAGCCCTCCAGCGGCACAGGGCGGCTGCTTTGGCATCGGCTGGGCGCCAAGACCATCGAGCTGATCCACGAGAACGTCCATGTGGATGCGGTGCGGGATGATCTCGATACGCTGGTTCTGGATGCCGAACTGCTCGAAGCGGTCCTCGGCAACCCTGACCCGGAAAAGAAGGCCAAGGAAATCTCGGTCAAGCTGGCGGGCCGCCTACGGAAGCATGCGGGGAATCCGAAGTTCAAGGCGCTGGGCGAGCGCCTGGAGGACCTGAAGAACCGGCATCAGCAGGGTCTCCTGCTGTCGATCGACTTCCTGAAGGAGCTTCTGGCGCTGGCGAAAGACGTGGTTAAGACCGAACGCGAGACGCCGGAAGAAGAGGACATCGACCGTGGCAAGGCGGCGTTGACCGAGTTGTTCGAGGAAGCCCGGAACGGCGACACGCCCGTGATGGTCAAGCGGGTAGTGGACGATATCGATGAGATCGTGCGTGCGGTGAGGTTCGACGGCTGGCAAGCCACGCACGCGGGCGAACGCGAGGTAAAAAAGGCGCTTCGTCAGACGCTCTTTCGCTACAAGCTGCACCAGGATGCAGAGCTTTTCGAGAAGGCCTACGGGTATATTCGCGAATACTATTGAGGGCCTAAAGTAGATGACTGCTTCCAAACATGTTCTCGGTCGACTGACCCGTGTCGATCTACGGAATATCTGGACGAGCGAGTCCAGTGACTTCACCCCGTGGTTGGCGCGAGAAGAAAACCTGACGGTACTGGGCGAAGCGCTCGGCATCGACCTCGAACTGGAAGCACAGGAGAAGGCCGTTGGACCATTTCGGGCCGACATCCTGTGCAAGGACATCGGAACCGGTGCTTGGGTGCTCGTCGAGAACCAGCTTGAACGCACGGATCACAGTCACCTGGGGCAGCTCCTGACGTATGCCTCGGGGCTGGAAGCCGTGACGATTGTATGGATTGCAGCCAGATTCACAGAAGAGCATCGTTCGACACTCGACTGGCTCAACAAGATCACAGACGAGAGCTTCCGGTTCTTCGGATTGGAGGTTGAGCTGTGGAGGATCGGGGACTCGCCCGCTGCACCCAAATTCAACATCGTTTCCAAGCCGAACGACTGGTCTCGCTCGGTAGCGCAGGCCGCGAGAGCCATCGATGAAGCGGAACTGTCTGACACGCGGGTGAAGCAGCGAGCCTATTGGGGCGCGTTTCATCAGGCGCTTGACCAAGCTGCAGGTCCTGTTTCCGGTGGCCGTAAACCTCAGCCGCAGTCGTGGATGGGCTACTCTATTGGTCGGACCGGTTTCAACCTTGGAGCGGTAATGATCCGCCCGAAGCGACAGATCAGGACGGAACTATACATCGCTGGCGACCAGGCGAAGGCCTTCTTTCACTTACTCCACGAACAACGGCAAGCCATCGAGCACGAGCTCGGCTATCCCCTCGAGTGGGAGGAACTCCCCACGCGGCGCGATTGCCGTATCTCGGTCTACATGACGAATGTCGATCCGGAAGACGAGCGAGACTGGCCCCGCCAGCATCAGTGGCTGACCTCTAAAATCAACGATTTCCACAGGGTTTTCCTTGCTCGTGTGCGGGATCTGGACGCCGAAGACTGGAAGCAAGATGGCGTGGTGGACGTCTCGGCCGGACCATCTCAGGCTGACGGTTGAGGAGTGCGAACAGCTGGCGGAGTTCGATTTGTGTTCCTTCTGGGGTGCGACCCTGAAATCCAAGTGTTCAGCACGCCACCCAAAAAGGTCTAATAATTACATTCGCTTAGAAAAAATTCACCAAATCGACGCAGGCAACAGGTCCGGAGAATATCGGCCCTGAGAGAGCGCTTTCTGACCTCTTGGTCCAGAGGCCAGTGCTCAGCCTCTCCCGCATAACCCTCGAAAACAACGAGAAATTCCGGCTGGAGCCGGATCGGGAGAACGCTTTCGCAAGGGCAAGTGGCGGACGGTGAGGGATTCGAACCCTCGAGACGGTTCCCCGCCTACACACTTTCCAGGCGTGCGCCTTCGACCACTCGGCCAACCGTCCGTGGCGGCTCGTCTAGCGCGACGGGCCGGGCTGCGCAAGTCGCAGTTCTCTCAAAGCTTCGAAATCCGCTTCTGAAGCTCGGCCAGCTGCCGGCGGATCTCGGCCATGTCCTCGCCGCCCGAGCCCTTCTTGCCGCCGGAAGACGCCTCGCCCTCCATCTCGTCCATGTCGGGGCCGCTGCTGCCCGCGCCCCAGCCCGCTGCCATCGCCTTCAGGAACAGCTGCTGCTGGCGCTGCAGCGCCTCGAACCCCGGCATCGAGGACATTGGGTTGGGAAAGGTCGAAAGATTCTCCATCATCTTGGACTGGCCCTCGCGCAGCATCTCGAAACTCGCGGCCAGGAATTGCGGCACCACCGATTGCGCCTGCGTGGTATAGCTGCGCACCAGGTCGATCAGCACGTCGATGGGCAGCACATTCTCGCCCCGCCCCTCGTGCTCGGCGATGATCTGCAACAGATATTGCCGGGTCAGGTCGTCGCCGGTCTTGAGATCGACGATGCGCACCTGGCGCCCGGCACGGATGAAGCCCGCGATGTCCTCCAGCGTGACGTAATCGCTCGTCTCGGTGTTGTAGAGGCGGCGACTTGCATAGCGCTTGATCAGAAGCGGGGTCGTGTTCTCGGCCTCAGCCATGGCTCCTCCGGCAATGCATTTGCAGCATGATGGGAAATGACCCGGAGAAATGCAAAGAAAATCGCCATGCTGGGCAAAGCGGGACGCCCCGGCGGGCATGAGAAAAGGGGGCAGAAACCTGCCCCCTTGTCCCGAAACGTCCGAGGCCGGATCAGGCCTTGGTCACCGTGCTGGCCGTGGTCGCGGCGGCAGCGGCTTTCTTGACCGCGGCCTGGGTCTCGCGCGTGGCCTTCTCGGCGGCCTTCTGGGCGTCCGAGGCCAGGTCCTTGCCGGCGGTCAGCATCAGATCGACGGTGTCCATCTGCACTTTCTTGGCGACTTCGGCGAAGGCGGCCATGTGCTCGGCGGCCATTTCGGCGGCGGCGGTGGCGAAGTCGCTCAGCGCCTTGGCGTATTCGGCCGGCTCTTCCTTGGACGAGGTCAGCTCACCCATGCGGGCGATGGTGTCCTTGGCCCACTGGGCCGAGATCTCGGTCGAACGCTCGGCAGCGGCCAGGGCAACCTTGGCCATCTTTTCGCCCAGGGCGGTCTGCGACTTGAAGGCGTCCTGGAACGACGAGGTATCGACCGGGAATTTCGCCATCACTTCTTGCATGGTCTTGGTAAAGTCAGGGGTCTTGGCCATTTGCTCTCTCCTAGGTCGGCGCGAAGCTTCGGCACCGGTTGAACTCTTCTGTTCCCCATATACTTTCTGCACTGCAGCATTGCAAGATTTTCTTGCTGCAGTGCAGAAAAAATTTACGCCCGCTCGTGGACGTAAAGCCCGGGCGCGGGGCCGAAGCCCTCGCCGGGGTCGCGCGCCTCGACCATCTCTCCTGCCCGCCGGGCCAGCCATTCGCCCCAGCGGCCCCACCAGCTGCCCTCATGGTGCTGCGCCCGGTCCAGCCAGTGCTGCTCGTCCCGATCGAAGCCGGCATCCGAGGTATAGTGACCGTATTTCTTCTTGCTGGGCGGATTGACGATGCCGGCGATATGGCCCGATTCGGACAGGATGAAGGTCTTGTCCTTCGAACCCATCTGCGCGATGCCGCGCCAGCTGTCCTTCCAGGGCGCGATATGGTCGGTCTCGCAGGCGATGGCGCAGAGCGGCACGGTGACATCGCCGACATGCAGGCGATGGCCCATCAGCTCGAACCCGTCGCGGACGAAGCGGTTCTGCTGGCACAGGCTGCGCAGATACTCCACCGCCATGCGCCCGGGCAGGTTGGTGCCGTCGCCATTCCAGAACAGCAGGTCGAAGGCGGGCGGCATCTCGCCCAGCATGTAGCTGCGAATCGCCGGGCCCCAGACCAGATCGTTGGCGCGCAGGAAGCTGAAGGTGCGGGTCATCAGCTGTGCGCCCAGCACGCCGGTCCGCGCCGCCTCCTCCTCGATGCCCGAGACGAAATCCTCCTGCAGATAGGCGGTGAATTCCCCCTGGTCGGCGAAATCGGTCAGCGCGGTGAAGAAGGTGGCCGCGTTCACCCTGTCGTCGCCGCGCTGCTTCAGAAGCGACAGCGTCAGCGCCAGCGTGGTGCCGGCGATGCAATAGCCGACGACGTTCAGCTTCTTCTGGTCGGTCAGGTCCAGCACCCGGTCCATGACCTCGAGATAGGCCGAGACGTAGTCGTCCATGCCGGTGTCGGCATAGCTGGGATCGGGGTTCTTCCAGGCCACCACGAACAGCGTATGCCCCTGATCGACGATCCATTTGATCAGGCTGTTCTGCGGCTTGAGGTCGAGGATGTAGAACTTGTTGATCCAGGGCGGAAAGATCACCAGCGGGATTTCGTGCACCTGCGGGGTGGTGGGCTTGTACTGGATCAGTTCGTAAAGCCTGGTGCGCGCGACCACCGTCCCCTCGCTGGTGCCGATGTTCTCGCCCACGCGGAAGGCGTCGCGGTCGGCCAGCGAGACGATTAGCTCGCCGCTGTTCTGCTCGACGTCGCGCACCAGGTTCTCTAGCCCCTTGACCAGGCTCTCGCCCTCGGTCTCCAGCGCCTTTTCCAGCGCATCGGGATTGGTCGCCAGGAAATTGGTCGGCGCCATCATGTCGATCATCTGGCGGGTGAACCACTCGATGCGGCGCCGGTCGCTCATCTCGGGCAGGTCGAGGGCGCTGGCCGCCTCCTGCAGCGCCTGGGCGTTGATGTGGTATTGCCGCTTGATGAAGTTGAAGAAGGGATGCGCCTCCCAGAGCGGGTTCGAGAAGCGCCGGTCCCGCGGTCCCTCGCTGGGCGGCGGGGTCAGCGTGCCGCGGGCCAGCGCGGCCTGGGCCTCGGCGAAATGGCGCAGGGTCTCGCCCCAATAGCTGACCTGCTGGCCGATCACCCGCTCGGGCTGCTCGGCCAGCAGCTTGATCCAGGCCGAGGTCGCGGTGGCGAAAAGGTCGGGGCCGGGCATCTCGACCCCGGGGCTGTGGGGGCGGCGCTGTGCCAGGGCGCTGATCAGGCGCTGCGTCAGCGATTCGATGCGCTCGATGTTCTGGGCCAGTTTCTCGGGCAGGCGGCTGCCGACGCCGAAGGCGGCCTCGGCAAAGGCGGCGGCGGAACCGGGTGCGGGCGACGCGTCGGCGGCGGGCTTTTCAGCCGCGGCGGGCGCCGGGGTCGTGGCGACGGGCGCGCCCATGGGCGGCAGGCCGCCCGGGCCGACGGCGCCCAGCGGACGCAGCGCCTCGTCCACGGCGCCCAGCGTCGCCGGCTCGGCCTTGGCCTTGGCCGCCGATTTGGCGGCCGGCTTGCGGCGCGTGCCGGTGCGGGGATCGCTGCGGCTGGCCGCCCGAGCCCGCGACACGGCATTGCGCGCCCCCGACTTGGTCGCGGCTTTCGCGCCGCCGGGCTTTGCGGCGGCAGGCTTCGCTGCGGCGGGTTTGGGAGCGGTGGCCTTCGGCGCGGCCGGCTTCACCGGCTGCTGCGGCTGCTCGGCGGCGGGCTTTGCGGTGGCAGGCTTCGCTGCAGCGGGTTTGGAAGCGGTGGCCTTCGGCGCGGCCGGCTGCTCGGCGACGGACGCGGATTTTGCCCGGCGGGTCCGTTTCGGCTTGTCCGATTCGGCCGGGGCGGCCTCGGCCTGCGCGGCTGCCCGGCCCTTCGCCCCCGCCTTGCGGCCCCTGCCCGGGCTGGCCGCAGTCTGGGCCCCGGTTTCGCTTTCCGGCTTTTCGTCTTTGCCCGCCATAATTGACAATCCTCCCTGAACCGTAAAATCATTATGCCCAGCACAATACGCAGGTAAAGCCGTGTCATTCCCCGGCAAGGCCGAATCCGGCGGGTTCACGGGAGAAGGTTGGGAATGACGACGTATAAAGGTTTGAGAGGTATCATCTCCTACGACGCGATGGAGACGATCCGGAACACCAACGAATGGATGGGCGCCAGCGCGCGCGCCCTGGCCTCCTATCCGGCCTTCGCGCTGATGCCGAATCCGCTGTTCAAGCTCATGTCGGCCTGGGGCCGGGTGACCGAGCGCAGCTTCGCCCGCATGGTCATCAAGCCCGACTGGGAGATCCCGCCCATCGTCTCCGAGGACGGCCAGGACCATGTCGTCTATGTCGAGCCGGTGATCGAGCGCCCATTCGGCGACCTGGTGCATTTCCGCGTCGCGCGGCGCACGCCGCTGGCCCGCAAGGTTCTTCTGGTCGCGCCGATGTCGGGTCACTATGCCACTCTCCTCCGCACCACGGTCACATCATTGCTTCCGGACTGCGAAGTCTATGTGACGGATTGGCACAATGCCCGCGACATTCCGGTCAGCTGCGGCAAGTTCGACATCGACGACTACACCCAGTATCTGGTCGATTTCATCCGCCATCTCGGCCCCGACACCAATGTGATCGCGGTCTGCCAGCCGGCGCCGCTGGCCCTGGCCGCGACCGCGCTCCTGGCCGAGGAGGACCCCAAGGCCCAGCCCCGCTCGCTGATCCTGATCGGCGGTCCCATCGATCCCGACGCGGCGGCGACCGAGGTGACCGATTTCGGCAACCGCATCACCATGGGCGAACTCGACTACCTGATGATCCAGCAGGTCGGCTTCAAGTATCGCGGCGCCGGGCGCATGGTCTATCCCGGCCTCGCGCAGCTTTCCTCCTTCATCGCCATGAATGCCGAGACCCATGCCAAGGCATTCCTCGACAAGATCTTCGCCGAGGCCCGCGGCCAGGCCTCCGAGGGCGACAAGCACAACACCTTCTACGACGAATATCTCGCCGTGATGGACATGACCGCCGAATTCTACCTCTCCACCGTCGAGCGCATTTTCAAGGAGCGCGAAATCGCGCTGAACCGCTTCACCGTGAACGGCAAGCCGGTCGACCTGGGCAAGATCACCGATGTCGCGGTGATGACGGTCGAGGGCGCCAATGACGACATCTCGGCCCCGGGCCAATGCGTCGCGGCGCTGGCGCTCTGCACCGGGGTGCCGGAAAGCCGCAAGACCCAGCACCTGGAGCCCGGCGCCGGCCATTACGGCATCTTCGCCGGCAAGAGCTGGCGGCTGAACATCCGCCCGCTGGTGCTGGACTTCATCGACGAACAGGTCCAGCCCGCCGGCCAGCGCAAGCGCCGCCGCAGCGGCCCGGTCCCGGTCGATTGCGGCGTCAGCAACCTCACCGAACACGATTCCAAGATCGCGGTCTGACCTTTCGCGGGAAACCCGGCGCGGCCCGCTCTGCCGGCCGCGCCCCTCTCATCCCCGCGCCAGGACCTCCTCGATCGCCGCGCCGATCTGCGCCAGGCAGTCTGGCGTCGAAAAACGGTGATCCGCCCCCTTCACCAGCGTCAGCCGCATGTCCTCGCCGCGCGCATGGTCCAGCAGGTCCAGCGCCCAGGCCATCGGCACATCGGCATCCGCGGTGCCCTGCAGGAAGCGCACCGGGAAGGGCAGCGGCAGGGGCTGGTCCAGCACCAGATGGTCGCGCCCGTCCTCGATCAGCCGGCGGGTGATGACATAGGGCTCGCCATAGTCGCTGGGCTGCTCGACCCGGCCCCGCTCCTGCAGCGCCGCGCGCTCGGCGGGCGAAAACCCGGCCCAATAGCCGCGCTCGGTGAAATCCGGCGCCGCCGCCACCGTGACCAGCCCGGCCAGCCGTTCGGGCATGGTCCTTGCCAGCAGCAGGCTGATCCAGCCGCCCATCGAGGAACCGACCAGCACCTGCCGCCCCTCGGTCAGCCCGCGGATCGCGGCCATGGCATCGGCGAACCAGTCGCCGATGCTGCCCTCCTCGAAGGCGCCCGATGATTCGCCATGCCCCGAATAGTCGAAGCGCAGGAAGGCCCGGCCCCGCGCCCGCGCCCAATCCTCCAGCCACAGCGCCTTGGTGCCCTGCATGTCCGAGCGGAACCCGCCCAGGAACACTACGCCCGGCCCCCGCCCCTCGACCCGTTCATAAGCGATGCGCCGCCCCTGCGGCCCTTCCAGAAACTGCGTCATTTCTCTGTTTCCCAAATACCCTGCGGGGGAGTCGCGCCTCGCGCGACGGGGGCGCAAAGCCCCCCGCGACCCTAGCCGCATTGACAACGCCCGGCAATCGGGCCACACCCGCCCGACATACCCGCAACCGGGCGTTCCGTGGGCGCCAAACCGACGAGGAGGACTCCATGTCCCAGATCTCCCTGACCTTTCCCGATGGCAATGCGCGCGACTATCCCGCCGGCGTGACGGCGGCCGAGGTCGCGGCCTCCATCGCCCCCAGCCTCGCCAAGAACGCCATCTCGGCCAGCCTCGACGGCCGCCATATCGACCTGCAATGGCCGATCACGACCGGCGGCAAGATCGCCATCAACACCATGAAGGACAGCGAGCCGGCGCTGGAGCTGATCCGCCACGACCTCGCCCATATCATGGCCCGCGCCGTGCAGGAGCTCTGGCCGGACGTGAAGGTGACCATCGGCCCGGTGCGCGATTACGGCTGGTTCTACGACTTCGACCGCGCCGAGCCCTTCACCCCCGAGGACCTGGGCGCCATCGAGGCGCGGATGAAGCAGATCATCGCCGCCCGCGATCCGGTGCGCACCGAGGTCTGGGACCGCGCCCGGGCGCTGGCCTATTACGAGGACCGCGGCGAACCCTTCAAGGTCGAGCTGGTGAACCGCATCCCCGAGGGCGAGGATCTGCGGATGTATTGGCACGGCGACTGGCAGGATCTGTGCCGCGGCCCGCATCTGCAGCATACCGGCCAGGTGCCGGCCGACGCCTTCAAGCTGACGCATGTCGCCGGCGCCTATTGGCTGGGCGACGCCTCGCGGCCGATGCTGCAGCGCATCTACGGCGTGGCCTTCAAGAACCGCGACGACCTCAAGGCGCATCTGACCATGCTGGAGGAGGCCGCGAAGCGCGACCACCGCAAGCTGGGCCGCGAAATGGAACTCTTCCATTTCCAGGAGGAAGCGCCGGGCATGGTGTTCTGGCACCCCAACGGCTGGTCGATCTATCGCGAGCTGGAAGCCTATATGCGCCGCCGGCTGATCCGCGCCGATTACAAGGAGATCAAGACCCCGCAGGTCGTCGACCGCATCCTGTGGGAGAAGTCGGGCCATTGGGAAGCCTATCGCGAGAATATGTTCATCGTCGAGGTGGACGAGGAAGGCGCCAAGGAAAAGCGCATCAACGCGCTCAAGCCGATGAACTGCCCCTGCCATGTGCAGGTCTACAACCAGGGCCTGAAATCCTATCGCGACCTGCCGCTGCGGCTGGCCGAATTCGGCTCCTGCCACCGCTACGAGCCCTCGGGCTCCATGCACGGGCTGATGCGGGTGCGCGGCTTCGTCCAGGACGATGCGCATATCTTCTGCACCGAGGACCAGATCGAGGCGGAATGCGCCGGCTTCATCGGGCTCCTGTCCTCGGTCTACAAGGATCTCGGCTTCGAGAAATTCGACATCAAGCTCTCGACCCGGCCGGATGTGCGCGTCGGTTCCGACGAGATCTGGGACAAGGCCGAGGCGGCGCTGAAAGGCGCCATCGAGCACCTGGGCCTGCCCTATGAGGTCAATCCCGGCGACGGCGCCTTCTACGGGCCGAAGCTCGACTTCAAGCTGACCGACGCCATCGGCCGCGAATGGCAATGCGGCACCTTCCAATGCGACTTCAACCTGCCCCAGCGGCTTGAGGCGGAATATGTCGGCGAGGACGGGCAGAAACACATGCCGGTCATGCTGCACCGCGCCGTGCTGGGCAGTTTCGAGCGATTCATCGGCATCCTGATCGAGAACTATTCCGGCAAGCTGCCGCTCTGGCTGGCGCCGCGCCAGGTCGTGGTCGCCTCGATCGTCTCGGGCGCCGACGATTACGTGCATCAGGTGGTGGCCGCGCTGCGCAAGGTCGGGCTGCGGGCCGAGGCCGACACCCGCAACGAAAAGATCAACTACAAGGTCCGCGAGCATTCGGTCGGCAAGGTGCCGGTCATCATGGCCGTCGGCCTGAAGGAGGTCGAGGAGCGCAGCGTTTCCGTGCGCCGCCTCGACCGGCAGGGCAGCGAAAGCCTGGGGCTGGATCAGGCGATCCAGGCCCTCGCCGCCGAGGCCACGCCGCCCGATCTGCGCTGACCGGCGCAGATCAGCAAGAATCTGCCCATGGCACCGCGCAAGCTGACCTCGCGTCAACTTGCGCGACGCATTATTGCTTGCGTTTTTCCGCGAATCGTTCATCCTCTCGTCCGCGTGAGCACGACTTTCTACCGCCTCCCTTCACGGGGCAGCCGGACTTGACGGGAAAGGGCTGCACGGCCCGGGCGCAATCTCGCCCCGGGAGGACTTGAAGGAGAGACGGTATAATGGCTACCGGCACCGTGAAATGGTTCAACGCCACCAAAGGCTATGGCTTCATCGCGCCCGATGACGGCGGCAAGGACGTGTTCGTCCACATCTCGGCGGTCGAGCGCGCCGGCCTGACCGGTCTGAACGACAACCAGAAGATCGCCTACGAACTGCAATCCGGCCGCGACGGCCGCAGCTCGGCCTCGGATCTGAAGCTGCTCTGATTCGACGGCACCCGGAATTTCGGAACCGGCCGGCCCCGCAAGGCGCCGGCCGCTTTCATGCCCGGCCGCCGGCTTCTTTCTTGCACAAATATCCCGGGGGACGCGAGGCAGGCCCCGAAAGGAGCCGGCCTCGCGGGGGGCAGAGCCCCCTTTCCAGCCGCGCCGCAAGCCTCTATCCCGAAGCCCTGGACCGGGCGGAGGTGACGGGATGAATCTGGCCGAACATGTGCTGCAAGCCGGGCTGGCGGTGCCGGACAAGCTGGCCATGTCGGTCCTCGGCCTCAGCCGCGCCGACCGCTGGTCGCACGCCCGGCTGCGCCGGGCGGTGCTGGGCACCGCCACGGGCCTGCTGCAAGCCGGCCTTGCACCCGGCGACCGGCTGCTGATGCGGCTGGGCAACAATCCCGGCTTCCCGGTGACCTATCTCGGCGCCATCGCCGCCGGCATCGTGCCGGTCCCGACCTCGCCGATGCTGACTGCGCCCGAGATCGGCAGGATCGCCGCCGCCATCCGCCCGGCGATGATCGTCGCCGACCAGGGCATCGCGCTCCCGGACCACCCGGCCCCGGTTCTGCCCGCCGCCCGGCTCGCCGATTTCGCCGCCCTGCCGCCGGCCGGCTTCGCGCAACGCGATCCCGACGACCTGGCCTATATCGTCTTCACCTCGGGCACCTCCGGCCAGCCGCGCGCCGTCTGCCACGCGCATCGCGCCATCCTCGCCCGCCGGATGATGTTCGACGGGTGGTATGGGCTGACGGCGCAGGACCGGCTCTTGCATGCCGGCGCCTTCAACTGGACCTTCACGCTCGGCACCGGGCTCATGGACCCCTGGACCGTCGGCGCCACGGCGCTGATCCCGGCCGAAGGCGTCGCGCCCGAGCAGATTCCGCTGATCGCCAGCCGCCACGGCGCCACCATCCTCGCCGCCGCGCCCGGCGTCTTCCGCCGCATGCTGCGCGCCGAGTGGAGGCCCTGGGCCGGGCTGCGCCACGGCCTCACCGCCGGCGAGCGGCTCGACCCCGGGTTGCGCCGCGACTGGCAGGCGCGCACCGGCACCGACCTGCACGAGGCCATGGGCATGTCGGAATGCTCGACCTTCCTGTCCGGCAGCCCGGCCCGGCCGGCGCCCGAGGGCACGGCCGGCTTCCCCCAGCCCGGCCGCCGCATCGCCATCCTCGACGATGGCGGCGCACCGGGCCCGGGCCCCGGCATCCTGGCCGTGCACCGCTCGGACCCCGGCCTGTTCCTCGGCTATCTCGACCAGCCCGAGGAGACCGCCGCCCGCTTCCGGGGCGACTGGTTCCTGACCGGCGACCTGGCCGAGGCCACGCCCGAGGGGGCGATCCGCACCCTGGGCCGCGCCGACGACATGATGAATGCCGGCGGCTTCCGCGTCGCACCGGGCGAGGTCGAGGATGCGCTTTCCGCCCTGCCCGATGCCGGCGACGTCGCCGCCGCCGAACTGCCTGTCGGCCCCGGCACGAGCATCATCGCCGCCTTCTGGACCGGCCCCGCCACGGCCGAGGCGATGCGGCGGCAGGCCGAGGCGGCGCTGGCGCGCTACAAGCAGCCGCGCGAATACATCCGCCTGCCGGCCCTGCCCCGGACGCCCACGGGCAAGATCAACCGCCGCGCCCTGCGCGACCTCCATTCGCGCGCACAGCACGACACCCATCGCAAGGACCGACCATGACCGACCCCCTTCCCGGCCAAGTGCGCCTCGACATCTTCGCCGACCCGGTCTGCCCCTGGTGCCTGATCGGCAAGGCCGAGCTGGACCGGGCGCTGGAAAGCCGCCCCGGCCACCCTTTCGCCATCACCTGGCAGCCCTTTCGCCTCGACCCGCAGATGCCGCAGGCCGGAATGGATTACGTCGCCTACATGAAGATGAAATTTACTGACGAGAAGGGCATCATCGCCGCCATGAAGCCGGTGATGGAGGCCAGCGAGCGGCTGGGCCTGTGGATCAACCCCTCGCTGATCGAGCGGGTGCCGAACACGCTCGACGCCCATCGCCTGCTCTACTGGGCCGGGCTGGAGGGTGTGCAGAGCCCGGTCATGTCCGGCCTGATGCGGGCGCATTGGCGCGAGGGCCGGAACATCTCGAACCCGGACGTTCTGGTCGAGATCGGCGAGAAGGCCGGGATGGACGGTCGGATGATCCGCCGCCTGCTCGCCACGGCCGAGGATCGCGACCAGATCGCCAGCCGCGAACTGCATGCCCGGCAACGCGGCATCAACTCGGTGCCGACCTTCATCGTCGCCGACACCCATGTCGTCACCGGCGCGCAGCCGGCCAGCCTGTGGCAGAACGTCATCGACGAGTTGGCCGGCGGGCAGCAATAGCCTGCCCCCACAGGTTGCGCGGGCCGTGCGCGCGCCCGCAAGATCTGGAAATCGGCGCCGGTTTCGCCTATATTCATACCTCTCATGTTTTTCCGACTCCAACCGGGCGGGCGCGGCTGTATAAGACCCGCTCGCCCCGATTCCGACCCTAGCCAAGGACGCCCGCCATGAGCCGATTCTCCGCCCCTATCGCCGAGCAGATCTGGGACATGAAGTATCGGCTCAAGGACGCCGAGGGCCAGCCGATCGACCTGTCGGTCGAGGACAGCTGGCGCCGCGTCGCCCGCGACCTCGCCCGCGTCGAGAAGGAGCCGGCGCTGTGGGAGGACCGCTTCTATGCCGCGCTGGAGGATTTCAAGTTCCTGCCCGCCGGCCGCATCCTGGCCGGCGCCGGCACCGGGCGCGAGGTGACGCTGTTCAACTGCTTCGTCATGGGCACCATTCCCGACAGCATGGCCGGCATCTTCGACATGCTCAAGGAGGCCGCGCTGACCATGCAGCAGGGCGGCGGCATCGGCTATGACTTCAGCACCATCCGCCCGCGCGGCGCCGAGGTGAAGGGCGTGGCCGCCGACGCCTCGGGGCCGCTGTCCTTCATGGATGTCTGGGACGCCATGTGCCGCACCATCATGTCGGCGGGCTCGCGCCGCGGCGCGATGATGGCCACCATGCGCTGCGACCATCCCGACATCGAGGCCTTCATCGAGGCCAAGCAGGACAGCGCCCGGCTGCGCATGTTCAACCTGTCGGTGCTGGTGACGGATGCCTTCATGCAGGCGGTCAAGGCGGATGCCTCCTGGGACCTGCAATTCGACGGCAAGGTCTATCACACCGTGCGGGCGCGCGACCTGTGGAACCGCATCATGCGCGCGACCTATGACTATGCCGAGCCGGGCGTGATCTTCATCGACCGCATCAACCAGCAGAACAACCTGAACTATGCCGAGACTATCGCGGCGACGAACCCCTGCGGCGAACAGCCCCTGCCGCCCTATGGCGCCTGCCTCCTAGGCTCGGTCAACCTGGCCCGGCTGGTCGAGGCGCCCTTTACCGTCGATGCGCGCCTGAACCCCGAGGCGCTGGACGAGCTGGTCCGCACCGCGGTGCGGATGATGGACAACGTGGTCGATGCCTCGAAATTCCCGCTGCCGCAGCAGGCGGCCGAGGCGCAGGCCAAGCGCCGCATCGGCCTGGGCGTCACCGGGCTTGCCGATGCGCTGCTGATGCTGGGCCTGCGCTATGGCGCGGCGGATGCGGTCGAGCAGACGCGGGCCTGGATGAAGGCCATCGCGCGTTCCGCCTATCTCGCCTCGGTCGATCTGGCCCGCGAAAAGGGCGCCTTCCCGCTGTTCGACGCGAAGAAATACCTGGCTTCGGGCTTCATGCAGCGCATGGATGCGGATCTGCGCGAGGCGGTGGCGCAGCACGGCATCCGCAACGCGCTGCTGACCAGCATCGCGCCGACCGGGACGATCAGCCTCTATGCCGGCAATGTCAGTTCCGGCATCGAGCCGGTCTTCGCCTATGCCTATACCCGCAAGGTGCTGCAAAAGGACGGCTCGCGCACCGAGGAGGAGGTCGTGGACTACGCCGTGCAGATGTGGCGCGACCTGAAGGGCGACGCGCCCCTGCCGGATTACTTCGTCAACGCCCAGACCCTGGCGCCGCTGGACCATGTCGCCATGCAGGCGGCGGCGCAGGACTGGGTGGACAGCTCGATCTCCAAGACCATCAATTGCCCCGAGGATATTTCCTTCGAGGATTTCAAGGACGTCTACCTGGCCGCCTGGGACAAGGGTTGCAAGGGCTGCACGACCTATCGCCCGAACGACGTCACCGGCTCGGTCCTGTCGGTCAGCGAAAAGACCGAGGAGGCGCCGCAGGCCGACAAGGGCGCCGACGTGGTCTATCTGACCGAGCCGCTGGACCGCCCGGCGGCGCTGGAGGGCGCGACCTACAAGCTGAAATTCCCCGGCAGCGAGCATGCGATCTACATCACCATCAACGACATCGTGCAGGGCGGCCACCGCCGGCCGTTCGAGGTGTTCATCAACTCGAAGAACATGGAGCATTTCGCCTGGACCGTGGCGCTGACGCGGATGATCTCGGCGGTGTTCCGGCGCGGCGGCGACGTGAGCTTCGTGGTCGAGGAGTTGAAGGCGGTCTTCGACCCGCGCGGCGGTGCCTGGATCGAGGGGCGCTACGTGCCCTCGATCCTCGCCGCCATCGGCGGGGTGATCGAGCGGCACATGATCGCCACCGGCTTCCTGGCCGGCGAGGGCATGGGGCTGAAATCCGACCCCCAGGCCGAGGTCATGGCGGTGGGCGAACGCCCGCGCGGCCCGGCCTGCCCGGCCTGCGGCCAATACGGCATGCGCATGATCGAGGGCTGCATGACCTGTCCGTCCTGCGGCCATTCGAAATGCGGGTGAGAGGGCGGCCGGCTGTTGTGCCGGCCAGCCATGACCCAGGCATTCCCGCCCTCGTTCCCGCCCGGACGGGGCCGTAACTGACGACCGCCTGAGCCCTGCGGCGGCCCCCGCCGCCGGAGAGGGTGGCGGCAGGGTGCGCCATGCGCGGCTGGCCGATCAGCCCCCCGGGCGGTTTTGGGCGATGCAGCGCACGGAAAACCACTTCTGCAGGGCGGCAAGGCGCGACGCCCAAGAAACGGCACGCGCCCGGCGGCGCGGGCCAGTGCCGTTCAGGCGGCCAGCACGCCCGCCAGCGAATTCGGCGCGCTGTGGGTGATGCGCACCCGCACCAGGTCGCCGACCCTGGCCTGGGGCGCCTCGACGAAGACCGCGTGCAGATAGTCCGACTTGCCGACCATCTGCCCCGGGTTGCGGCCGGGCTTCTCGAACAGCACGCCCAGTTCGCGGCCGACCATGCCTTCCTGCGCGGCCTTCTGCTGGCTGGTCAGCAGCGCCTGCAGCTCCTGCAGGCGGGCATCGGCCACGGCGCCCTCGACCTCCGGCCGCTCATAGGCCGGGGTGCCGGGACGCGGCGAATACTTGAAGCTGAAGGCGGTGCCGAAATTCACCGCCCGCACCAGCGCCAGCGTGTCCTGATGGTCCTGGTCCGTCTCGCCGGGGAAGCCGACGATGAAGTCGCTGGTCAGCATGATGTCGGGACGCGCCTCGCGGATGCGCTCGATCAGCCGCAGATACTGGTCCACCGTATGCTTGCGGTTCATCGCCTTGAGGATGCGGTTCGAGCCCGACTGCACCGGCAGGTGCAGATAGGGCATCAGCTTCGGCTCGTCGCGATGCGCGGCGATCAGGTCCTCGGCCATGTCGTTGGGGTGGCTGGTGGTATAGCGGATGCGGTCCAGCCCGTCGATTTCCGCAATCGCCCGGATCAGCCGGCCGAAGCCCCATTCGGCCCCTTCGGGCCCCTCGCCGTGCCAGCCGTTGACGTTCTGGCCCAGAAGCGTGATCTCGCGCACGCCGCGGGCGACAAGGTCGCGCGCCTCGGCCAGGATGCGCGAGACGGGGCGCGAGACCTCGGCCCCGCGCGTATAGGGCACGACGCAGAAGGCGCAGAACTTGTCGCAGCCCTCCTGCACGGTCAGGAAAGCGGCAGGGGCGCGGCGGGTGGCGGCGGGCTTCGGCAGGTGCTCGAACTTGTCCTCGGCCGGGAATTCGGTATCGACGCCGCCTCCGGCGCGCGCCATGGCCGGCAGGCGATGATAGGCCTGCGGTCCCACCACCAGATCGACGATCGGCATGCGGCGCTGGATCTCCTGCCCCTCGGCCTGGGCGACGCAGCCGGCCACGCCGATCTTCAGGTCCGGCTTTTCCGCCTTGAGCGGCTTCAGCCGGCCGAGGTCGGAATAAAGCTTCTCGGCCGCCTTTTCGCGGATGTGGCAGGTGTTCAGCAGCACCATGTCCGCCTCGGCCTGGTTCTCGGTCAGGACATAGCCCTCGGCGCCCATGGCCTCGGCCATGCGCTGGCTGTCATAGACGTTCATCTGGCAGCCATAGGTCTTGATGAAGAGTTTCTTCACCGCCGGGGCGGATTTCGGGGCTTGGTCGCTCATGCCGTGCTGTCCTTGGGGTTCGCGCGCTGATACAGGAAATCGGCTGCCTTGGAAAGGCTGGGCGAAGATGAGCGACCTGACCACGATCCCGAATATCGGCCCCGCGACCGCCCGCGCCCTGGTCGCGGCCGGCATTCCCGATGCGGCCGCCCTGCGCCGCTGCGGCGCGCACGAGGCCTATCGCGCGCTGCTGGCCGCCGGCGAGCGGCCGCATTTCATCGGCTATTACGTGCTGCACATGGGCTTGCAGGGCCGGCCCTGGAACGATTGCCGGGGCGAGGAGAAAGCCGCGCTGCGCCGCCGCTTCGACGCGCTGGTGGCCGAGACGCGCGCCGCGCCGCTTTCCGCCATCGAGGCGGCGCTGGACCGGATCGGCCTGCCCCGCCCGCGCTAGGCGGTGTTTTCGCCGCGCCGTCGGGCAATTCGCCGGGTGCGCCGCGCCGCGGCCGTCACTTGGCCCGAACCGCGACGGCGCCCCATTGAACCGCCCCCGGCGCCCGGCTAGCCTGCCCGCAAAGCAGATGGAGGCTGACGACATGAACCAACCGCAAAGCTGGGAAGCCCGGGCCGAGACCTATTCGCTCTATGGTTTCACCGACATGCCCTCGGTCCATCAGCGGGGCACCGTCGTCGTGACCCATGGCGAGGGTCCCTATATCGTCGATGTGCATGGCCGCCGCTATCTGGACGCGAATTCCGGCCTGTGGAACATGGTCGCCGGCTTCGACCACAAGGGCCTGATCGAGGCCGCCAAGGCGCAATACGACCGCTTTCCCGGCTATCACGCCTTTTTCGGCCGCATGTCCGACCAGACGGTGATGCTGTCGGAAAAGCTGGTCGAGGTCTCGCCCTTCGACAGCGGCCGGGTCTTCTATACCAATTCCGGCTCCGAGGCGAACGACACCATGGTCAAGATGCTGTGGTTCCTGCACGCCGCCGAAGGCAAGCCGCAGAAGCGCAAGATCCTGACGCGCTGGAACGCCTATCACGGCGTGACCGCGGTTTCGGCCTCGATGACCGGCAAGCCCTACAATTCGGTCTTCGGCCTGCCGCTGCCCGGCTTCATCCATCTGACCTGCCCGCATTACTGGCGCTATGGCGAGGAAGGCGAGACCGAGGCGCAGTTCGTCGCCCGCCTGGCCCGCGAGTTGGAGGATACCATCACCCGCGAGGGCGCCGACACCATCGCCGGCTTCTTCGCCGAGCCGGTGATGGGCGCGGGGGGCGTGATCCCGCCGGCCCAGGGCTATTTCCAGGCCATCCTGCCGATCCTGAAAAAGCACGACATCCCGATGATCTCGGACGAGGTGATCTGCGGCTTCGGGCGCACCGGCAGCACCTGGGGCTGCCTGACCTACGACTTCATGCCCGATGCCATCATCTCGTCCAAGAACCTGACGGCGGGCTTTTTCCCCATGGGCGCGGTGATCCTTGGCCCCGACCTCGCGAAACGGGTCGAGGCCGCCGTCGAGGCGATCGAGGAGTTTCCGCACGGCTTCACCGCCTCGGGCCATCCGGTCGGCTGCGCCATCGCGCTGAAGGCCATCGACGTGGTGATGAACGAGGGGCTGGCCGAGAATGTCCGCCGCCTCGCCCCCCGCTTCGAAGAGGGGCTGAAGCGCATCGCCGACCGGCCGAACATCGGCGAATATCGCGGCATCGGCTTCATGTGGGCGCTGGAGGCGGTCAAGGACAAGCCGAGCAAGACCCCCTTCGACGGCAAGCTTTCGGTCAGCGAGCGCATCGCCAATACCTGCACCGATCTGGGGCTGATCTGCCGGCCGCTCGGCCAGTCCATCGTGCTGTGCCCGCCCTTCATCCTGACCGAGGCGCAGATGGACGAGATGTTCGAGAAGCTGGAAAAGGCGCTCGACAAGGTTTTCGCCGAGGTCGCCTGACGCGGCGGGCGGCCCCTACCAGGGGTCGCCCCCGCCCAGCACGGCGCGCGCCATCTGCACCCGCTGCGGCGCGATCTGCGCGACCTGTGCGAAGTCCAGCACGCGCTGGTCCTGCTCCAGCAGGAAATCCAGCACGAAGACCGCGAATTCAGGCCGCGCCGCCATGGCGCGCAGGCCCGCCACGTCGCTGCCCGATTGCGCCAGCAGCGCCCCCGCCAGATCGGCGTCCCCGGCGATATGGGCGAAGCCCGCCTCCGCGATGTCGCGCGCCTCGTTCGGTGTCATGCGTCTCTCGCCTTCTTCGAGGCCGCGGCGAAATCGTCGCGGCCGGAAAGGATTTGTTAACTATTGTCGCGCAAGATGCGGGCCAGGGCAGCGGGTGTAAAGCGGGCATGACCATGGCGGGACGTATTCTTGTCGTTGACGGCGTGCCGACGAATCGCATCACCATGAAGGTGCGGCTGGTCTCGGCCTGCTACGAGGTTTCGACCGCCGCCTCGGGGGCCGAGGCGCTGCGCATGGCGCGGCTGATTCACCCGCAGATCGTGCTGATCGGCGCCAGCCTGCCCGATATGGCCGGACCGGCGCTTTGCGCGGCACTGCGCGCCCTGCCCTGCGGCGCCGAACTGCCGGTGCTGCTCCAGGCCAGCGGCCCGGATCGCGTGGCGGCGCTGCGCGCCGGCGCCGCGGCGCTGGTCGAGCCGGGCGACGAACTGACGCTGCTGGCCCGGATCCGCGGGCTGATCCGGCACGAGGCGGACGCGTTGCCAGACCCCCTTCCCGGCCTGGCCGAGGCGGCGGCGGGCTTTGCCCATGACGCCAATGACGCCCATGACGCCCGGCCGCGCGCGGTCTTCGTCGCCGACCAGCCGGCCACCGCCCTGGGCTGGCGCCACGCCCTGCAGGGCCGGGTCGATTTCGCGATCTCGGTCAGCGATCCCGAGCGCGCCCTGGCCGAGGCGGCGTCGGGCCGGGTGGCCGACCTTTACCTGATCGCGGCGGATATCCAGCAGCCGGGCGACGGGCTGCGCTTGCTGTCCGAGCTGCGCTCGCGCCCGCATTCGCGCGAGGCGGGCTTCGTCGTCGCACTGCGCGCCGGGCGGGCCGAGATGATGCCGGTGGCGCTGGACCTCGGCGCCGGGGACGTGCTGGCCTGGGATCTCGCCGGTCCCGACGCCGCGCCCGAATCGGCCATGCGCCTGCAAGCCCAGCTTGCCCGCAAGCACGAGGCCGACCGCCGCCGGCATGAAACCCGGCGCAACATGCGCTGGGCGATGACCGACCCGCTGACCGGGCTGCACAATCGCCGCTATGCCCTGCCCCGCCTGGCCGAACTCGCGGCCGAGGCGCAGGAGGGCCGGGGCGATCTGGCGGTCATGCTGCTGGACCTGGACCGTTTCAAGCAGGTGAACGACGTCCACGGCCATCCCGCCGGCGACGCGGTGCTGGCCGAGGTCGCCGCCCGCCTCGCCGCCGCCCTGCCCGAGGGCGCGCTGCTGGCCCGGATCGGCGGCGAGGAATTCCTGGCCGTGCTGCCCGATTGCCCGGCCCGCAGCGCCCGCCGGATCGCCGAGGCGCTGCGCCATGCGGTGATGGCCGCGCCGGTCGCCCTGCCACATGGCTGCGCGCTGCCCGAGCTGGACGTCACCATCTCGGTGGGCGTGGCGGTCGGCCATCCCGGTCCGCATGCGCCGGCACTGGACCCCGAGGCGCTGCTGGCCAGCGCCGACCGGGCGCTGCTCAACGCGAAATCCTCGGGGCGCAACCGGATCGTCATGGCCTCGCAGATGATCGCGGCGTGAGGCCGCTGCGTCGCTTTGCCGCTGCCGCCGCGGTCGGCCGCGGCGCTTTTCTTTGCGGGCCTCTTGTCCTACATAGGGGCGGAACAGGAAAGGAACGCGCCGATGCCTCATGCCTATTCCGATGCCACCCTGCCCGAACGTCCCGTCAAGCCGGCCATGCTGCGCGGCGCCCTGGGCCGCTGTCCCGCCTGCGGCGAGGGGCGGCTGTTCCGGGGCTACCTGTCGGTCCGCCCGGCCTGCCCGCATTGCGGCGAGGAACTGCACCACCAGCGCGCCGATGACGGGCCGGCCTATCTGACCATCCTGCTGGTCTCGCATCTGGGCGCGCCGCTGCTGCTGGCGGTCTACATGATGTATCGGCCCTCGGCCATGGCGATGCTGATCGGCTTCAGCCTGGGCGCGGTCGTGCTGTCGCTCTTGCTGCTGCCGCTGATCAAGGGCGGGATGATCGGCTTCCAATGGGCGCGCCGCATGCATGGCTTCGGCGCCGGGCCCGCGGGAATCGAGGCCGCCGCGTCGTGAGCGCCGAGGCCGGAACCGCCCCCGCAAGCCGCAGCGCCGCCGAGCCGCCGATCCGCGACGCCGCCACCATCATCGTGCTGGACCGCAAGGCCCGCGGCGGGCCGTCGGTGCTGATGGGGCAAAGGGGCGCCTCGGCCGTGTTCATGCCCTCGAAATACGTCTTTCCCGGCGGGGCGGTGGATGCCGCCGATGCGCAGGTTCGGCTGGCCGGCGACCTGCCGCCCCGGACCTCGGCCCTGCTGGCGGCCGAGCCGCGCCCCGGCTCGGCCGCCACGCCGCTGGCGCTGGCCGCCGCCGCCCTGCGCGAACTGGCCGAGGAAACCGGCCTGCTGACCGGCCGGCCCGGACCCGCCCCCAGCGGCTGGGACCATTACGCCGGCGCCGGGCTGGCGCCCGATCCTTCGGCGCTGATCTACCTGTTCCGTGCCATCACCCCGCCCGGCCGGCCGCGCCGCTTCGACGCCCGCTTCCTGCTGCTGGATGCCGAGCGCCTGCATGGCGACCGCAACGATTTCAGCGCCGCCTGCGACGAGCTTTCGCATCTGCATTGGGTGCCGCTGCCCGAGGCGCGGGCGCTGGACCTGCCCTTCATCACCGAGGTGGTGCTGGCCGAAGTCGCCGGCCTGCTGGCCGCGGCCGGGGACAGCCCGCTTGTCCCGCCGCCGACGGTGCCCTTCTTCGACAACCGCGACTCGGCGCCGCGCTTCCTGCGCATCGGCTGAGCCCGGCCGCAGCGCGCCCGGCTCAGCGTCCGATGAAGCGCGGCGCGCGCTTTTCCAGAAAGGCCGCGACGCCCTCGGCGAAATCCCGGCTGCGCGCCATCTCGCCCTGCAGCCGCGCCTCCAGTTGCAGTTGCGCCGCCATGTCGTTGCCGCTTGATGCCCGCAGCGCCTGGCGGATCGCCAGGAAGGCCGCGGTCGGCCCCTCGGCCAGGGTTTGCGCCCGCTCTGCCACCACGGTCGCGAATTCCGCGTCCGGCACCGCCTCCCAGATCAGCCCCCATTCCGCCGCCCGGGCCGCCGGGATGCGGTCGGCGAACAGCATCATTCCCATGGCGCGCGGCACGCCGACCGAGCACGGCACGATGAAGGTGCCGCCGGCATCGGGGATCAGTCCAATGCGGCTGAAAGCCTGCACGAAACTGGCGCTTTCGCTGGCGATGACCACATCGGCGGCCAGGGCCAGATTGGCCCCCGCCCCGGCCGCGATGCCGTTCACCGCCGCGATCACCGGCACCGGCGCGTCCGAGATGGCGGCCAGCATCGGCTCGTATTCCTCGCGCAGGATGATTTCCACGTCGAAGCCGGCCGTGGCGTCGGTCAGGTCCTGGCCCGAGCAGAAGCCGCGCCCGGTCCCGGTCAGCACCACGCAACGCGTGCCCTGCGGCAGGTTCGTCATCGCCGCCACGATCTCGGCCCGCATGGTGCGGTTCAGCGCGTTGACGGTGTCGGGCCGGTTCAGCGCCAGCCGCGCAATGCCGTCCCGATGCGTGAATTCGATGGTCTGAAAGCTCATCCGGTCCCCCTGCTTTCGGCTATCCTGCCCAAGCACCGGCCAGGGGAAAAGGCCCGACCCTGCGTCAGTCGCGCATGATCCGGTCCAGCCGGGCCTTTTCCTCGTCCGAGAGCCGGGCCGGACCTTCCTCGGGCAGGTTGCGCGAGCGCACGAAGCGCCAGCCCAGCAGCAGCGCCAGGACCGCCATGACCGGCCCGGCCAGATAAAGCAGCCAGTTCACCCCGCGCGCCGGCGGCTCGAACAGCACGTATTCGCCGAAACGGTCGGTGACGGCCTGCACCGCCTCGGCATCGCTGTCGCCCGCGACCAGCCGCTCGCGCAGGTAAAGCCGCAGGTCGCGGCTGATCGGCGCATTGGATTCGTCGATGGTCTCGCCCTGACAGACCGGGCAGCGCAGGATCTTCGAGATCTCGCGCGCCCGCGACTCCAGCGCCGGGTCGGACAGCACCTCGTCGGGCTGGACCGCCAGGGCCGGCAGCGCCAAAAGCAGCGACAGGGTCAGGATCAGCACGCGCATCGCCTACTCCGCCGGCTGGGCCGCGGCCCGGCTCTGCCGTGCGCCGGCGGCGACGCGATAGCGCCGGTCGGACAGGCTGATGCAGCCGCCAAGCGCCATCAGCGCCGAGCCCAGCCAGATCCAGCTGGCGAAGGGCTTGATATAGCTGCGCACCGCCCAGCCGCCGGCCTGCTGCTCGTCGCCGATCACCAGATAGAGGTCGCGGAACAGCCCGTTCTGGATCGCCGCCTCGGTCGTCGGCATGGCCTGCACCGGATAGACCCGCTTTTCGGGATGCAGCAGGGCGACCTGCCGGCCGTCGCGGCCGACCCTCATCGTGGCCACGATGGAATCGTAGTTCGGGCCGGGGCGCTCCTCGACCGCCTCCAGGGTGATGTCATAGCCGGCGACGGTAAAGGTCTGGCCGACCTGGGCGACGCGGATGTCCTCGACCTGCCAGGCCATCAGCAGGCTGATGCCGATGAAGGTGACGCCCAGCCCGGCATGGGCCACCGCCTTGCCCCAATCGGCGCGCGGCAGGCGGCGCAGGCGCGCAAGGCCGGAATTGCCGGTGCGCAGCCACAGGTCGGCCACCGCGCCGCCGACCAGCCAGGCACCCAGCCCGGCGCCGATCACCGCCAGCGCCGAATGCCCGGTCGAGACGGCAAAGACCAGCGCCATGACGGCGGCGGCAAAGACCAGCGCGCCGCGCAGCGGATAAAGCACGCGCTTCAGCCGGCCGCGCTTCCAGGGCAGGATGGCGCCCAGCGGCAGGATGATCGCCAGCGCCACCATGAAGGGGGTGAAGGCCTTCTCGAAGAAGGGCGCGCCGACCGAGAGCTTCTTGTCCCAGGCCATCTCGGCCACCAGCGGCCAGACCGTGCCGATGAAGACCACGAAGGCCGAAACCGCCAGCAGGATGTTGTTCAGCACCAGCGCCCCCTCGCGCGAGACCGGGGCGAAGGCGCCCCGCGCCTGCATCGAGGCCGCGCGCACGGAAAAGAGCAGCAGCGCCCCCCCGACGAAGAAGGCCAGAATCGCCAGGATGAACACGCCGCGCTCGGGGTCGCTGGCGAAGCTGTGCACCGAGGTGATGATGCCCGAACGCACGATGAAGGTGCCGATCAGCGAGAAGCCGAAGGCCATGATGGCCAGCAGGATGGTCCAGCTTTTCAGCACCTCGCGCTTTTCCACGACGATGGCGGAATGCAGCAGCGCGGCGGCGATCAGCCAGGGCATGAAACTGGCGTTCTCCACCGGGTCCCAGAACCAGAACCCGCCCCAGCCCAGCTCGTAATAGGCCCACCAGGACCCCAGCGCGATGCCGATGGTCAGGAAGACCCAGGCCGCCAGCGTCCAGGGCCTGACCCAGCGCGCCCAGGCGGCATCGACCCGCCCCTCGATCAGCGCCGCCACGGCGAAGCTGAAGGCCATGCTGAGCCCGACATAGCCGAGATAAAGGAACGGCGGATGAAAGGCGAGGCCGGGGTCCTGCAGCAGCGGGTTCAGGTCGCGCCCGTTGAAGGGCGGGCTCGCCATGCGGGCGAACGGGTTCGAGGTGAACAGGATGAAGGCCAGAAAGGCCGCGCCGATCGCCGCCTGCACCGACAGCACCCGCGCCCGCAGCTTGGGCGGCAGGTTGGCGTCGAAGCTGGCCGCCGCCGCGCCGAACAGCGACAGGATCAGCACCCAGAGCAGCATCGAGCCCTCGTGATTGCCCCAGACGCCGCTGATCTTGTAGAGCATGGGCTTGGCGGTATGCGAATTCTCGTAGACCAGCGCGACCGAGAAGTCCGAGGTCACGAAGGCCATGGTCAGCGCCGCGAAGGAAATGCCGATCAGCCCGAATTGCGCCAGCGCGGCGGGGCGGGCGCTGTCGATCCAGCCGCCCCAGCCTCTGGCGGCGCCGATCATCGGCACGATCATCTGGAAAAGCGCCACGGCAAAGGCAAGGATCAGGGCGAAATGGCCGATTTCGGCGATCATGGGCTTCCTCCGGGTGGCTGCCCCGCAGAATAGCCGTGGCGCGGGCGGCAAGCCAGCCCCCCGCGCCTGCCAGATTGTCACAGCATCGCTATTTCGCGGCTTCCGCCTCGGCCCAGTCGCGCAGGGCCGGATTGTCGCCGAAGGACCCGCCGGCCTCCGGCGTCGGCAGCGTCAGCGGCGTGGCCGGGGGCGCGTTGCGGATGACGGGCCGGCTGCGAAAGTAATGCGCCTCGCGCGCGCCGAAATAGAAGCTGATGACGGCGCCCAGCAGCCACCAGAGCGGCTCGGGCACAAGGTTCAGGTTCTGCATCCGCAGCCCGAAGCCCTCGAGCTCGACCATGGCATAGCCGAAGAGCGCCAGCGTCCCCAGCGTCATCATGGGACGCGGCAGCCGGTTCAGCCCGTTCATCATGCCATCGAACCAGCCCCGCGGCGCGGCGGCGAATTCCGCGCCGTGCTGGGTGATGGCGCGGGCATAGGCTTGCTCGTCCAGCTCCATGCGGCGGGTGGCGTTCTCGCGGAACACCTCGGCCATGCCGGTGGCGGCATTGGCGACGGTGGCGGCGGCGGCGCCCGCCCCCAGGAAACGGTCCATCAGCCCCATGCCGCCACCCTTGCGCGATGCTCGGCCAGCGACAGGTGATAGCGGGGCGAGATGAACTCCTCGGCCCGCAGGATCCAGCCGCCCTTGCCCCCCGATTGCGTGCGGGCGTATTTGCGGCTGGCCGGGCGCGCATCGCCCAGCGAATAGTAGTAGTTGCGCCGCGCGATGCCGTAGGCATCGGCGAAATGGCCGGGCGCCGCCGCCTCGGCCTGCCGGGCGGCCAGGATGGTGCGCGGCCCGACCAGGCCGTCGTCGGTCGCGGCAAAGCCCATGCGCGTCACCAGCCGTTGCAGGATCTTCACCGCATTGGTGCCGGCATTGACATACATGTCGAAGACCGAGGCCTGCACCGAGGCCGGCAGTTCCGCCAGATGCGGCCGGCGGAAGTAATGCTCGACGAAGATGCGCTCGGCATCGGCGCGGGTCAGCGCCTTGACGTCGCGGATGTCGACGCGCCCGTCGCCGGTCCTGTCGATGCCCAGCCGCTGCAGCGTCGCCAGCGTCACCCCGAAATTCGTCGCCCCGCCCGGATCGTCGGGATCGTTGACGTAGCCCCCCTCACGCGCGACGATCTCGGCCGCGATCTGTTCCACTGTCTTCATGCCAGCCCCCACTTGCTGAAATGGGGCCAAGGCTGGGGGAGTGCGGTTAACGCCCTGTTAACCGGGCGCGCGTTGCGTCAGGAGTTCGGGTCCTCGTAGACGCCCTGCTCCTTGAGCGAGTCGATGACCTCGCGCGGCATGTAGTTCTCGTCATGCTTGGCCAGGATCTCGGTGGCGACGAAGGTGTCGCCCTCCATCCGGCCGGTGCCGATCATGCCCTGGCCTTCGGCGAACAGGTCGGGCAGCACGCCGGTAAAGCGCACCGGGATCGAGGCGCCGCCGTCGGTGACGCGGAAGCTCACCGTCTCGCTGGCGCCGCGGATCAGGCTGCCGTCCTCGACCAGACCGCCCAGACGAAAGACCTCGCCGGCCTCGGGGGGGCTTTCGGCCATCTGGCTGGGCGAACGATACAGGTTGATGCCGTCGCGAAAACCGTAGCCGATCAGCCCGACCGCCAGCACCAGCGCCAGGGCGGCGGCGACAATGATCTGGATGCGGCGCTTTTTCTTCAGTGATTTCATCGTTCAAGCTTTCCAGTTTCAGGCACTTTCGAACCTGATCGGATGGCGGAGGAATTGCGTGGCCTTGCCCGAGACGCGCTCGGCATCGCCGGTGGTCAGGAAGCGCGAGACAGTGCCGCTGCCCAGCATCTCCGGATGGCGCTTCAGGTAGTCCTCAAGGCTTTCGGCGACAAGATCGGGCTGGGAATAGACCTTGACCTGCGGCCCCAGCGCCTTCTGGAAGGCGGCCTGCACCAGCGGGTAATGCGTGCAGCCCAGGATCGCCGCCTCGGGATGCGGCATGCGGCGCAGCAGCGCCTCGACATGGCTGGTCACCAGCGCCTCTGCCAGGATCTCGTCGCCCATCTCGATCGCGTCGACCACGCCGCCGCAGGGCTGGGCCTCGACATCGACGCCGATGGCGCGGAAGGCCAGTTCGCGCTGGAAGGCCCGGCTGGCGACGGTGGCGGGGGTGGCGAACAGCGCCACATGCTTGACCGCCACCTCGCGCGGCGGCGAGTTGTCGCCCCAGCGCCGCTCGGTCAGCGCCTCGATCATCGGCACGAAGACCCCCAGCACGCGCTTGCCCTCGGGCAGCCAGGTCTCCTGCATGCGCCGCAGCGCCGCGGCCGAGGCGGTGTTGCAGGCCAGGATCACCAGGTCGCAGCCTTCGTCCCAAAGCCGCTCGACCCCGGCGCAGGTCAGGTCGAAGATATCCTCGGCGTCGCGCACCCCATAGGGCGTGTGCTTGTTGTCGCCCAGATAGGCCAAGGGCAGGTCCGGCATGCGGGCGGCAATCGCGGCCAGAACCGTCAGCCCGCCCAGACCCGAATCGAAAACCCCTACCGCCATGACTAGCCTCCTGCTCGCGACGCGCCTTTTTAGGACGCAAGGCGAGGGAACGCCATGATTTATGTCATGCGGCCAGGGCCCGCGGCGGCCCATCCCGATGCCGCCGGCGTTCAAAAGCCCGTGACGGCGCCCGGCGGAGAATCGGACCCCGCGGGCGGTATTCTGCACGCTTGTCCGGCCCTTTCCGGGCGGATGGCGGTTCGGCGGGCAGTGTGCGTCAGCAACACTGACGGATAAAGGGTTTTCCGGGCGTTTTGCAGGCTTGTTCCGCTAACCTTCTGTGGTAAGGGTTGCACGGATTGCATGGCTGATGCCGCAAGAAAGCACTGTTATGGATTGGGATAAGTTAAGAATATTTCACGCCGTCGCCGACGCGGGCAGCCTGACCCACGCGGGCGATGTTCTGCACCTGTCCCAATCCGCCGTCAGCCGCCAGATCCGCGCGCTGGAGGATTCGCTGGGCACCACGCTTTTCCACCGCCATGCCCGGGGACTGATCCTGACCGAACAGGGCGAACTGCTGTTCGAGGCGACCTCGTCCATGGTCCGCAAGCTCGACACCACCGCCGCCCGCATCCGCGACAGCGAGGAGAACGTCTTCGGCGAGCTCAAGGTCACCACGACCACCGGCTTCGGCACCATGTGGCTGGTGCCGCGCCTGGCCAAGCTCTATGACCGCTATCCGGACCTCAAGATCGACCTGATGCTGGAAGAGCGCGTCCTCGACCTGCCCATGCGCGAGGCCGATGTCGCCATCCGCATGAAAGAGCCGAACCAGCAGGACCTGATCCGTCGCCGCCTGCTCAATATCCGCATGCGGCTTTACGCCACACCTGAATATCTGGAAAAGGCCGGCGTGCCCCACACGCTCGAGGATCTGGCGCCGCACCGGCTGATCTGCCAGAGCCCGCAGACGCCGCAGGTCAGCTCGGGCGCCGTGCTGTCGCAGATGTTGCTGGCGCGGACCATGAAATCGACGCTGATGGTGAACAACTATTTCGGCGTGCTGCAGGCGGTGCTGAACCATGTCGGCATCGGCGTGCTTCCGGATTACCTCAGCGCCGATTTTCCCAATCTTACCCGTGTCTTGCCGGATATCGAATCCGGCGAGGTGCCGGTCTTTCTGGCTTTCCCGGAAGAACTGCGCGCCTCGCGCCGGGTCGCGGCCTTCCGCGATTTCGTGCTGGAGGAAATCCAGTCGCTGCGCAGGCAGCAGACCGAGGAACAGGCCGGCGACCGCCCCCTCGGATGAGCGGCAAGCGGGCAGTTGCCCGGCCGTTCTGCCCGAGGCATTCGCAGAATGCATATCGGCCATGTGCCGCAATGCGGAAATCATCCTTGAACCGTTCGCCGACTGCACATATTTCCGATCTCGAAGGGGATGATTTGAAGCAATTCTCATCACCTTCAACCTCCCTGTTGGACTTGAGCCGGGCTTCATGCCCGGCTTTTTTTTTGCCCGCCGGCCGCGCCTTCGCCGCGGCGCGGCAGAACCGTTTCGGATCGCCGCCGCGCCGGGCCGCGCGCGGCCCCTTTCCTAAAGCCCCGCCTGCGCTTAAAAGGCCCGGGAAACCGGGGAAAAGGGCGCCAGACATGAACGAACCGCAGATCACCGAGGAACTGATCGCCGCGCACGGGCTCAAGCCCGACGAATACCAGCGCATCCTCGAGATCATCGGTCGCGAGCCGAGCTTCACCGAACTCGGCATCTTCTCGGCGATGTGGAACGAGCATTGCTCCTACAAGTCCTCGAAGAAATGGCTGCGCACCCTGCCGACCAAGGGCCCGCAGGTGATCTGCGGCCCGGGCGAGAACGCCGGCGTCGTGGATATCGGCGACGGCCAGGCCGTGGTCTTCAAGATGGAGAGCCACAACCACCCCTCTTATATCGAGCCGCACCAGGGCGCCGCGACCGGCGTCGGCGGCATCCTGCGCGACGTCTTCACCATGGGCGCCCGCCCCATCGCCGCCATGGACGCGCTGTCCTTCGGCCGGCCCGAGCATCCCAAGACCGCGCATCTGGTCAAGGGCGTGGTCGAGGGGATCGGCGCCTATGGCAATGCCTTCGGCGTGCCGAACGTGGGCGGCGAGGTGCGCTTCCACCGCAGCTATGACGGCAACTGCCTGGTGAACGCCTTTGCGGCGGGCCTCGCGGACAGCGACAAGATCTTCTATTCCGCCGCCTCGGGCGTCGGCATGCCGGTGGTCTATCTGGGCGCCAAGACCGGGCGCGACGGCGTCGGCGGCGCCACCATGGCCTCGGCCGAGTTCGACGACACCATCGAGGAAAAGCGCCCCACCGTGCAGGTCGGCGACCCCTTCACCGAGAAATGCCTGCTGGAGGCCTGCCTGGAGCTGATGCAGACCGACAGCGTGATCTCGATCCAGGACATGGGCGCGGCGGGCCTTACCTGCTCGGCGGTCGAGATGGGCGACAAGGGCGGCCTGGGGATCAAGCTGGTGCTCGACGCCGTGCCGCAGCGCGAAACCAACATGACCGCCTATGAGATGATGCTGTCCGAGTCGCAGGAACGCATGCTCATGGTGCTGAAGCCCGAGAAGGAGGCCGAGGCGCGGGCGATCTTCGAGAAATGGGACCTGGACTTCGCCATCGTCGGCGAGACCATCGCCGAGGACCGTTTCCTGATCGTCCACGGCAACGAGGTCAAGGCCGACCTGCCGCTGTCCAAGCTCAGCTCCAGCGCGCCGGAATACGACCGTCCCTGGATCGAGACCCCGGCAGCGGGCGAGATGCCCGCCCTGCCCGCCATCACCCCCATCGCGGCGCTGAAATCGCTGATCGGCAGCCCGAACCACGCCCACAAGGGCTGGGTGTGGGAGCAATACGACACCCAGGTCGGCGCCGACACCATCCGCCGCCCCAGCCTCGGCGCCGGCGTGGTGCGCGTGCACGGCACCCGCAAGGCGCTGGCCTTCACCAGCGATGTGACGCCGCGCTATGTCAAGGCCAACCCCTATGAGGGCGGCAAGCAGGCGGTGGCCGAGGCCTATCGCAACCTGACCGCCTGCGGCGCCCTGCCGCTGGCCACCACCGACAACCTGAATTTCGGCAATCCCGAGAAGCCCGAGATCATGGGCCAGCTCGTCGGCGCCATCAAGGGCATCGGCGAGGCCTGCGCGGCGCTGGACTTCCCCATCGTCTCGGGCAACGTCTCGCTTTACAACGAGACCGACGGCAAGGGCATCCTGCCCACCCCCACCATCGGCGGCGTCGGGCTGATCGCCGACCTGGACGATCTGATCGCCGGCCTGCCGGCCGAGGGCGACATCGCGCTGGTCATCGGCGAGACCCGCGGCCATCTTGGCCAGTCGGCGCTGGCCGCCGAAGCCTTCGGCATCGAGGCGGGCGACGCGCCGCATGTGGACCTGGCCGCCGAGCGGCGCAACGGCGAGTTCCTGCGCGCCCATGGCAAGCTGGTCTCGGCCGCGACCGACCTGTCGGATGGCGGGCTGGCGCTGGCCGCCTTCGAGCTGGCCGAGGCGGCGGGCCTGGGCGTCACGCTGGACAGCGCCGATATCGCCCAGCTTTTCGGCGAGGATCAGGCCCGCTATCTGGTCGCCTGCAGCGAGGAGAATGCGGCGCAACTGATCGCAGCGGCCCAGACGGCAGGCGTGCCGCTGGCGCGCGTGGGCCGCTTCGGCGCCGACCGGGTCTCGCTTGGCAGCGACGCCGCGCCGCTGGCCGAGCTGTCGCAGCTTTATCGCGGCGCCTTCGAGAAGCGGCTGAACCTGGAACTTGCCTGATCCTGTCCTGGGTCTTCCTTTGCGCCCGGCTGTCGCCTTCGCGATGGCCGGGTTTTTCACGCGCCCAAGGCAAACCCCACGGATGACGCCGCGTCACAGGTGATCCCGCATTCCCCTTTGCCGCGGCCGCCCCCAGATAGGCTGCACAGGCCGGTCCCCGGATCAGTCACCCAGAGGCTGCGGAATTTTTCCTCCCGAGATCCGCAGCGAACGCAAGCCCCGCTCCTGCCATGAGCGGGGCTTCATTCCATCGCGGCGCCGGATCAGGAAGCGCGGCGGCAGGGCGGATGAAGGGAAAATGGCGGTCCCAACACGATTCGAACGTGTGGCCTCTACCTTCGGAGGGTAGCGCTCTATCCAGCTGAGCTATGGGACCGCGAGCCCCCGTTGATTACCCGCAAACGCGCGGCTCTGCAATGGGGTTCAGGCGAAAAGCTCGCGGCAGAAGGTCAATCCGTCGATCAGCGCATCGACCTCGGCGCGGGTGTTATACATGGCGAAGCTGGCGCGCGCCGTGGCCGTGACGCCGAAATAATCCAAGAGCGGCATGGCGCAATGCGTCCCCGCCCGCACGGCGATGCCGCGCTTGTCGAGGATGGTCGAGATGTCATGCGCATGCGCGCCCTGCATGGTCATCGAGAAGATCGCGCCCTTCTCGGCCGCGTCGCCCTGCACCGACAGCCAGTTCAGGCTGCGCAGCCGGTCGCGGGCATAGTCGCGCAGGTCGCGTTCATGCGCGGCGATGTTCTCCATGCCAAGCGCCATCAGGTATTCCAGCGCCGCGCCCAGCCCGATCTGGTTGGCGATGCCGGGCGTGCCGGCCTCGAAGCGCAGCGGCGGGTCGGCATAATCGACGCTGTCGCGGGTGACGGTGCGGATCATGTCGCCGCCGCCCATGAAGGGCCGCATCTCGGCCTGCCGTTCGGCCCGTATCCAGATCGCGCCCGACCCCGAGGGACCATAGAGCTTGTGCCCGGTGATGCAGTAGAAATCGACGCCGAGCGCGGACAGGTCCACCGGCATGTGCACGGCGGCCTGGCTGCCGTCGGCCAGAACCGGCACCGAGGTGCCGCGCGCGATGGCGCCGATATCGACCACGGTGCCGGTCACGTTCGACATATGGGTGACGGCGATCAGCCTTGTCCGCGGCCCCACCGCCGCCAGCACCTTCTCGGGCGGCAGGCTACCGTCGGGCTCGGGCTCGACCCATTTCAGCTGGACGCCCTGGCGCTCACGCAGGAAATGCCAGGGCACGATATTGGCGTGATGCTCCAGCACCGACAGCACGATCTCGTCGCCCGCCTGCAGGCGCGGCGCGGCCCAGCCATAGGAGACGAGGTTGATGCCCTCGGTCGCGCCGGAGGTGAAGATCACCTCGTCCTCGCGCGGGGCGTTCAGGAAGCGGGCGATGATGGCGCGCACCCGCTCATAGTTCTCGGTCGCGAGATTGGACAGGAAATGCAGCCCGCGATGGACATTGGCATATTCCGCCTCATAGGCACGGGTGATGGCATCGATCACCGCGCGCGGCTTCTGCGCCGAAGCGCCATTGTCCAGATAGACCAGAGGCCGGCCGTTCACCTGCCGCGACAGGATCGGGAAATCGGCGCGGACCTTTTCGACGTCGAAGCTCATGGTGTCACCTCGGGGACGATGCCGAATGCCGCCGCGATCAGCGACAGCACGAAGCCAAGCAGGAAGACGCTGCCGATCAGGCCCACCACCACCTTGCCGGTGCTGGTGAAGCCGTGCAACGCCTTGGTCATGGTCACGGCAAGATAAAGGAAAAGGCCAAAGGCCAGCATGGAAAGCAGCGTGGCCGTGGCAGGAAACAGCGCCATCATCACCACCTGCACAGCCTGCAGCCCGACCAGCATCAGCTCGACCCAGCCGACGATCAGCAGGGCGTCGGGAAAGGTGCCATGGCCGCCGAACAGCCGCCCGATCTGCGCCACGAACAGGGCCGACAGCACCATGGCGCCCAGCTGGATGCCGGCCAGCGTCATCGGCTCGGAAAGCATGCGCGAGACGGGGTTGTCCACCTCGACCGGGAACAGCAGCAGCGACAGCGCAGCAAGCAGCGTGGAGAGCGTCACCGCCAGCAGCAGCACCATCCAGCGCGCCACCATCGGCAAGTCCAGCTCGCGCAGCACGCGGACGGCTGCCTCCGGGTCCCGCAGGGTCAGGACCGTCAGGTCGCCAAGATCGCCCAGTTTCATCTGTTCCCCGCCAATGCGCGCAGTCCCGCGCCCCATATCACGAGAAAGCCCAGACCCGCCACCGCCCGCGTCAGGCCAAGCGCCGGACCGGGGCCCACCAGGCCGGCGGTCAGCCCCGCCAGCAGCATCGCCGGCGCCACCGCCAGCAGCGCCCAGAACAGCGCCAGGCGCGAATCCTGCGGCGCCACCGGCCAGGGCGTCAGCCGCGACAGGCCCGAGACCAGCGCCGCCACCCCATAGGCCAGCAGCGGCATCATGAACATCACCGCCAGCAGCGCCCCGCCCATGCGCGCGCCCAGGGGCACCTCGGGCATGAGCTGCGCATCCCGGGCATGGCCCGGGGCCTGCGCGACCAGAAACACCAGCATCGCCGCCATCAGCACGACGATCAGCGCCCGGTCGGGCATGCCGCGCAGGGATCTGACCACCCTGCCCGGCGCCCACCAGCTTTCCAGAATGCGCGGGACGATGCCGGCCCGGCTCATGCCCCGCCCGAACCGGCCTTGCCCGGATTGCCCGCGCGCGCCGTCAGCCAGTCTTCCAGCCGGCCAAGGATGTCGTCGCGCAGCCGCTGGTCCTCGATCTCGTCCAGCGCATCGGCCAGGAAGGACAGCACCAAGAGCACGATGGCGCGTTCCTTCGGCACCCCGCGCGAGCGCAGGTAGAACAGCGCCGTCTCGTCCAGCGCCCCGGTGGTCGAGCCATGCGAGCATTTCACGTCGTCGGCATAGATTTCCAGCTCGGGCTTGGCGAGGAACTGGCTGCCCTCGTCCAGCAGCAGCCCCTGGCTGATCTGGTAGCCGTCGGTCTTCTGCGCGCCGGGCTTGACCAGGATCTTGCCCTGGAACACGCCCTCGGCGCCGTTCTTCAGCACCTTCTTGAACACCTGCCGGCTTTCGCAACGCTCGGCGGCATGGGTGATGAAGACGGTGTCGTCGTGGTGGAAACGGCCGATATCGCCGTCGCCCAGCACCGCCGCGGCGATATGCGCCACCGCATCGTCGCCGGCAATGTCGATCACCGCCTCGTTGCGCATCATCAGCCCGTTGACCGTCAAGGTGAAGGACTTGAACAGCGCCTCGGCGGCGACGCGGGCGAAGATATGGCCCAGCCCCAGCTTGGGATCGTTGGCGCGCTTGGCGCTGATGTGGTGGAAGCGCGCGCCCTGGCCCAGATCGGCCTCGAACACCACGTTCGAGCGCGCGCCGATCGAGCCGGTTTCCAGCAGCGTCAGCTCGGCCCCCTCTTCAAGCTTGACGACGTGATGCAGATGGACGTCCGCATCGGCGGCCGAGCGGCGATAGGTGATGTGCACCGGCCGGTCCAGCTTGCCGGTAACGCGGATCAGCACGCCCTCGGCGGCGGCCAGCGTATTCAGCGTCGCGAAGGGACGCTTGACCGGCACCTGCCCGGCGGCTTCCAGCCGGCCATAGAACCCGGCGGCCCAGTGATCCGCCCGCGCCTCGGCGGCAGCGAGGCTTTCGATCTCGACCCCTTCGGCTTCCAGCGCATCCGAGGCGACGGCATCGAAGCGCCCGTCCACGAAGACGATGTTCAGCCGGTCAATGCCGGTGAACAGGGTGCTGGTATCGGCTGCCAGATCGACCGGCTGCGGCCGGGCGGCGTTGAAAGCTGCCGGATCGGTATAGCGCCAGTATTCGTCGCGCGCGCCGGGCAGGCCCATGGCCTGCAGCCGCTGCGCCGCATCCTCGCGCGCCGGACGGGTAAAGCCGCCGCGCGGCAGGTCCAGCGCGTCCAGGCGCGCCGCCAGGGCGGTGTCGCCGGGACGGGCCTTGCCCTCGACCGCGGGAACCTGCGCGGCAAGAACAGCCGTGTCCGCCATTACCCGACCTCCGCCAGAAGATCGCCGTAGCCGTGCTGCTCGACCTGCAGCGCCAGTTCGGGCCCGCCGGTGCGCACGATGCGGCCGTCGGCCATGATATGCACCACGTCCGGCCGGATATGGTCCAGCAGCCGCTGGTAATGCGTGATCACCAGGAAGGCCCGGTCGGGCGAGCGCAGCGCGTTCACCCCCTCGGCCACCAGCCGCATCGCATCGACATCGAGGCCGGAATCGGTCTCGTCCAGGATGCACATGCGCGGCTCCAGCATGGCCATTTGCAGGATCTCGTTGCGTTTCTTCTCGCCGCCCGAGAAGCCGACATTGACCGGGCGCTTCAGCATCTCGGCGTCGATCTTCAGCGTGCGGGCCTTTTCGCGGATCAGCTTCAGGAACTCGGCCGAGGACAGCTCTTCCTCGCCGCGCGCCTTGCGCTGCGCGTTCACGGCGGTGCGCAGGAAGGTCATGTTGCCGACGCCGGGGATCTCGACCGGATACTGGAAGGCCAGGAACAGGCCGGCGGCGGCGCGCTCCTCGGGCTCCATCTCCAGCAGGCTCTCGCCCTCCAGGCTCGCCTCGCCCTCGGTCACCTCATAGCCGTCGCGGCCCGAAAGCACATAGGACAGGGTCGACTTGCCCGAGCCGTTCGGCCCCATGATGGCATGGACCTCGCCAGCCGGGACGGTCAGATCGACGCCTTTGAGGATCTGCTTATCCTCGTCCTCAAGCTTGACGTACAGATTCTTGATTTCCAGCATGGTTCGGTTCCTATTCGACGGTCACGGCGGTGCCGGAGGCCGACACCATCAGCATGTTGTTGATGACTTCATAGTCCAGGTCGACGCCGACCACCGCATTGCCGCCCAGGGCGGTCGCGCGGTCCTGCATCTCGGACAAGGCGGTTTCGCGGGCCGAGGCCAGCGCGGATTCATAGGCGCCCGACCGGCCGCCCACGATGTCGCGGATCCCGGCGAAGATGTCGCGGAAGATGTTGGCGCCGATAATGGTCTCGCCCGTCACCACGCCGTGATAGGCGCTGATGCGGCGGCCCTCGATGCCGGGGGTGGTGGTGACGATCATCCGACCGACCCCTCCAGCGAAATGGCGACCAGCGACTGCGCCTCCATGGCGAATTCCATCGGCAGCGCCTGCAGGACCTCGCGGCAGAAGCCGTTCACCACCAGGGCGACCGCCTCTTCCTCGTCCATGCCGCGCTGGCGGCAATAGAAGAGCTGGTCGTCATCGACCTTCGAGGTCGTCGCCTCGTGCTCGACGCGCGAGGAGGTGTTCTTGACCTCGATATAGGGCACGGTATGGGCGCCGCATTTGTCGCCGATCAGCAGGCTGTCGCATTGCGTGTAGTTGCGGCTGTTCTTGGCGCGCGGATGCATCGACACCAGGCCGCGATAGGTGTTCTGCGCCTGCCCGGCGGAAATCCCTTTTGAAACAATGCGCGAGCGGGTGTTCTTGCCAAGATGGATCATCTTGGTCCCGGTATCCGCCTGCTGGTGGTTGTTGGCGATGGCGATGGAATAGAACTCGCCCTGGCTCTCGTCGCCGCGCAGGATGCAGGACGGGTATTTCCAGGTGATCGCCGAACCGGTTTCGACCTGGGTCCACATCACCTTGGCCCGCGCCTCGCGGCAATCGGCGCGCTTGGTGACGAAGTTGTAGATGCCGCCCTTGCCTTCCTCGTCGCCGGGGAACCAGTTCTGCACGGTCGAATACTTGACCTCGGCATCCTCCAGCACGACGATCTCGACCACCGCCGCGTGCAGCTGCGCCACGTCGCGCTTGGGCGCAGTGCAGCCTTCCAGATAGCTGACGTAAGAGCCCTTGTCGGCGATGATCAGCGTGCGCTCGAACTGGCCGGTATTCTCGGCATTGATGCGGAAATAGGTGGACAGCTCCATCGGGCAGCGCACCCCCGGCGGCACATAGACGAAGCTGCCGTCCGAGAAGACCGCCGAGTTCAGCGTGGCGAAGAAATTGTCCGATTGCGGCACGACCGAGCCCAGGTATTTCTTCACCAGTTCGGGATGCTCGCGGATGGCTTCGCTGATCGAGCAGAAGATCACCCCGGCCTTGGCCAGCTCGTCCTTGAAGGTGGTGCCGACGCTGACGCTGTCGAAGACCGCGTCCACCGCGACCTTGCGCCCTTCGGCAGGCGCGCCCTCGGCGCCCTCGATCCCGGCCAGGATCATCTGCTCCTTCAGCGGGATGCCCAGCTTTTCATAGGTGGCCAGCAGCTTGGGATCGACCTCGTCCAGCGACTTCGGCTTGACCTCCATGCTTTTCGGGCGGGCGTAGTAATACTGCTCCTGATAGGCGATCTCGGGATAATGCAGCATCGCCCATTTCGGCTCGGTCATGGTCTGCCAGCGGCGGAAGGCCTGCAGCCGCCACTCGGTCATCCATTCCGGCTCCTCGTTCTTCTTCGAGATCAGCCGGACGATGTCCTCGTTGATGCCCTTGGGGGCATATTCCATCTCGATCTCGGTGTCCCAGCCGTATTTGTAGGACCCCATGCTTTGAACGGTCTCGACGGTCTCGCGGTCTACACCCTCGCGGACTTCGATGGCCTCGCCGGTCTCAACAGACATCTCACACCCTTCCCGCGGTCGCCCGCTGATCATTCCTTTGCCGCCAGCGCGCATAAGCCGCCAGCCAGGCATCCGCAAAACGCACGACGTCCCGAGGGTCCGTCGTCGGACCGATCGAGACGCGGATCGCATCGCCCGCCCATTCCGGCGCGATTCCCATGGCCGTCAGGACGGAGCTTGGCCGGACCTTGCCCGAGGAACAGGCCGAGCCTGCCGATACGGCAAATCCGGCGAGGTCCATCTGCATCACCTGCGTCTCTCCGCGCCATCCCGGCGTCAGGATCGACAATGTATTCGGCAGGCGGCGGGATTCGCGCCCCGGGAATGTAACCATTTCTGCCCCGGATTCCAGAGTAGCCATCAGGGAATCGCGGATTTCCGACACTTTTTCCCCGATTCCTTGATCCAGATCATTCTGCGCCGCTTTCGCCGCCGCCGCAAAGCCCATGATGCCGATCAGGTTCTCGGTCCCGGCGCGGCGGCCCTGTTCCTGCCCGCCGCCCCGGATGCGGGCCTCGATCTCGGTGCCGCGCCGGACCACCAGCGCGCCGATGCCGCGCGGACCGCCAAGCTTGTGGGCGCTGACGAAACCGGCCTCGATCCCCAGCCAGTTGAAGGCGAAGGGAATCTTTCCGAAGGCCTGGGTCAGGTCGCTGGCCGCCAGCCCCTGGGGCAGGTCCTGGATGACGCCGGTCTCGGAATTGGCCAGTTGCAGCGCCGCACGGGCCGGATCGGGGACGATCACGCGCCCCGAGGGCTCCGTCTGCAGCGAATTGTCGCACCAGGCCAGCACGGCGGCATGTTCCACCGCCGAACAGGCCAGCCCGCGGTCCTGCAGCACCAGCGCCGCCGCCTCGGTGGCGCCCGAGTTGAAGATCACATCCCCCCCCTCGGCGCCCAGGGCCGAGGCGATCTCCTCGCGCGCCCGTTCCAGCGCCGATTTCGCCGCCCGCCCCTCGGCATGGACCGAGGACGGGTTGCCGACGATCTCGCTGGCCGCCAGCATGGCCTCGCGCGCCTCGGGGCGCAGCGGCGCGGTGGCGTTCCAGTCCAGATAGACCCGGTTCATGCATGCCCCTCCGCCATGCCGTCCCCGGCGTTCAGCGCGTCGGCGATGCGCGCGGCCAGCCGGTGCGCCACCTCGTCCTTGGAGAGCCGCGGCCAGCTTTCCGCCCCGGTCTCGGAGATCAGCGTCACCGCGTTCTCGGTCCCGCCCATGATCCCGGTCGCCGGGCTCACGTCATTGGCAACGATCCAGTCGCAACCCTTGCGCTTGCGCTTGCGGGCGGCGTTGTCCAGCACGTCGTCGGTCTCGGCGGCAAAGCCCACCACCAGCGACGGACGGTCGCGGCCCAGCTGGCTGATCCAGGCCAGGATGTCGGGATTCTCGGCGAATTGCAGCTCGGGCAGCCTGCCGGAGCCGTCCTTCTTGATCTTGCCCGGCCGGGCATTGGCGACATGCCAGTCGGCCACGGCAGCGGCCATCACCGCGGCATCGGCGGGCAAGGCGGCCTCGACCGCCTCGCGCATCTCGCGCGCCGTCTCGACGACGATCACCGCGACGCCCTCGGGCGGGGGCACCTCGGCCGGGCCGGTAATGAAACTGACCCGCGCGCCCAGGTCGCGCAGCGCCGCGGCAATCGCCGCGCCCTGCGCCCCGCTGGAGCGGTTGGCGATATAGCGCACGGGGTCGATCGGCTCATGCGTCGGGCCCGAGGTCACGATGACATGCCGCCCGCCCAGCACCCGCGCGGGCAGCGAGACCACCGCCTCGGGCGGCAGGCGCAGCGGCTTCTCGCGCCCCAGCGCCGCACGGATCGCCTGCAGGATCGCCTCGGGCTCGGCCATGCGCCCGGGACCGTATTCGCCGCAGGCCATGTCGCCCTCGTCCGGGCCGACAAACCGGACGCCGTCATTCTCCAGCAGGTCCAGGTTGCGCTGCGTCGCGGGGTGCTGCCACATGCGCACGTTCATCGCCGGCGCCGCCAGCACCGGCTTGTCGGTGGCCAAGAGCAGGGTCGAGGCCAGGTCGTCCGCCATCCCCGCCGCCATCCGCGCCAGCAGGTCGGCGGTCGCCGGCGCCACCACCACCAGATCGGCGGCGCGCGACAGCTGGATATGGCCCATCTCGGATTCGCGGGTCAGGTCGAACAGCTCGGTATGGCAGGGCGCCTCGGCCAGCGCCGACAGGGTCAGCGGCGTCACGAACTGCCCCCCCGCCCGCGTCAGCACCGGCACGACCGAGCCCCCCTCGCGCCGGATCATGCGGATCAGCTCGGGGATCTTGAAGGCGGCGATGCCCCCGCCGACGATCAGCAATATGCGGCTGCCTTGCATGGTCGCTTCCTCTGCCGTGACGTTCGCCCTGCACATAGGCCGAAGCGGGCCGCGGAACAAGCAAGCCGCGCCCGTTAACCAATCTTTAAGCTCCGGCGGGTTAACCAGAGCCCCTGTGACATGGGGAGAGGTGATGGCGGCGATTGCCTATACCGTGGCCTTCGACGGGGTCGAGGCGCGGCTGGTCGAGGTGCAATGCTCGGTTTCGCCGGGCCTGCCGGGATTTGGCATCGTCGGCCTGCCCGACAAATCGGTCAGCGAGGCGCGCGAGCGGGTCAAGGCCGCCTTCGGGGCGCTCTCCATCGCCATGCCCTCGCGGCGGGTGACGGTGAACATGTCGCCCGCCGACCTGCCCAAGGAGGGCTCGCATTTCGACCTGCCCATCGCGCTGGCCGTGCTGGCCGCGCTGGAGATCGTCCCGGCCGAGGCGCTGGAGCGCGTGGTGGCGCTGGGGGAACTGGCGCTGGACGGCCGGCTCTCGCCGGTGGCGGGCGCCCTGCCCGCCGCCATGGCCGCGGCCGAGGAAGGCCGGGCGCTGCTGGTGCCGCGCGCCTGCGGGGCCGAGGCGGCCTGGGTCGGCGCGGTGCCGGTCTTTGCGCCGCGCACCCTGCGCGAGGCGGTCGATCACCTGACCGACCGCGCGCCCCTGCCCCGCGCCGCGCCGGGCGAGCTGGCCGAAACCGTGCACGAGGCCGACCTCTCCGAGGTCAAGGGCCAGGAGCGCGCGCGCCGCGCGCTGGAGATCGCCGCCGCCGGCCGCCATCACCTGCTGATGGTCGGCCCGCCCGGAGCCAGCAAGTCCATGCTGGCGACCCGCCTGCCCGGCATCCTGCCGCCGCTGACCCCGCCCGAGGCGCTGGAGACCTCGATCATCCATTCCGTCGCCGGGCTCCTGGCCGAGGGCGGGATCTCGCGCATGGCGCCCTTCCGCCAGCCGCATCACACCGCCTCGATGGCGGCGATGGTGGGCGGCGGCCGCAATGCCCGGCCCGGCCAGGCCAGCCTGGCGCATAATGGCGTGCTGTTTCTCGACGAGTTGCCGGAATTCGAGCGCCGGGTCATCGACGCCCTGCGCGAGCCGATCGAGACCGGCGAGATCCACGTCTCGCGCGCCAATGCCCATATCCGCTATCCGGCGCGCTTCCTGCTGGTCGCCGCCGCCAATCCCTGCCGCTGCGGCGAGATCGCCGACGCCGCGCGCGCCTGTTCCAAGGCGCCGCGCTGCGGATCGGACTATCTGGGCCGGGTCTCGGGGCCGATGATGGACCGCTTCGACCTGCGCATCGAGGTGCCGCAGGTCGCCATCGAGGACCTGGGCCTGCCGGCGACCGGCGAGAGCTCGGCCAGCGTCGCCGAGCGGGTCGCCGCCGCCCGGATGCTCCAGACCGAACGTTTCGCCGGCCATCCGTCGGCGCGGGTGAACGCCGACGCCTCGGGCCGTCTGCTCGAGGAGATCGCGCCGCTCGACAGCGAATGCCGGTCGCTGCTGGCCCTGGCGGCCGAGCGGCTGGGCCTGACGCCGCGCGGCTACCACCGCATCCTGCGCAGCGCGAGGACCATTGCCGACCTGGACCGTTCCCCGGCGATCCGCCAGCCGCACCTGGCCGAGGCGCTGACCTACCGCCTGCCCTTCGGCCGGCCGGATTGAGGGCGTGCCCGCCGGTTCTTCGGGGGCCAGTCGGAGGCCACACGTCTTGTGACTGAGTTCAGGCGACCGGTCTGCCTGGGCGATATGACCACCATATCCTCGACCTCCAGATTTTCACGCGCCTGCAGAGGTGTGAGGGCCCGGATTCTTTCGCAGGATGCATTATGCGGAGCCGAGATCTGCGCCAGGCGAACAAGCGCCTTCGGCCGGCGCCTGCCTCGATCACGCCCCTTGCTCCCGTGGCGCGAGGGGATCCACCTCGCCAAGGCGAAACTCTCGACCGCCGGTCGAGGTGATGAAGCCGTTCATAAAATACCGGAAGCACCGCGATACGCACCGAATGTCGCTACCGGTGGAAAAGCGGCCGCTATTTCCCGATGGCCTGACAGCACGGCACTGATCCGCATCCGCATATTGTCAACCGGTGCTGCTGTCTCGCCATCCTGCAGCCGGGAAATATCAGCGCCCCCGGAAGGTGCCGGGAATGCTGCGAAAAGGCCCGGCCACGGAACATTCGCAATCGAGGCCTCACCTGCCCGATAGTCTCATCCGCAGCACGCCGTGCCCCCTGGATGAACCCGGAGGTCAGCCTCGCTCCGCCAGCCGGCGCTCGACCGCCTCCCAGATCAGCGCCGCGGCGTTGACGCCATCGAACCGCTCGAGTTCCTGGATGCCGGTGGGCGAGGTCACGTTGATCTCGGTCAGCCAACCGTCGATCACGTCGATTCCGGTAAAGATCAGCCCCTTCTCGCGCAGGACCGGGCCGATCCGGGCGCAGATCTCGTATTCCCGCTCGGTCAGGCCGATCTTCTCGGGACGGCCGCCGACATGCATGTTGGAGCGCGCCTCGCCCGCGGCCGGGACGCGGTTGATTGCGCCGACCGGCTCGCCATCGACCAGGATGATGCGCTTGTCGCCCCTGACCACCGCGGGCAGGTATTTCTGCGCGATGATCGGCTCGCGGCTGTTGGCCAGGAAGGTTTCGACCAGCGAGGACAGGTTCGGATCGTCGGGCCGCATGTGGAAGATGCCGACCCCGCCATTGCCGTAGAGCGGCTTGAGGATGAAATCGCCATGCCGCTCGCGAAAGGCACGGATCTGCGCCAGGTCGCGGGTGATCAGCGTCGGTGGCGTCAGTTCGGGAAAATCCAGCACCAGCAGCTTCTCGGGACTGTTGCGCACCCAGAACGGATCGTTGACCACATAGGTCGAGGGATGCAATCGATCCAGCAGGTGGGTGGTGGTGATGTAGCCCATGTCGAAGGGCGGGTCCTGCCGCAGCCAGACCACGTCGAATTCCGACAGGTCGACATCGACCCAGTCGCCGAAGGTCACGTGATTGCCCGGCTCTCGCCGCAGCGTGACGGGGCGGCCTCGGGCCAGGATCCTGCCCTCGCTATAGCTCAGCCGGTCGGCGGTGTACTGGAACAGCCGGTGCCCCCTCGCCTCGGCCTCGAGCCCCAGCCGGAAGGTGCTGTCACCGTCGATCGAGACCTGCTCGATCGGGTCCATCTGCAGGGCCACGTAAAGACTCATGCCATCATCCCCAGCCTGTTTCGAGCGATCTTGTCGCGCGCGCGGGCCGGGTTTGCAAGCCGCAGCGGTCAGTTCATGCCAAAGGCATTCTCGATGATCTCGACCCGGCCGAGCTGGTCGACCAGCGCGGCATCGAAACGCATCGCGGTCAGCAGGCCCGCAGGCAGGCGCCCGCAATATTCCAGCGCAGCCTGGCAGATCCGGGCGATCTGCCGGCCGCTGATCCGCTCGGCCGCGCGGTCGTGACAATGCGACCTCTTGACCTCGACAAAGGCATATTCCTCATCCTTGCGCAGGATCAGGTCGATTTCGCCGCCCCGGCCGCGCCAACGCTCGGCCAGCACCTCATAGCCGCGCCGGCGATATTCCCGCGCCACCGATTCCTCGGCGAAACGGCCTGCGGCACAGGCGACGGCACCCCGCCGCGCCCTGACGCCGATGGCCGGAACAGGCGTCCCCTCGGAGATTCTTTCGAACTTCATTCCCGTTCCCTCTTCATCTCCACCGCCAGCGCATAGACCTCGCGCCGGGGCAGACCGAACCGCGCAGCAACCTCTGCCGCCGCCTCTTTCACGGACAGCGTGCCCAGCAGCCCGTCCAGAGCCACGCGCAAGCTGCCCTCATCCGCGACGACGGGTTCGGGACGCCCGAACAGCACCACGACCTCGCCGCGCAACCCTTCCGCAGGGATTTTTTCGACCAGCTCCGCCGCGCTGCCACGCATCACCTCTTCGAACTTCTTGGTCAGTTCCCTGCAGATCACCGTAGACCGATTCGCCTCAGTTTCGCACAAGTTCTCCAACAGTTGCTTAACGCGCCTCGGGCTTTCGAAGGCGATCACCGTCGCGTCGACCTTTTGCCAGCTCTCGATCCATTTCCGGCGCGCGCCGCCGGCGGCCGGGGGAAAGCCGACGAACAGGAAGCGGTCGCTGGGCAGGCCCGAGACCGACAGCGCCGCCAGCGCCGCCGATGGCCCGGGCAGCGCGCGAACCGCAAACCCGGCCTCGGCGGCGTCCCGCGCCAGGCGGTAGCCCGGATCGGCGACCAGCGGCGTGCCGGCATCCGAGGCATAGGCCACGCTCTTCCCCTCGCCCAGCGCCGCGAGGATCGCCGGGCGTGCCCGGTCGGCATTGTGGTCGTGATAGGCGACGAGCCGCCGGCCGCGCAGCGCGATGCCGTGAATATCCAGCAGATGCCGCAGGTTGCGGGTATCCTCGGCCGCCAGCACATCGGCCGTGTTCAGCACGTCGAGCGCCCGCAGGGTGATGTCGCGCGCCGCCCCGATCGGGGTCGCGACCAGGTAGAGGCCCGGCTCGGGCGCGGCGGCCGAAACGGTCAGGGAAAGCGGCCGCGCGCCCGTCCCGGTTGTGCTGGCGCTGTCCTCCATCGCGGGTCCCTTTCTCTCTGCCGGGCAAGTTGCCATGTCCGGAATATGCCAATAACCTGCCCCCATCAAACCCCCAGCCTCGATCCAACAGGGAATCACGCCATGACCGTCCTGAAAACGATCCGCGGCGCCTTCGACCTGCGCCGTCCGCTGGCGCGCGTCGGAGCTGTCCTTGCCGCCGTGACGCTTGCCGCCTGCCAGCCCATCGAGATGGGGGCCTCGGGCCCGCAGACCGGCCAGAGCATCGACCCGTCGCAGCCGGTGCCGGTGGCGCTGCTGGTGCCGGGGGGCACGGGCAGCGCGGATCTGGACTGGCTGGCGCGCTCCCTGACCAATTCGGCCAAGATGGCGGCCGCGGATGCGCGCGGCGCGACCATCGACCTGCGGATCTACAATGCCGGCTCGGAGCCCGGCACGGCCGTCGCCATGGCCAACCAGGCGGTGGCCGAGGGTGCCAAGATCATCCTGGGCCCGCTTTTCGCCGACAGCGCCAATGCGGTCGGCAATGCCATGGCGCCGCAGGGCGTCAACGTGCTGTCCTTCTCGAACAACACCGACATCGCCGGCGGCAATGTCTTCGTGCTGGGCAACACCTTCGACAACGTCGCCGACCGGCTGGTCAAATACGGCGTCAGGAACGGCAAGCGCCGCATCCTGATGGTGGCCGAGGACGACACTGCCGGCCAGGTCGGCGCCCACGCGATCCAGCGCGCCATCCAGCGCAACGGCGCCACCCTGGTCGGCACCGCCGTGCATCCGCTATCCAAGCAGGGCATCGACGGCATCGTGCCGAATGTCGCCCAGGCGGCGCTGTCGGGCAATGTCGACGCGGTCTTCCTGACCGCGAACCAGGGCGCGGTGCTGCCCTATCTGACCGACAGGCTGGCCGATGCCGGCGTCACCTCGGCCTCGGTGCAGATGATGGGGCTGACGCGCTGGGACCAGCCCTCGGCCCGGCTGCAGCTGCGCGGCGTGCAGGGCGGCTGGTTCGCCATTCCCGACACCACGCTCAAGGCGCAGTTCGACCAGCGTTACCGCGCCGCCCATGGCGAGACCCCGCACGAGCTGGGCTCGCTGGCCTATGACGGGGTCGCGGCCATCGCGGCGCTGGTGCGGGCGGGCAAGCGCAATGCGCTGACCACCTCGGGCCTGACGCAGAGCGCGGGCTTCGCCGGGGTCTCGGGCGCCTTCCGTCTCAAGCGGGACGGCACCAACGAACGCGCCCTGGCGGTGGCCACGGTGCGGGGCAACCAGGTGGTGGTGCTGGATCCGGCGCCGCGCAGCTTCGGCGGCTTCGGGTTCTGATCTTGAGCGCCAGGGACACCGACACCTTGCCGCAAAGCGCCCCGGCCCTGCCCGGGGCGCATTCGCTGTTCGCCCCCGAAAGCTTCCTGCCCGCGCTGACCGGCGCGCTGGCGGATATCGCCGAGCCGCGCGAGATCCGCGCCCGCACCGTCGCCATCCTGTCCCAGGCGCGCGCGGCCGCCATGGAGGATATCGCGGCCGGCTTCATGTCCCACCCCCGCGCCGCGCGCGAGACGGTGCGCGCCATCGCCAGCCTGACCGACGCCGTCGTGCTGGCGATCCATCACGTCGCGACCACCATCCTGCACCCGCTGCTCAACCCCACCGATGCCGAGCGGCTGGCGGTGCTGGCCATCGGCGGCTATGGCCGGGCCGAGATGGCGCCGCAATCCGACGTGGACCTGCTGTTCCTGACGCCGTGGAAGGTCAGCGGCTGGGCGGAAAGCGTCGTCGAATCCATGCTCTACATGCTGTGGGACCTGAAGCTGAAGATCGGCCAGTCCACGCGCTCGGTCGATGACTGCCTGCGGCTGGGCGCCGGCGACATCACCATCCGCACCAGCCTGCTGGAGCATCGGCTGATCTGCGGGCACGCCACCGCCGCCGAAACCCTGCGCGACCGGCTCTGGTCCGAGCTGTTCGACAAGACCGTCCCCCAGTTCATCGAGGCGAAGCTGGCCGAACGCGCCGAGCGCCACCGCCGCCAGGGTGGGCAGCGCTATGTGCTGGAGCCCAACGTCAAGGAGGGCAAGGGCGGCCTGCGCGACCTGCAGACCCTCTACTGGATCGCCAAATACATCCATCGCGTCGACCGCGCCGTGGAACTGGTCGACCTGGGCTTCTTCACCCGCGACGAGCACCTGACCTTCTGGCAGGCCGAGGATTTCCTTTGGGCCGTGCGCTGCCACCTGCACCTGATCGCCGGCCGGCCGCAGGACCAGCTGACCTTCGACATGCAGGTCGAGGTGGCCAAGCGCATGGGCTATCGCGACCTCGGCGGCCGCCGCGCGGTCGAGATCTTCATGCAGGACTATTTCCTGCACGCCACCAAGGTCGGCGAGCTGACCCGGGTGTTCCTCGTCGCGCTGGAGGCAAGGCACCTTTACAAGGCGCCGATCATGAACCGGCTGTTCCAGCGCCGCCGCCGCGTCCGGGCCGGCTTTCGCGTGGATCGCGGGCGGCTGACCTATGCCGACGAGAAGCAGTTCCTGTCCGATCCGCTGAACATCCTGCGGCTCTTCGAGGAGGCGCTGCGGACCGGCATCCTGATCCATCCCGACGCCATGCGCGCCGTCGCGGCCAATCTGGAGATGATCGACGACCGCATGCGCTCGGACCCCGAGGCGGTGCGCATCTTCCTCGACCTGCTGCTGAAGCACGGCAACCCGGAACGCTCGCTGCGCCGGATGAACGAATTGGGCGTGCTGGCCGCCTTCATCCCGGAATTCGCTCCGGTGGTGGCGATGATGCAGTTCAACGTCTATCACCATTACACGGTGGACGAGCACCTGATCCAATGCGTCGCCGCCCTGGCCGCCATCGAGCGCGGCGAGGATGCCGAGGACCTGCCGGTGGTCAGCAAGATCATGCGGGGCAAGGTGAACCGGCGGGTGATCTACCTTGCCGTGCTGCTGCACGACATCGGCAAGGGCCGGGCCGAGGACCATTCGATCCTGGGCGCCCGGCTGGCGCGGCGCATCTGCACCCGCTTCGGCCTGCCGGCGGACGAGATCGAGACCATCGAATGGCTGATCCGCAACCACCTGCTGATGTCGGACGTGGCGCAGAAACGCGACATCGCCGATCCGCGCACGCTGCGCGACTTTGCGAAGGCGGTGAAGACCACCCGGCGGCTGGACATGCTGCTGGTGCTGACCGTCTGCGACATCCGCGGCGTCGGCCCCGGCACCTGGAACAACTGGAAGGCGATGCTGCTGCGCAAGCTGCACCAGGAAACCAAGGCGGCGCTGGAAAACGGCCTTGAGGAGCTGAACCGCGACAAGCGCACCGGCGAGGCCAAGCGCTCGCTGCGCCACCTGCTGACCGCCAAGGGCTGGGAGCCGAAGGCGATCAAGGCCGAGCTGGGCCGGCATTACGACAATTACTGGCCGGGCCTGCCGACCGAGACGCAATATGTCTTTGCCGAGATGCTGAAGGACCTGGGCGATGACGAGATCCGCACCGACCTGCATCCCGACACCGACCGCGACGCCACCCGCGCCGCCTTCGTGCTGGCCGACCATCCCGGCATCTTCTCGCGCATGGCCGGGGCGCTGGCGCTGGTCGGGGCGAACATCGTCGATGCCCGCACCTATACCACCAAGGACGGTTTCGCGACGGCGGTGTTCTGGCTGCAGGATGCCGACGGCCATCCCTATGCCGCCGACCGGCTGCCGCGCCTGCACACCATGATCCAGCGCACGCTGAAGGGCGAGATCGTCGCGCGCGAGGCGCTGGCCGGCCGCGACAAGCCCCGCAAGCGCGACAGCGCCTTCCGCTTCCCGACGCATATCACCTTCGACAACGAGGGCAGCGACGTCTACACCGTCATCGAGGTCGATACCCGCGACCGTCCCGGCCTGCTCTACGACCTGACGCGCACCCTGGCCGACAACCATATCCAGATCGCCAGCGCGGTGATCGCCACCTTCGGCGCGCAGGTGGTGGACACCTTCTATGTCAAGGACATGTTCGGGCTGAAGCTGCACCAGGCCGGCCGCCGCGAGTCGCTGGAGAAGAAGCTGCGCCAGGCGATCAAGGACGGGGCCGAGCGCGCCGAACGCGCCGGGCGGCCGCTGGGCGGGACGTTCTGAGGGACCAAAGATGCAACCGATCAGACTAATCCGGGGCTTCCTCTCGGTGGGGGCGTGGACTCTGGCCAGCCGCGTCGTAGGCTTCGTCCGCGACGTGATGATCGCCGCCTATCTGGGCACCGGCCCGGTGGCGCAGGCCTATATCGTCGCCTTCACCCTGCCCAACATGTTCCGCCGCTTCTTCGCCGAGGGCGCCTTCAACACCGCCTTCGTGCCGATGTTCGCCAAGCGGCTGGAAAGCGGCGAGAACCCGCGCGGCTTTGCCGAGGAGGCCTTTTCGGGGCTGTTCTCGGTGGTGCTGGTCGTGTCGCTGATCGCGCATCTGGCCATGCCCTGGCTGGTGCTGATGCAGGCCGCGGGCTTCCAGGGCGACGAGCGTTTCGAGCTGGCGGTGATCTATGGCCGCATCTGCTTTCCCTATATCCTGTTCATCTCGCTGACCGCGCTGCTTTCGGGGCTGCTGAACGCCGGCGGGCGCTTCATGGCCGCGGCCGCCGCGCCGGTGCTGATGAACTTCGTCCTGATCGCCGCCATGCTGCTGGCCGACTGGCGGGGCTGGGACATGGGGCTGGCCATGGCCTGGTCCACCCCGGTCTCGGGCATCGCGCAGCTCTTCACCGTCTGGTGGGCGGCAAAGCGCATGGGCTTTCCGCTGCGCCTGCGCCGGCCGCGGCTGACGCCGGACATGCGGCGCCTGCTGGCCGTGGCCGCGCCCGCGGTGCTGGCGGGCGGCGTGGTGCAGGTCAACCTGCTGGTCGGGCGGCAGGTCGGCTCGTTCTTCGACGGCGCCATCGCCTGGCTGACCAATGCCGATCGGCTGTATCAGCTGCCGCTGGGGGTGGTGGGCATCGCCATCGGCATCGTGCTTTTGCCCGACATCTCGCGCCGGCTGAAATCCGGCGATACCGGCGGCGGCAGGCACGCCTATAACCGCGCCGCCGAATTCGCGCTGTTCCTGACCGTGCCGGCCGCGGTGGCGCTGGTGGTGATGGCCTATCCGCTGATCTCGGTGCTGTTCCGGCGCGGCGCCTTCCTGACTGCCGATGTCGGGCCGACCGCGCTGGCGCTGGCAATCTACGGGCTCGGCCTGCCGGCCTTCGTCCTGCAAAAGGTGCTGCAGCCGCTGTATTTCGCCCGCGAGGACACCCGCACCCCGTTCCGCTTCGCGGTCTGGTCCATGGTGGTCAATGCGGTGGTGGCGCTGGGGCTGGCGCCCTTCATCGGCTTTTCCGCCGCCGCATGGGGCACCACCGTCGCCGGCTGGACCATGGCGGCGCAGCTCTGGCGCGGCACGAAAGCCTTCGGCGAGGCGGCCGCGCTCGACGACCGCTTCCGCCACCGCCTGCCCCGCATCTGCGCGGCATCCGCGGTCATGGGCGCGGTGATCTGGGGCCTGATGCTGGCCCTGGGCGACACGCTGGAGCAGCCCGGGACGCGCTATCTGGCGCTGGCCGCGCTGGTCCTGGGCGGCATGGCGGCCTATGGCGCGGCGGCGCTGGTGCTGGGCGCGTTCCGGCCCTCGGACCTGCGCGCGGGCTTGCGGCGTCAGCGCTGACGGATCTGGCGCATCACGCGCCCGATCCCGCCCGGCACCAGCACGAAGGACAGAAGGAAGCCGCAGCAGAAGCCGGCGATCTCGGCGATCCAGGTCAGGCTGCCGTCCTGGAACAGGATGCCGAAGACCAGCTGGAAGGCCAGCAGCATGCCGATCAGGGTGAAGGCGCGCAGGCGGTTCGCGTTCTCCTGCCCCAGCCGCGTCCAGAGCAGGAAGGTGAAGGCACCGACGAAGCCGTAGACCGCCGGATAGCCGCCGATCAGCGCCTGGAAGCGGAACTGCGGCAGAAGCCCCGCCGCCAGCGTATAGACCAGCGCGCCCCCGATGGCCGAGCCGAAGAACAGCGCCGCGACCGCCCAAGGCCGGAACTGGTTCGCGATCAGGTTCCCCAGCGCCAGCGTGAAGACGATGACGAACAGCGCATGGGTCAGCGACAGATGCACGAAGGAATAGGTCAGGATGCGCCAGCTCTGGTCCAGCAGGAACACCTTCATCTGCCACAGCCGCAGCACGAATTCGGGGATATAGGCGGTGCGCTCGACCGCGATCTGGCGCATGGCGAGGCCGGCGCCCTGCCCGCCGCCGCCGATGAAGCCCATCTGCGCCAGGCCGAACACCGCCTCGCAGGCGATCATCGGCAGGGCGATCATCCAGACCACGGCGGGCACGGGGTTCAGCGGCGATTCATCGTAACCGGGTCGCATCGAGGCTCCTTTCCAGTGGGCTGTTGCGCAAGCCCTCCTTGCGGGCGGTTGCGCCCGACCGGGGCAAGAGGTAAGCCAGCCACCGGGATTTTCCAAGCAGGTAGTGCCATGACCACGAGCTTCGCCAAGCGCATCTTTTCCGGCATCCAGCCCTCGGGCGGGCTGACGCTGGGCAACTATCTGGGCGCGCTGAAACGCTTTGCGGACTATCAGGGCAAGGGGGCCGAGACGATCTATTGCGTCGTGGACCTGCACGCGATCACCGTCTGGCAGGAGCCCGAGAAGCTCAGGCACAACACCCGCGAGGTCGCGGCGGCCTTCATGGCCTCGGGCGTGGACCCCGAGGTCTCGATCCTGTTCAACCAGAGCCAGGTTTCGCAGCATGCGGAGCTCGCCTGGCTGTTCAACACCGTGGCGCGGGTGGGCTGGATGTATCGCATGACCCAGTTCAAGGACAAGGCCGGCAAGAACAGCGAGAATTCCAGCCTCGGCCTTCTGGCCTATCCGTCGCTGATGGCCGCCGACATCCTGGCCTATCACGCCACCGCCGTGCCGGTGGGCGAGGACCAGAAGCAGCATCTGGAGCTGACCCGAGACATCGCCGCCAAGTTCAACCACGATTACGGCGTGGACTTCTTCCCGATCACCGAGCCGATGATCGAGGGCACGGCCACCCGCGTCATGTCCCTGCGCGACGGGTCCAGGAAGATGTCGAAATCCGACCCCTCGGATGCCAGCCGCATCAACCTGACCGACGATGCCGACGCCATCGCGCAAAAGATCCGCAAGGCGCGCACCGATGCCGATCCGCTGCCCGGCACGATGGAGGGGCTGAAGGACCGGCCCGAGGCGAAGAACCTGGTCAACATCTATGCCGCGCTGACCGGCGAGAGCGGCGATCAGGTGCTGGCCCGCTTCGAGGGCCAGGGCTTCGGCGCCTTCAAGCCCGCGCTGGCCGAGGTGGCGGTCGAGGCCCTGGCGCCGATCACCCGGCGGATGACCGAGTTCATGGCCGACCCGGCCGAGATCGACCGCATCCTCGGCCGCGGCGCCGACCAGGCGCAGGCCATCGCCCAACCGATCGTCGAGCGCACCAAGGACATCATGGGCATGATCCGCTCGCGCTGAGCGGGCCGCAAATGTCCCAATGACTTCCCGGCAGGATGGGCTATGATTCCCCGATCCTGCCGCAGAACGGGAAAGACCATGCCTGACCAGCTGTCGAGGATGCTCGGCGAACGCCCTTGGCTCCTGGCCGACGGGGCGACGGGAACCAATCTCTACAACATGGGGCTGGCGCCGGGACAGGCGCCGGACCTGTGGTGCGAAACCCATCCCGACAAGGTGCGCGAGCTGCACCGGCAGATGATCGCCTCGGGCGCCGACATCATCCTGACCAACAGCTTCGGCGCCAATGCCAGCCGGCTGCGGCTGGCCAAGGCCGAGGCCCGCGTCGCCGCGCTGAACCGCGCCGCCGCCCGCCTGGCACGCGAGGCTGTGGCCGGGACCGGCCGCGCGGTGATCGTCGCCGGCTCGATGGGCCCCATCGGCGAGATCATGGCGCCGATGGGCCGGCTGACCGAGGCCGAGGCGACCGCCATGTTCACCGAACAGGCGCAGGCGCTGAAGGAGGGCGGCGCGGACATCCTGTGGATCGAGACGATCAGCGCCGCCGAGGAGATGCGCGCCGCCTCCAAGGCCGCGCAGGCGGTCGGCATGCCCTGGTGCGGCATGATGAGCTTTGAGCCGGGCGGGCGCAGCATGATGGGGGTGACGCCGCCGCAACTCGCCGCGCTGATCGACCGGCTGCCCTATCCGCCGCTGGCCTATGGCGCGAATTGCGGCACCGGCCCGGCCGAGCTGCTGATGGCGGTGGCGGGTTTCGCCGCCTCGGGCAACGAACGGCCGCTGATCGCCAAGCCGAATGCCGGCGTGCCGCGCTATCAGGACGGCGGGCTGATCTATGATGCGACGCCCGGGGTCATGGCGGAATTCGCCGTGCTGGCCCGCGATCTGGGCGTGCGCGTCATCGGCGGCTGCTGCGGCACCACGCCCGAGCATCTGGCCGCCATGCGCGACGCGCTGGTCGCGGCGCCGCGCGGGCCGCGCCCCTCGCCCGAGCGCATCTCGGCCCGCATCGCCGAAGCCATGGGGCCGGGCGAGTAATCAGAACAGCGACAGCTGGTCCCCCGTCCGGGGCGGCGGGCCGAAGCGGCTACAATCCAGCACCTCGGCCTCGCGCACCAGCCCCAGCCGCTTGCGGGCCAGCCGGAAGCGCTGGTGCAGCAGCTCGGCCTCGGGGCCCTCGCCGCGCATGCGCTTGCCGAAGCGCGGGTCGTTGTCGCGCCCGCCGCGCATCGCCTGCACCCGCGCCATGACATGCCTCGCCTTGCCGGGATGGTGCCGCTCCAGCCAGTCGCGGAACAGCGGCGCCACCTCCAGCGGCAGGCGGATCGGGATCATGCTGGCGGCGCTGGCCCCGGCATCGCGGGCGGCCTGCATGATGCGCTCCATCTCGTGCTCGGTCAGCACCGGGATCACCGGCGCCACCATGACCCGCACCGGCACGCCGGCCTCGGCCAGGGCCCGGATCATCCGCAGCCGGGTCGAGGGCGCGGGCGCCCGCGGCTCCATCTGCCGCGCCAGTTCGGCATCCAGCGTGGTGATCGAGACGCCGGCCATCACCTGCCCCTTGGCCGCCATCGCCCCCAGCAGGTCGACATCGCGCATCACGGTGGCGCCGCGCGTCACCAGGCTCAGCGGATGGTTCCAGTCATGCAGCACCTGCAGGCAGCCGCGCATGATGCCCAGCTTGGCCTCGACGGGCTGGTAGGGGTCGGTATTGGTGCCGAAGGCGATGGGCGCCACCGCATAGCCGCGCCGGCCGATCTCGGCTTCCAGCAATTCGGGAGCGTTAGGCTTGGCGGTGATGCGCGTCTCGAAATCCAGCCCCGGCGACAGGCCCAGATAGGCGTGGCTCGGCCGGGCGAAGCAATAGATGCAGCCGTGCTCGCAGCCGCGATAGGGGTTGATCGAGCGGTCGAAGGAGATATCGGGCGAGGTGTTGCGGGTGATGATCGAGCGCGCCCGCTCCTGCGTGACCTCGGTGCGCAGCAGGCTCTGCTCTTCGGGGATGTCCCAGCCGTCTTCCTCGCGCTCGGCCCGATAGGGCTCGAAGCGCGCGGCGGGGCGCGAGTCGGCGCCGCGGGCGCGCAGGATCTCGTCGGGGTTCCGGGGTGGCAGGCTCATGCCGCCAGACTAGAACATTTAGCGAACATTTTCCAGATCGCGCAGGCGATGCTCCGCCCCGGCCCGATTCATCGGCAACAGCATGCGCAAAACCGCGGCGGGGCCTTTTCCAGCCGCGCCGCCGAGACCATATTGAAGGCAACGGAGGATGACATGCCGCTGCCGCATTTCCTGATCCTGATTCTCGCCGTGATCCTGGCCGCAGGGCTGACGATCTGGGCGGCAAGCGCCGTTGGCATCCCGCTGTTCGCGCTGGGTCTTCTGGCGCTTCTGGCCGCCGCGATCGCGCATCTGACGACGCGCGATCACCGAAGCTAGATTCTCCCGCATCCGGCCCGCAAGGTGCGGGCGGCCTGGCGGAAACGGACGGGCGGCATCATCGCCGCCCGGCCCGGACTGTCTCAGGCGGCTGCGTCGCCCGGTTTCTCGGCACTGTCCTTGACCGCCGACATGGCCGCTTCCTCCGTCCATGCCCGTCCGCCGGCAGCCGGATCGTGCAACAGGCTCCAGGCCCAGGCGGCGACGCCGGGCACTTGCGGATCGTGGCGGATACGCCCGACCGGCACCTCATTGCGGCAGATCGTCCAGTCGCCAGAGACAGGCTTTCCCTCAACCACGGTCTGAATACGCGTCCACATACGAGATCCTTTCTTGTCTTTCGTGATCGCCCTGCAGGGCCGCCTGTCAGCGGCGGCCATGCGCGCGGACGATAGTCGCTGCGCCGGGCGAAGGGCGGCCCGCCGCATACAGGTCTGGATGTCATCACGCAAACCTGACGGCTTCTTTACCCGGCATTGCCGGCGACTGCAACGATCCGCTGTCATTGTCGTGGCGCGGGCCGGCAATCGCGGGCCCCCCGCCCAGGCTCTGGCGCGAAAAACGCTTGAAAAAGCAGCGTCATGCGCGACCGCGCTAATCCGCGATCAGCTCGGTATCCCAATACAGGAAATCCATCCAGCTTTCGTGCAGATGGTTCGGCGGGAAGCGCCGGCCGATGGCGTGCATCTCTTCGGGCGTGGGCCGGCGCGGCGGGCGGCGCAGCCTCAGGCCCGAATGCTTCAGCGATTTGTTCGCCTTTTTCAGGTTGCAGGGCGAGCAGGCGGCGACGACATTTTCCCAGCTGGTGCCGCCCCCGCGCGAGCGCGGCACGACATGGTCGAAGGTCAGCTCGCCCTTGGCGCCGCAATACTGGCAGCAGAATTCGTCCCGCAGAAAAAGATTGAAGCGCGTGAAGGCCACGCGCTTCTGGGGTTTGACGTAATCCTTCAGCACCACGACCGAGGGAATGCGTATGGCGTGGCGCTGGCTTCGCACCACCTCGTCATATTCGGCGATGATCTGGACCCGGTCCAGGAACACCGCCTTGATCGCCTCTTGCCAGGGCCACAATGACAGCGGGTAGTAGCTGAGCGGCCTGAAATCGGCGTTGAGCACCAGCGCGGGGTGGTGGCGCAAGCAGGACGGCTCGCGCACGAATTGCGTTCGGAATTCGCCATGGTCGTCCAGCATCGGCCCTCGCTTCGCCTTGTCCGGGACGGGTCAGAACATGGCACCGACTATATATCGCGGCTCCGGGCTGACAAGTCCCTGAATATATGCCTGGCGCTCAAATAACCGGGCGGCGTGACAAGGGCGTGACATGCTCAATGCGGCGAGGCGATTTTCATCAGCACCAGCCCGGCGACGATCAGCACCGCCGCGACAAGGCGCAGGGCGTCGGCCGATTCGCCCAGCAGCGCCATCCCCAGCACGAAGGTGCCGACCGCGCCGATGCCCGTCCAGATGACATAGGCGGTGCCCAGCGGAAGCACCTTCATCGACAGCGACAGGAACCAGACGCTGGCCACCATGGCGACCAAGGTGATGGCGGTCGGCCAGGGCCGGGTGAACCCCTCGGACAGTTTCATGGCGAAGGCCCAGACCACCTCGAGCAACCCCGCCACACCCAGATAGATCCATGCCATGCCGCGCCTCCTGTCCTGCAGGCAAGCTGTCGCGCGGGGCGGGGGCAAGGTCAAGCCGGGCTGGCCTGCCCGGCCGATTGCTGGCAGGATGGCGGCATGACCAAGCCGCCCAAACTGATCGGCACGCTGGAATCGGCGCTTTACGCCGAGGATCTGGACGAGGCCGCCCGCTTCTGGACCGAAACCATCGGCCTGCCCGAAATCGCCCGCGTCCCCGACCGGCACGTCTTCTTCCGCTGCGGCGCGCAGGTGCTGCTGGTATTTCGCGCCAGTGCGACCCGGATTCCGCCCAAGCCCGACGCCCGCCTGCCCGTGCCGCCGCATGGCGCCGAGGGGCCGGGGCATTTCTGCATGGCCGCAGAGCCCGGCCTGTTCGACGCCTGGCGCGCGCATCTGGAAGCATCGGGGGTCGAGATCGAGGCGGATTTCATCTGGCCGCAAGGCGGCCGCTCGCTCTATTTCCGCGATCCCGCCGGAAATTCAATCGAGATAGCCGATCCCGCGATCTGGGACTGATCGCGGGCCGGGCGGTCAGCGCCGGGCGCGCACCGCGGCATGCTGCGGCTGACGGGCGAGACGCAGGGCCAGCATGCCGGTCGGAATCAGGGCGATCGCAGTCATCCAGATCAGGGTCATGGGGCCTCTCCTCGTCTCTGTGTCTCTTTAAAAAACGTAGGGGCTGCCGCGGGTTTCGCAAGAGGCCAATCGATCAAACCCTCACGGTTTGGCGGCAAACCGCTCTTTCAGGAAGGCCAACGCCACGGACAGCCCGTCGGGAGAGATGCCGTGTCCGGTATTCTTCATCACATGGCCGTAGACGGTGAAGCCGGCCTTCTGCAGCGCCTCGCCGGCGATTCCCATGCTTTCGAAGGGCACCGTCGGATCCTGATCGCCATGCACCAGCAGGATCGGCGGCCGGACCCGTGCCTTGTCCACGTTCTCGGGGTCCAGCAACCGGCCCGAGAAGCCCACGACGCCGGCGATCTCGGCGTCGCGCTGCGGGGCCACGGCCAGCGCCATCATCGTGCCCTGCGAGAAGCCGACCAGCGCCAGCCTGTCCGGCGTCAGCCCCTCATCCGCCAGAACCTTGTCGAGGAAGGCATTGATGTCCTTGAAGGATTGCTCGGCCGAGCTGCGGGCCTGCTCTTCGCTGGAGCCGTCCATCCACGGGATCGGAAACCATTGATAGCCCATCGGGTTGTTCAGGCAGGGCTCGGGCGCGTCCGGGGAATAGAAGGCGGTGCCCGGCAGATGCGGCGCCAGCGGATCGGCCAGGCCCAGCAGGTCGGCCCCGTCGGCGCCGTAGCCATGCAGAAAGACCACCACCGAATCGGGTTTCTGCGGGCCTTTGCGTTCGGATTTCAGTTCGCGCAGCATCTCGTCCCCCTAACGGACGCCCTCGCGCCCCTTTGCGGCCCGGTAATAGGCCCAGAGCGCCCGGGCCGCAACCGCGCGCCAGGGCCGCCAGGGCTCGGCCAGCGCCGTCAGCGCCGCCGGGCCGGGCCGCTCGGGCAGGCCGTAGAGCAGCCGCGCCGCCTCGGCCAGCGCCAGGTCGCCAGCGGCAAAGGCATCGGCGCGGCCGAGCGCAAATTTCAGATAGATCTCGGCGGTCCAGCGGCCGATTCCCGGCAGGGCGGTCAGCCGGGCGATCACCTCCTCGTCGAGCAGGGCCCGCAAGCCCGGCCAGTCGACCCCGGCCGCGACGATGCCGCGCAGATAGCGGATCTTCGGCCGCGACAGTCCGGCGGCGCGCAGCGTCTCGTCCTCTGCCGCGGCGATCCCGGCCTCGTCGGCCAGCCCCGCCTCGGCCATGCGCGCGCCGATGGCCGCCGCCGCCCGGGTCGAGATCTGCTGCGAGACCAGCGCGTCGCGGATCGCCGGAAAACCCTCGGGCCAGCGCCGCATCGGCAGGGGCAGCAGCGCCGGCAGTTCCCGCGCCCAGACCGGGCAGACCCGGACCAGATGCGCCGCGCCTTCCTCCAGATCGGCGGGGGCCCGGATCTCGCGCATCATTCCTCCTCGTCGGCCAGCCGCGCCTCTTCCTTCAGCCGGGTCTCGAAGGCCATCGAGATATGGTGCCGCAGCGCCTGTTCCGCCGCCGCCCCGTCATGGGCGGCGATGGCGTCGACGATGGCCTGATGCTCGTCCAGCGTCACCACGTCGCGGCCCTGCGCGGCCAGGCTGGTGCGCGCCATCAAGGCCATGCTGCGATGCACCAGGTCCAGCTGCTGCACCAGATAGCGGTTGTGCGAGGCCAGGTGAATCTGGTGGTGAAAGCGGCGGTTCGCCCGCGCCAGGGCCTGCGGGTCGCCCAGGATGGCGCGGTCGTCCTCGACCATGCCGGCCAGCACGCGCACCTCCTCGGGCGTGGCGTGGCGGGCGGCCAGCCGGGCGGCCAGCGCCTCGAGCTCGGCGCGCACGGTGTAAAGCTCGGCCAGCTGGTTGTGGTCCAGCGTGGCGACGATCAGGCTGCGCCCGTCGCGCTTGAGCATGGACTGGGTTTCCAGCCGCTGCAAAGCCTCGCGGACCGGGGTGCGCGAGACGCCGAAACGCTCGGCCAGCTCGGATTCGACCAGCCGGTCGCCGGGGCGATAGATGCCGTTGTCGATGGCGGAAAGGATCAGGGAATAGGCGTCTTTCATGGCGGGCACGATCCCCGCTTGGAACGGCGATTGCAAGCGCCATGCCGCGGGTTTAGGCAGGCGCCATGGATTTTCGTCATGTCTCCACCTGGATCTTCGATCTGGACAACACGCTTTATGCGCCCGAGGTCAGGCTTTTCGCCCAGATCGAGCGGCGCATGACCGCCTATGTCATGCGCGAATTGCGCGTGACCGAGGCGGAGGCCAGCCGGCTGCGCCGCCATTACTGGCGGACGCACGGCACGACGCTGGCCGGGCTGATGGCCGAGCATGGCATCGACCCGCTGTCCTATCTGCGCGACGTCCATGACATCGACTTCACGGTCCTGACCCCGGACCCGGAACTGGCGGCGCTGATCGCCGCCCTGCCCGGCCGCAAGATCGTGCATACCAATGCCGACAGCGCCTATGCGACGCGGGTGCTGGAACATCGCGGGCTGATGGTCTTCGACGCGATCCATGGTGTCGAGGAAGCGGGCTTCCACCCCAAGCCGGATGCGCGCTCTTATGCCGCAGTCCTGGCCGCCGAGGGGTTCGAACCTGCCGGCGCCGCCATGTTCGAGGACGACCCCAGGAACCTCGCCATCCCGCATGAGCTTGGAATGCGGACGATTCTGGTCGGTCCGGGCCGACACGGCCCGGACGAGCTTGCCGGGGACCATGACCACGGGCCGCATGTGCATTACCGCACCGGCGACCTGGCCGCCTTCCTGCGCGGGCTTGCCGGAACCGACGGGCCGGTTAAGACTTGAGCTTCCGCCCGACAGGAAAACCGCAAGCCGAGGAACGCGCCATGTCCCAACCGCTCACCCCCGCCGAAGCCGCCGCCCAGGACCGGGCCGAGGCGCGCACCGCGAGAAGCCTTTTCACCTTCGCGCTGCTGGCCGTGGTGCTCTCGGTGGTGGTCCTGGTGCTCTGGGGCCTGCCGGGGCTCAGCCTGATCGCGCTGGCCGCGACGGCGCTGGTCTTCGCCATGCTCGCCGCCTATGCGGCCGGGTTCTAGGCCGGGCCCGACCATGCAGATCGACGATACCGAGGTCCTCGTCTCCGGCGGCGGCATCGCCGGGCTGATCGCGGCCGCCGCCTTCGGCAGCGCCGGGCATCGGGTGGTCTGCGTCGACCCCGCCCCGCCGGTGACCGACGAGGCGGCCGAGGGCTCGGACCTGCGCAGCACCGCCTTCCTGCGCCCCTCGATCGCTGTGCTGCAGGCGGCCGGGCTGTGGGACCGCCTTTCCCCGCATGCCACGGCGCTGCAGGTGATGCGGATCATCGACGCCGGCGGGAAGCTGCCGCAGGCGCGGCTGACCCGTGATTTCGACGCCGCCGAGATCTCGGACCAGCCCTTCGGCTGGAACCTGCCCAACTGGCTTTTGAAGCGCGAGATCTCGGCCCGCCTCGCCGGGCTGCAGAATGTCCGCTTCCTGCCCGGCACCGGCACGGCGGGGCTGCTGGCCCGCGACAGCGAGGCACTGGCGACGCTGACCGATGGCCGCCGCATCCGCGCGAAGCTGGTGATCGGCGCCGACGGCCGCAACTCGCCGGTGCGCGAATCGCTTGGCATCGGCACCCGCACGCTGCGCTACGGCCAGAAGGCGCTGGCCTTCGCCGTCACCCATGACCGCCCGCACGACAACGTTTCGACCGAGATCCACCGCTCGGGCGGCCCCTTCACGCTGGTGCCGCTGCCCGACCGCGACGGTAAGCCCAGTTCGGCCGTGGTCTGGATGGAGCGCGGCCCGGAAACCGCCCGGCTGCGCGCCCTGCCCCGCGAGGATTTCGAGGCCGAGCTGAACCGCCGCTCGGCCGGGGTGCTGGGCCGCCTGACCCAGGCGACGCGGCTGACGGAATGGCCGATCATCAGCCAGATCGCCGACCGCTTCACAAGCCCGCGCACGGCGCTGATCGCCGAGGCCGCGCATGTGGTTCCGCCCATCGGCGCGCAGGGGCTGAACATGAGCCTTGCCGATCTCGCCGCCCTGCTCGATCTCTCGGCGGAGGACCCGGGCAGCGCGGAATCGCTCGCCGCCTATGAGCGCCGCCGCCGTCCCGAGGCGCTGGCCCGGCTGATCGGCATCGACGCGCTGAACCGCGCCAGCATGATCTCGGCCCGGCCGCTGCGCGACCTGCGCGCCGCCGCCCTGGGCGGGCTCTACGCCGTGGCCCCGGTCCGCCGCTTCATGATGCGGGCCGGCCTGGGTGTCAGCTGAGCGGCTTTCTCTGTTTTCCAAATACCCATCTTGCAGCCCGGCCCGGCGCCCGAGTTGATGGAACCGCCGCAGGGGTATTTCAGAAACAGAGAAAGCCCGTCCGGCCCCCCATGGCATCCCCCGCCGCGATCTGCCACATATCCCGCATGGCCAAACCGATCACCGCCTTCACCTGCACCGCCTGCGGCGCCAGCCATCGCAAATGGGCCGGCCGCTGCGACGCCTGCGGCGCCTGGAACACCATCGTCGAGGAAGCGCCGCTTTCCCAGGGCCCCGGTCGCGGCCTCGGCACGCTCAAGGGCAAGCCGATCCCGCTTTCGGGCCTCGCCACGCAAGAGGCGCCGCCGCCACGCGCCATCTCGGGCATCGCCGAGTTCGATCGGGTGCTGGGCGGCGGGCTGGTGCCCGGCTCGGCCGTGCTGGTCGGCGGCGATCCGGGCATCGGCAAGTCCACGCTGCTCTTGCAGGCCGCCGCCGCCTTCGCCCGCGCCGGCCAGCAGGCGATCTATGTCTCGGGCGAGGAAGCCAGCGCCCAGGTCCGGCTGCGCGCGCAGCGCCTGGGCCTCGGCGACGCACCCGTCCGCCTGGGGGCCGAGACCGCCTTGCGCGACATCCTGACCACGCTCGACGCCGAACGGCCGGACGTCGCGGTGATCGACTCGATCCAGACGCTCTGGTCCGACCGGATCGAGGCGGCGCCCGGCTCGGTCGCCCAGGTCCGCGCCGCCGCGCATGAGCTCGTCACCTTCGCCAAGCGCCGCGGCACCGCGGTCATCCTGGTCGGCCATGTCACCAAGGAGGGCCAGATCGCCGGCCCGCGCGTCGTCGAGCACATGGTCGACACCGTGCTGTATTTCGAGGGCGAGCGCGGCCACCAGTTCCGCATCCTGCGCGCCCACAAGAACCGTTTCGGTCCGGCCGACGAGATCGGCGTCTTCGAGATGACCGGCGGCGGGCTCTCCGAAGTCGCCAATCCCTCGGCGCTGTTTCTGTCCGAACGCGGCGAGGCCAGCGCCGGCTCGGCCGTCTTCGCCGGCATCGAGGGCACCCGCCCGGTGCTGACCGAGGTGCAGGCCCTCGTCGCCCCCTCGACATTGGCAAGTCCCCGCCGAACCGTGGTCGGACTCGATGGCGGCCGGGTCTCGACCATCCTCGCCGTGCTTGAGGCGCGCTGTGCCGTTCCCTTCGCCGGCCTTGACGTTTTTCTCAATGTTGCCGGGGGGATGCGCGTCGCCGAGCCTGCAGCCGACCTCGCCATCGCCGCCGCGCTGCTCAGCGCGCGCGAGGACATCGCGCTGCCGCCCGAAGCCGTGCTTTTCGGCGAGATCAGCCTTTCCGGCGCGTTACGGCCGGTCGCGCAGGCGGAAAACAGGTTGAAAGAGGCGCAGAAACTTGGTTTTTCACGGGCGATCCTGCCGGCGGCCACCAAGGTCGAGGGCATGGCCGCGATGCGGATCGACCGCATCGCGGATCTGACAAGTTTCGTGGGCGAGACATTCGGCGCCGGATGAACTCGTCCCAAGACGCGGGCAATGCCGCGAAAGGGCGTGAAAATGGACGGATTCACCATCATCGACGGCATCGTCGCGGCCGTGATCATCCTCTCGGCGATCCTGGCCTATGCGCGCGGCTTCGTGCGCGAATCGCTGGCGATCCTGGGCTGGATCGGCGCGGCGGTGCTGGCCTTCATCTTCGCGCCGACGGTGCGGCCGATGGTGGCGCAGGTGCCGGGGCTGAACAAGTTCCTGGCCGACAGCTGCGAGCTGGCCACCATCGCCGGCTTCGCCACGGTCTTCGCGCTGGCGCTGGTGCTGTTCTCGATCATCACGCCGCTGTTTTCCTCGGTCGTGCAGCGTTCCGCGCTTGGCGGCGTCGACCAGGGCATGGGTTTCCTGTTCGGCGTGGCGCGCGGCATCCTGCTCGTCGCCATCGCCTTCATCGTCTATGACCGGGTGATGGCCACCCAGCCCGTCGCGGTGGTGGAAAACTCGCGCTCTGCCCAGGTGTTCGAGCGCATGCGCGGCCAGATGGACCAGCAGATCCCGCAGGACGCCCCCGGCTGGGTGGTCAGCCGCTACGAGCAGCTGGTGCGCAGCTGCGGACCCGTGGGCCAGCCGGTCGATGCCGCGACTCCCGTCCCCGCCACGCCGGCGAACTAGGACGATATGGCTCTTTTGTGACATAAAATGCGCCCCGCGATGGCGGTGGGGCGTGACTTCGCCGGCCTGACACCCTAGATTGGCGTCGAACGTCCCCTATACCCAGCCCCGGAATAGCCCCAAGAGTCGGTGATGATGCAGCCATTCCTTGCCCATCCCTTCGATTCCGACCGCCTGCACGAAGAATGCGGCGTGTTCGGCGTGATCGGAGTGACGGATGCCGCCAATTTCGTCGCCCTCGGGCTGCACGCCCTGCAGCATCGCGGACAGGAGGCCGGCGGCATCGTCAGCCACGATGCCGAGCAGGGCTTCAACAGCGCCCACCGCTTCGGCTATGTGCGCGACAACTTCACCAAGCAAAGCCTGATGGAAACGCTGCCCGGCTCGCTCGCCATCGGCCATGTGCGCTATTCCACCGCCGGCACCAAGGCGGCGACGGCGATCCGCGACGTGCAGCCCTTCTTCGGCGAATTCGCCATGGGCGGCTGCGCCATCGCTCATAACGGCAACATCACCAACGCCATGGCGCTGCGCCGCGAACTGATCGAGCGCGGCTCGATCTTCCAGTCCAGCAGCGACAGCGAATGCATCATCCACCTGATGGCGCGGTCGATCCAGCGCAACATCCCCGAGCGGATGAAGGACGCGCTGCGCCGGGTCGAGGGTGCCTTTTCGGTCATCGCCATGACCCGCACCAAGCTGATCGGCGTGCGCGACCCCCTGGGCGTGCGGCCGCTGGTGCTGGGCAGGCTGGGCGATGAGGGCTTCGTGCTGGCCTCGGAAACCTGCGCGCTCGACATCATCGGCGCCGAGTTCCTGCGCGAGATCGAGCCGGGCGAGATGGTGGTGATCTCGAAGGGCGAGGTCGAAAGCTCGCGCCCCTTCGGCCCCTCCAAGGGCCGGTTCTGCATCTTCGAGCATGTCTATTTCTCGCGCCCCGATTCGATCATCGGCGGCCGCTCGGTCTATGAGACCCGGCGCCAGATCGGCGTGGAACTGGCGCGCGAGGCCCCGGTCGAGGCCGACCTGGTCTGCCCGGTGCCCGACAGCGGCACCCCCGCCGCCATCGGCTATGCGCATGAAAGTGGCATCCCCTTCGGCATGGGCATCATCCGCAACCAGTATATGGGCCGGACCTTCATCGAGCCGACCGAGCAGATCCGCAACATGGGCGTGCGGCTGAAGCTCAACGTCAACCGGGCGCTGGTCAAGGGCAAGCGCGTGGTGCTGGTGGACGATTCCGTGGTGCGCGGCACGACCAGCCGCAAGATCAAGGACATGATCCTGGACGCCGGCGCGGCCAAGGTGCATTTCCGCATCGCCAGCCCGCCCACCGCCTGGCCCTGCTTCTACGGCGTGGACACGCCCGACCGCGACAAGCTGCTGGCCGCGCAGATGTCCGAGGAAGAGATGCGCGAATGGATCGGCGTCGACAGCCTGGCCTTCGTGTCGCTGGACGGGCTCTATCGCGCCGTGGGCGAGGCAGAGGGCCGCAACAAGTCCTGTCCGCAATATTGCGACGCCTGCTTCTCGGGCGAATATCCGGTGGCGCCCTTCGACCAGCTGGAACGCGGCTTCCGCATGAAATCCGACGGCAACCCGGCGCCGGTCACCGGCCACGCGGCAGAGTGATCCGCGCGCGGCGCTGAAGCCGGGCAGAAAAAAGCCGGGGGTTCGATGCCCCCGGGTTTTTTCAATCCCACCCCTGCCTGGCCGGTTCAGATGCGGCCGATCTGCTCGGGCAGGATGACGGTGAAGCGGCTGCCCTGCCCGCGCTCGCTCTCGATGCGCAACCGGCCGCGATGCCGGTTCACGATATGCTTGACGATGGCAAGGCCCAGCCCGGTGCCGCCCTGCTCGCGCGAGCGGTGGGTATCCACGCGATAGAACCGTTCGGTCAGCCGCGGCAGATGCTGGGGGTCGATGCCCTCGCCCCGGTCGGCGACGCAGACCGACCAGGCCGGGCCGCGCAGCACCGGCTCATGCGCCAGACGCTCCAGCGTCACCGTGACGACACCGCCCGCGCCGCCATATTTCACCGCGTTCTCGATCAGGTTGTGGAACACCTGCACCAGCTGGTCGGCATCGCCCGGCACCGGCACCTTCCCGCCGGCGCCCTGCAGGTCCAGCTGCACCCCGGCCGCGGTGGCGGCAGGGGTCAGCGTCGCCACCACGCCGCCAAGCAGCGCCGCCAGATCGAGGCTCTGCGCCGGCCGGCGGCGCTCGTCCTGTTCGACCCGGCTCAGCGACAGGAGGTCGGCAACCAGCCGGTTCATCCGCCACGCCTCGCGCTCCATGATGTCGAGAAAGCGGGCGCGCGCCGCGGGATCGTTGCGGGCCGGGCCGCGCAGCGTCTCGATGAAGCCCATCAGCGCGGTCAGCGGTGTGCGCAGCTCGTGGCTGACATTGGCGACGAAATCGCGGCGCATCTGCTCGGTCTCCTCGTCGCGCGAACGGTCCTCGATCGCCACCGTGGCGCCGTTGAGCCCGGGCGCCCGCAGCGCCGTCACCGTCACCTCGCAGAACACCCGCCGGTCGGCAGCGCCCAGCGTGGCGGTCAGCGGCGCCCGGTCCTGCCCGGCCAGCACCGCGTCCAGCGCGGCATTGACCTCGGGGTGGCGCAGCACGGTGACGAAGGGCCGCCCGCCCGGCACCGTGCCCAGAAGCGCCTCGGCCGCCTCGTTGGCGCCGATGATGCGCGCATGGCCGTCCACCACCAGCATCGGCACCGGCACGCCGCGAAGCAGCGCATGCAGCCGCGCCTCGATCATTCCGGGAGGGCCTGGGTCAATCCCCGGCGGAAGCGGGCGGCGTTGCGGCTGTAGCCCTCGGCCGATTTCAGCAGCTGCGCCCGCGCCGCCTCGTCCAGTTCGCGCACGATCTTGCCCGGCGCGCCCATGACCAGAGAGCCGGGCGGGATCACCTTGTTCTCGGCGATCAGCGCCCCGGCGCCGATCAGCGAGCCGGCGCCGATTCGCGCCCCGTTCAGGATGATCGCGCCCATGCCGATCAGTGCCCCGTCCTCGATGGTGCAGCCGTGCAGGATGGCGCGGTGGCCGATGGTGCAATCGGCGCCGATGGTCAGCGGATAGCCCAGGTCGGTATGGCAGACCGTCAGGTCCTGCACGTTCGAGTTGCGGCCGACGCGGATCTCCTCGTTGTCGCCGCGCAGCACGGCGCCGAACCAGACGCTGGCCCCCGGCTCCAGCACCACCTTGCCCATCAGCTGCGCATCCGGCGCCACCCAGGCGTCCCCGGCGATTTGCGGCGCGATGCCGTCCAGTTCCCAGATCATGCGCTTTCCTCCTCCATGAGCGCGCGGACGAAGGGACCAAGGCCGACCTGCCGGGCGCGGCGCATCCGCTCGGCCCGCAGGATGGTCTTCAGCGCCTCGGCGCTTCGGTCCAGATCGTCGTTGACGATGACGTAGTCGTATTCCGCCCAATGGCTGATCTCGTCGCGGCTCTTGCGCATCCGGCCGGCGATCACCTCGGGCGCGTCCTGCTGGCGCGCGACCAGCCGGCGCTCCAGCTCGGCCAGGCTGGGCGGCAGCACGAAGATCGAGATGACATGCGCGCCAAGGGACGAGGCGCGGATCTGCTGGCCGCCCTGCCAGTCCACGTCGAAAAGCGTGTCGCGACCGGCCCGCATCGCCTCTTCCACCGGGCCGCGCGGCGTGCCGTAGAAATTGCCGAAGACCTCGGCATGTTCCAGCATCTCGCCCGCCTCGACCATGGCGCGGAACTGCGCGGGGGTGCGGAAATAATAGTGCTCGCCCTCGATCTCGCCCGGGCGCGGACTGCGGGTCGTGGCCGAGACGGAAAAGCGCAGATCGGGGTCCCAGTCCATCAGCCGCCGCGCCAGCGTCGACTTGCCCGCCCCCGAGGGCGAGGACAGGATGACCAGAAGTCCGTTGCGTTCCATCTGCATGCCCTTGCCCCTGCCGTTCCAGCGCCGCCTGAATGGCCTTGCCCGCCAGCCGGGTCAAGCCCCGGGGGAAGCGCCGGGGTTTTTAACCATCGGTAAAGAAATCGCTCGGCAGCGGGAAGCGAAAGGATTAGATTTCCGCCAAGGGTTTGTTGCACGGGTAAGCAGGTAAGGCCGGAACGGATGGCGAAGGACCACGGACAGGACGAGGATTGCGCGCGGAAACCCGGCCTGCCCGGGCTTCGGCCCGGCAAGCTTCTGCATCTTGCCGATTACGAGCCGGTCCAGCCCGAACGCATCCTGGGCGAATTGCGCGGCTATTGGGAAGGGCTGCGCCAGGGCCGCGCCATTCCCGACCGCGCCGATATCGAGCCGCGCGGCATCCGCCGGGCGCTGGACTATGCCTTCATCCTTGAACGCATCGCCCCGGGCGCGGCGCGCTTTCGTCTGGCCGGGCGCCATCTGATCGACCTGATGGGGATGGAGGTGCGCGGCATGCCGCTTTGCGCCTTTCTGAACACCAGTTCGCGCGGGCGGCTGTCGGATGTGCTGGAAAGCGTGTTCCGCGGCCCGCAGATCGCCGAGATGACGCTGGAATCGCCGGCCGGCTACGGCCGCCCGGCGCTGGAGGGGCGGCTGCTGCTCCTGCCGCTGCGCTCGGATCTCGGGGACGTGACGCGGGCGCTTGGCTGCCTGATCGCGCAGGGCCGGTTCGGCGAGGCGCCGCGCCGCTTCGACCTGCTCTCGGATCAGGAATTTCCGGTCATTCCCGGCGCCCGGGTGCTGGAGCCCTCGCCGTCGCGGGCGGGCTTTGCCGAGCCCCCCGCGCCCTGGAGCGGGATCTGCGCATCCAGTCCTTCCGATCCACCTCCCGATCCGGCCACGCCAGAAGAGCGCCGCGCCCGTTTCCGCATCGTCAGCAGCACCGAGCCGCCAAAGCCGCGCGGACGCCGCTTCTGAACCTTGTTCCCGGCAGGGGAGAGGCGGGCCGCATAGGGTTCCGGACCCGCCGCTTTGGGCGGAGCGGCCGCATGACCCCCGCCGCCGCTATCCCCTTTGATCGGGCCCATGTCGCCGCGGCCCTGCCTGCCCCTTCCCGCTGTCCCGAAAACCGTCTCCGGCGGCAAGCGCCCGCAGCCCTGCGGCATGGCGCCGGCCCTTCCGGCGGGGCGCTTCGCCGCCCGTGCCGAAGCAGGATGCCTGCCGCGCACGGGGCAACGCCGCGCCTGAACACCGCGCATGAAAAAGGCGGCGAGGCCGTGGCCCGCCGCCCGTTTCGCCTTTGCCGGCGGATCAGCTCGCCTTGGCGTGCCTGGAGCCGTTGACGCGGCGATTGCGCAGTTCTTCGGCCACGAGGAAGGCCAGCTCCAGCGACTGGCTGGCATTCAGACGCGGATCGCAGGCGGTGTGATAGCGGTCCGACAGGTCCTCGTCGGTCACGGCGCGCACGCCGCCGGTGCATTCGGTCACGTCCTTGCCGGTCATCTCGAAATGCACGCCGCCGGGGATGGTGCCCTCGGCGCGATGGACGGCAAAGAACTCGCGCACCTCGCGCAGCACCGAATCGAAGGGCCGGGTCTTGTAGCCCGAGGCCGACTTGATGGTGTTGCCGTGCATCGGGTCGCAGGACCAGACGACATTCGCGCCCTCTTCCTGCACCGCCTTGATCAGGCGCGGCAGGTGGTCGCCGACCGAGCCGGCGCCGAAGCGGGCGATCAGCGTCAGCCGGCCGGCCTCGTTTTCCGGGTTCAGCTTGGCAATCAGCGCCTTGAGATCGCTGTCGGTGATCGAGGGGCCGCATTTCAGCCCGATCGGGTTCTGCACGCCGCGGCAGAATTCGACATGCGCGCCGTCGACCTGGCGGGTGCGGTCGCCGATCCAGATCATGTGGCCCGAGCCGGCGACCGGCAGGCCGGTGGTCGAATCGATGCGGGCCAGCGCCTCTTCGTATTCCAGCAGCAGCGCCTCGTGGCTGGTGTAGAAATCCACCTTGCCGAGGTCATGCGCGGTTTCCGAGGTCACGCCGGCGGCGGCCATGAAGGCCATGGCGTCGCTGATCCGCTCGGCGATGTCGCGATAGCGCGCGGCTTCCTCGCCGCCGGTGAAGTCGCTGATCCAGTTCTGCACCCGGTGGATGTCGGCATAGCCGCCGGTCGAGAAGGCGCGCAGCAGGTTCAGCGAGGCCGCGGCCTGGGTATAGGCCGAAAGCATGCGCTGCGGGTCGGGGATGCGCGCCTTGGGCGTGAAATCGAAGCCGTTGATGATGTCGCCGCGATAGATCGGCAGCTCCTGCTCGCCGATCTTTTCGGTCGGGGCCGAGCGCGGCTTGGCGAACTGGCCCGCCATGCGGCCGACCTTGACCACCGGCAGCTGCGCGCCCCAGGTCAGCACCACAGCCATCTGCAGCATGACCTTGAAGGTGTCGCGGATGTTGTCGGCCGAGAATTCGGCAAAGCTTTCGGCGCAGTCGCCGCCCTGCAGCAGGAAGGCGCGGCCGGCGGCGACCTCGCCCAGCGAGGCCTTCAGGCGACGCGCCTCGCCGGCAAAGACCAGCGGCGGGTATTTGGCCAGCTGGGCCTCGACCGCCTCCAGCGCGGCCTGGTCGGGATAGTCGGGCATCTGGACGCGCGGATAGGCGCGCCAGCCGCGCTTGTCCCATGCCTTCGCCGGGGTCGCGGAACTGGAATTCGTCGGTGCCATGATCCTATCCTTCATGCAAGCGGTGCCTGCCATATAGAGGGTGCAGAACCAAAGGAAAAGCCTTGCGCGCGCCGCGATTGCCTGCTGATCTGCGCCGAGTTCAGCCGCGCGACCGACATGCCAGAGCCAGATCCAGCCGTCCCCTCCGTTCCGGAGCCGATTCCGGCCCCTTCCGCGTCCCGGCCGCGGCGCTATGTCTTCCTGCTTCTGGAACGGTTCACCATGGCCTCCTTTGCCGCCGCCATCGAGCCGCTGCGGCTGGCGAACCGGCTTGCCGGCCGCGAGCTTTACGAATGGCGGCTGATCGGCGAACAGGCCCAGACCGCCACCTGTTCGAACGGCACGCGCATCCTGCTGGACGGCCCGCTGACCGAAACCCGGCGCGACGATACGGTGCTGGTCTGCGGCGGGCTCGACGTGGGCCGTGCGACGACCCGCTCGGTGCTGGCCTGGCTGCGGCGCGAGGCCCGGCGCGGCACCCGCATCGGCGCGCTCTGCACCGGCACCTGGGTGCTGGCCGAGGCCGGATTGCTGGACGGCCGCCGCTGCACCATCCATTGGGAAAACCAGGACGGATTCGCCGAGAGGTTCCCCGATGTGACCCTGATCCGCACGGTTTTCGTCGAGGATGGCAACCGGCTGACCGCCGCCGGCGGCACGGCCGCCATCGACCTGATGCTGCGCCAGATCGCCCGCGACCACGGCGCCGAACTGGCCAGCCGCGTGGCCGACCAGATGATCCACACCGCCATCCGCTCGGAGGAGGACCACCAGCGCCTTTCGGTCCCGACCCGCATCGGCGCCCGCCATCCCCGGCTGGCGCAGGTCGTCGCCCGCATGGAGGCCAATATCGAGGACCCGATCAGCCCGGCGCGGCTGGCCTCGGAAGCCGGGATGTCGCCGCGCCAGCTGGAGCGGCTGTTCGCGCGCTACCTAGGCCGCTCGCCCAAGCGCTATTACATGGAAATCCGCCTGGAACGCGCCCGCAACCTGCTGCTGCAGACCGAGATGAGCGTGATGGAAATCGCGCTGGCCAGCGGTTTCGCCTCGGCCGCGCATTTCTCGAAATGCTACCGCGCCACCTATGGCTGCACCCCCTATCGCGAGCGCGGCGCGGCGGCGGCGGGCTGAGGGGGTCATTTCGCTGCGGCACGCGGCCGATTTGCCGCTTTCGCCGGTCGCCAATACGCTTTTCTTTTCATCCGCGCGCTTATAACCTGTCAGACAGGACAATGTTCCACTCAGGGAGACGACTGATGAAAAAGCTTCTTCTGGCCAGCGCCGCCGGAGCCTTGCTTGCCGGTGCGGCCGGTGCCGAGGAAATCAAGATGGGCATTTCGCTGGGCCTGACCGGCCCGCTGGAATCGATCTCGCCCGCGATGCAGAAGGGCGCGGAACTGGCGATGAAGGAGGTCTCGGACAGCGGCAAGCTGCTGGACGGTTCGACCATCGTGCCCGTGGTGGCCGACAACACCTGCGCCGACGCCGCCGCCTCGGTGGCCGCGGTCGAACGCCTGGTGACGGCCGAGGGCGTCAAGGGCATCATGGGCGGCATGTGCTCGGGCGAAACCATCGCCTCGCTGGAACGGGTCGGCGTGCCGAACGGCGTGGTGATGATCTCGCCCTCGGCCACCTCGCCGGCGCTTTCGACTATCGACGACAAGGGCTTCTTCTTCCGCACCTCGCCCTCGGACGCGCGCCAGGGCGAAGTCATGGCCGATATCGTACTGGAGCGCGGCATCAACAGCGTCGCCGTCACCTATACCAACAACGATTACGGCAAGGGCCTCGCCGACAGCTTCGCCGAGGCCTACAAGGCCAAGGGCGGCAGCGTCACCGTGGTCTCGGCCCATGACGACGGCAAGGCCGACTATTCGGCCGAGGTCGCCGCGCTGGCCGCCGCCGGCGGCGATGCGCTGGTCGTGGCCGGCTATGCCGACCAGGGCGGCTCGGGCATCATCCAGGGTTCGCTGGACACCGGCGCCTTCGAAACCTTCGTGCTGCCCGACGGCATGGTGAACAACGTCCTGGTCGAGAAATTCGGCACCCAGCTGGAAACCTCGTTCGGCCAGAACCCCTCGGCCGAGGGCGAAGGGCACGAGAAATTCGACGCGCTGGCCAAGGAAGCCGGTTTCGACGGCACCTCGGCCTATGCCGGCGAATCCTATGACGCCGCCGCGCTGATGCTGCTGGCCATGCAGGCCGCCCAGTCCTCGGACCCCAAGGTCTACAAGGACAAGGTGATGGAAGTCGCCAACGAGCCGGGCGAGAAGATCTATCCGGGCGAGCTGGCCAAGGCGCTTGAACTGCTCGCCGCGGGCCAGGACATCGATTACGTCGGCGCCACCTCGGTCGAGCTGATCGAGCCCGGCGAAAGCGCCGGCGTCTATCGTGAGGTCGACTTCAAGGGCGGCCAGCTGAACGTGGTCGGCTACCGCTAAGGCGGACGGTCGGGAAGGGTCCGGTCCGCCGGGCCCTTTTCCTAATCAAAAGCAATCCCGTAACGGGAATTCTTCATGCAACGCATGAAGCTGGGGAGCGACATGATCCAGGTCCGGGACCTGCACAGGCATTTCGGAGGCTTCCGCGCCGTCGATGGCGCCAGCCTGACGATCGAGAAAGGCTCGATCACCGGTTTGATCGGCCCGAACGGCGCCGGAAAATCTACACTTTTCAACGTGATCGCCGGGGTTCTGAAACCGACCTCCGGTCAAGTCACCATGGCGGGCGAGGACATCACCGGCCTGCCGCCGCACGAACTGTTCCACAAGGGGCTGCTGCGCACCTTCCAGCTGGCGCATGAATTCTCGTCGATGACGGTGCGCGAGAACCTGATGATGGTTCCCGGCGGGCAATGCGGCGAGACGCTGGTCAATACCTGGTTCCGCCGCGGCCGCATCCGCGAGGAAGAGCGCGCGCTTCGCAAGAAGGCCGACGAGGTGCTTGACTTCCTGACCATTTCCCATGTCGCGGATGAAAAGGCCGGCAACCTGTCCGGGGGCCAGAAGAAGCTGCTGGAACTGGGCCGCACCATGATGGTGGACGCGAAGATCGTCTTTCTGGACGAGGTCGGCGCCGGGGTGAACCGCACGCTTCTGGGCACCATCGGCGACGCCATCGTGCGGCTGAACAAGGAACGCGGCTATACCTTCTGCGTGATCGAGCACGACATGGATTTCATCGGCCGGCTCTGCGATCCGGTGATCGTCATGGCGGCGGGCAAGGTGCTGGCCCAGGGCTCGGCCGACAGCATCATGAAGAACGAGGCGGTGATCGAGGCCTATCTGGGCACCGGGCTCAAGAACAAGGTCGCCGCCGAAGTGGCCGAGGAGGCCGCCTTCGGCGAATCGCACGGCGCCCAGCCCGGCCTTGGCGCCGAGGCCGGACGCGGCGGCGACGGCAAACCGGCGGGAGAGCTGTGATGGCAGAGCCCTATCTTTCCGCCACCGCCATGCGCGGCGGCTATGGCAAGGCCGACATCCTGAACGGCTGCACCCTGACCGTGGACAAGGGGCAGATCGCCGTGATCGTCGGCCCGAACGGCGCCGGCAAATCGACGGCGATGAAAGCCGTCTTCGGCATGCTGCACCTGCGCGAGGGCCAGGTCACGCTGGCCGGCGAGGACATCACCCCTCTCAGCCCGCAGGAACGGGTGCGCAAGGGCATGGGCTTCGTGCCGCAGACCCACAACATCTTCCCGACCATGACGGTCGAGGAAAACCTGGAAATGGGCGCCTTCATCCGCGAGGACGATTACCGCGACACCATGGCCCAGGTCTATGAGCTGTTCCCCGCCGTGGCCGACAAGCGCAAGCAGAACGCGGGCGAGCTTTCCGGCGGCCAGCGCCAGCAGGTCGCCGTCGGCCGGGCGCTGATGACCAGGCCCAGCCTGCTGATGCTGGACGAGCCCACCGCGGGGGTCAGCCCCATCGTCATGGACGAGCTGTTCGACCGCATCATCGAGGTCGCCCGCACCGGCATCTCGATCCTGATGGTCGAGCAGAACGCCCGGCAAGCGCTGGAGATCGCCGATATCGGCTATGTCCTGGTGCAGGGCGCCAACCGCTACACCGACACCGGACAGGCGCTGCTCGCCGACCCCGAGGTCCGCCGCACCTTCCTGGGGGGCTGAAGATGGATATCCTGAACGCCCTCGTGGCCATCCTGAACTTCGTGGTGATCCCCGCCGCCGCCTATGGGGCGCAGCTGGCGCTCGGCGCGCTGGGGGTGACGCTGATCTACGGCATCCTGCGCTTTTCCAACTTCGCCCATGGCGACACCATGGCCTTCGGCGCTGCGCTGGTGATCCTGATCACCTGGGGGCTGCAATCCATCGGCGTCGGGCTGGGCCCGCTGCCCACGGCACTGCTGGCCCTGCCCGTCGGCATCGCGCTGACGGCGGTCTTCGTGCTGGGCACCGACCGCGCGGTCTATCGCTTCTATCGCAGCAAACGCTCGGCGCCGATCATCCTGGTCATGGCCTCGGTCGGGGTCATGTTCATCATGAACGGTCTGACCCGGCTGGTGATCGGCGTCGACGAGATCCGCTTCGACGACGGGGCGCGTTTCCTGATCAGCGTGCAGCAGTTCCGCGCCTGGACCGGCCTGTCCGAGGGGCTGTCGCTGCGCGTCAGCCAGGCGCTGACGCTGGTGGTGACGGCGCTGGCCTGCTGGGCGCTGTTCCGCTTCCTGAACCGCTCGCGCGCCGGCAAGGCGATGCGCGCCTATTCCGACAACGAGGATCTGGCGCTGCTTTCCGGCATCGACCCCGAGCGGGTGGTGCGCCTGACCTGGATCATCGCCACCGCGCTGGCGGTGACGGCGGGCACGCTTTACGGCCTGGACAAGTCCTTCAAGGTCTTCAATTATTTCCAGATCCTGCTGCCGATCTTTGCCGCCGCCATCGTGGGGGGGCTCGGCAATCCCCTGGGTGCGGTGGCCGGCGGCTTCATCGTCGCCTTCTCGGAGGTCGCCGTCACCTATCCTTGGCGCAAGATCGCCACCTATCTGGGCTTCGAGCCCCAGGGGCTGCTGCAACTGCTGTCCACCGAATACAAGTTCGCGGTCAGCTTCGTGATCCTGATCGTGGTCCTGCTGTTCCGGCCGACCGGCCTGTTCCGCGGCAAATCCGTCTGAGGAGGGCGTTTATCCATGTCGAATACACGTCAAGCCGAAGCGGTCAGCCCCTGGCGAGCGCCGGTGCTGTTCCTGATCCTGGCCGCGCTGTTCCTGGCCGAGGGCAGCTTTCGCAACGCGCTGTTCTCGGGCAGCTGGAACACGGCGCTGGCCATCCTGAACATGGGGCTGATCTCGGCCGTCATGGCGCTGGGTGTGAACATGCAATGGGGCTATGCGGGGCTGTTCAACGCCGGCGTCGTCGGCTTCCTGGCGCTTGGCGGGCTGGCGCCGGTGCTGGTCTCGACCGCGCCGGTGCAGGGCGCCTGGGCGGCGGGCGGGCCGCGGCTGATCCTGGCGCTGCTGGTGGGGCTGGGAACGCTGGCGCTGGCGGCGCAGGTGTGGAAGCGCGTCCCGGGGCTTTTGCGCGTGCCCTCGCTGATCGCGGTGCTGGTGGTGGGATTCGTGCTCTATCGCTGGCTGTTCGATCCGGCGGTGATGGCGATCGAGGCGAACAATTCCGCCCGTGCCGGCAATATCGGCGGGCTGGGCTGGCCGGTGCTGCTGTCCTGGCCGGTCGGGGCGCTGTTCGCCGCCGCGGCCGCCTGGGGCATCGGCAAGGTGGCGCTGGGGCTGCGCTCGGACTATCTGGCCATCGCCACGCTGGGCATCGGCGAGATCATCGTGGCGGTGATGCGCAACGAGGAATGGCTGTCGCGCGGGGTCAAGAACGTCTCGGGCATCCCGCGCCCGGTGCCCTATGAGCTGAACCTGCAGAACGATCCCGATTTCGTGGCCCGGGCCGCGGAATGGGGGCTGAGCCCGGCCGTGGCCTCGGGCATCTGGGTCAAGCTGCTCTATGCCGGCCTGTTCGGCGCGGTGCTGCTGGCGCTGATCCTGCTGGCCGAGCTGGCGCTGAAATCGCCCTGGGGCCGGATGATGCGCGCCATCCGCGACAACGAGACCGCCGCCGAGGCCATGGGCAAGGACGTCACCCGCCGCCATCTGCAGATCTTCGTCATCGGCAGCGCGGTGATCGGCCTTGCCGGCGCGATGATGGTCACGCTGGACGGGCTTCTGTCGCCGAACAGCTTCAATCCCCTGCGCTATACCTTCCTGATCTGGGTGATGGTGATCGTCGGCGGCTCGGGCAACAACTGGGGCGCGGCGCTGGGGGCGATCCTGATCTGGTTCCTGTGGATCAAGGCCGAGGTCTGGGGGCCCGAATTCATGCGGCTGGTCACCGGCCCGATGCCGGCGGGCGCCCTGCGCGACCATCTGCTGGGCAGCGCGCCGCATATGCGCTTCATCGCGCTGGGGGTGGTGCTGTTGCTGGTGCTGCGCTTCGCGCCGCGCGGGCTGGTGCCCGAGAAGTAGCAGGCGAAGCCGCGGGGGCCTTGCCCCCGCACCCCCAGGGTATTTGGAAAACAGAGAAAGGCGCGGATCCGGGCCTTTTTCTCAGGCCGCAGTCAGGGTGACCGGCCTCTGGTCGCCCAGGGCGAAGCGGCGGAGCACCGCCGGATAGAGCCGGTGTTCCTGCACCAGCACCCGGGCGGCCAGGGTCTCGGCCGTGTCGCCGGCCAGGATCGGCACCCGGGCCTGGCCGAGGATCGGGCCGGCGTCGAGCTCGGGCGTGACCAAGTGGACGGTGGCGCCGGCCTCGGCATCGCCGGCCTCGATCGCGCGCCGATGGGTATGCAGGCCGGGATATTTCGGCAAGAGCGAAGGGTGGATGTTCAGCATCCGACCCTGGAAGCGCCGAACGAAATCCGGGGTGAGGATGCGCATGAAACCGGCGAGGCAAAGGATGTCGGGCTGCGCGGCCAGCAAGGGTTCCAGCAGCGCCGCCTCGAATGCGGCACGGTCGCCGCCGAAGGCGCGGTGGTCGATGGCGAAACTCGGCACGCCCATGGCCTCGGCCCGGGCGAGCCCGGCCGCCTGCGGATCGTTCGAGCCGACGACGACCGGCCGGGCCGGATGGTCGCCGGCCATCGATTCGACCAGCTTGACCATGTTCGAGCCGCCGCCCGAGATCAGGATGGCGACGCGTTTCACCGCAGCCGGCCGCTGTAGCGCACGCCCGCGCCGGGGCTGACATGGCCGAGCCGGATCACCGTTTCGCCCTGCGCCTTCAGCAGCGCCTCGAGTTCGACAGCACGGTCCGCGGCGACGGCCAGGATCATGCCGATGCCGCAGTTGAAGGTCTTGAGCATTTCGGGCGCGGCGATGGAGCCGGCCTCGGCCAGCCAGTCGAAGACCGGCGGCAGGCTGAAGCTGTCGAGGTCGACCTCGGCCCCCAGCCCCTCGGGCAGCACGCGCGGCAGGTTCTCGGTGATGCCGCCGCCGGTGATATGCGCCGCGGCATGCACGCCCCCGGCGCGGATCGCCGCCAGCACCGGCCTGACATAGAGCCGGGTCGGCACCAGCAGCGCCCGGCCCAGCGTGCCCGCCGCGAAGGGGGCGGGCGCGTTCCAGTCCAGCCCGGCATGATCCGCCACCTTGCGCACCAGCGAGAAACCGTTGGAATGCACCCCGTCCGAGGCGAGGCCCAGCAGCACGTCGCCATCCGCCACCCCGGCGGGCAGCGCCGTGCCGCGTTCCATGGCGCCGACGGCGAAGCCGGCGAGGTCGAAATCGCCCTTGCCATACATGCCCGGCATCTCGGCCGTCTCGCCGCCGATCAGCGCGCAGCCCGAGCGCCGGCAGCCCTCGGCGATGCCGGTGATGACGCGGGCGGCCTCGTCGACCGAAAGCTTGCCGGTGGCGAAATAGTCGAGGAAGAACAGCGGCTCGGCGCCCTGGCAGACCAGGTCGTTCACGCACATCGCCACCAGGTCGATGCCGAGCCCGTCGAGTTCGCCCGTGTCGATGCCGATGCGCAGCTTGGTGCCGACGCCGTCGGTGGCCGCCACCAGAACCGGGTCCTGGTAGCCGGCGGCGCGCGGGTCGAACAGCGCGCCGAAGCCGCCCAGCCCCTCCATCACGCCGGGCCGGCGGGTGGCGGCGGCGGCGGGCTTGATCCGCTCGACCAGCGCATTGCCCGCGTCGATATCCACTCCGGCCTCGGCATAGGACAGGCCGCTTTTGCGCTCGGTCATCTTGGGGTCCCCTTTGCTTTGACGCCCCGATAGCGCAGGCGCGGCGCGCAGGCAATGATCGGCTGCGGCCGCGGCGGGATTCGCCTGCAGGCTGGCGGCCGCATCCCCCTGATCCGGCGCGGCTTCTTGCTGTTCCGGCGGGCTGCGAGGGATTAAGATCGATTTCCAACCCTAACGAGGCCCGCGGCGAATCAAATGCCTGCCATGCTGAGTCTGATGGGAACGGTGCGTCTGCGGGGCGCCGGCGGGGCGGACCTGACCCCCCGCAGCCAGAAGGCGCGTGGCGCGCTGGCGCTGCTGGGCACGGCACCGGACCTGCGGCTCAGCCGCGCCCGGCTGCAGGACCTGCTGTGGAGCGAGCGGGCCAAGCAGCGCGGCTCGGACAGCCTGCGGCAGATGCTACGGGAATTGCGCGGGGCGCTGGGGCCGGAAAAGGATATCCTGCTGGCCGGCGTGGGCTGGGTGGGGCTGGACCCTGAGCGGCTGCGCATCGACCTGACGCCGGTCTATGACGCCGGCGGCGCGCCGATCGAATTCGCCGCCGATCTGGACATTCCCGACCCGGAATTCGAGACATGGCTGCGCGACATGCGCCTGCGGCTGACGCCGGACAGCGACGGGCCGACCGCGCTGCAGCGGCTTCCCGCCCCGGCCGCGCCGCCCCGAAGCGACGGCGACGCCGCGCCCGGCGATTATGTCGTGGCGCTGCAGCCGGTCGAAAGCAATGACAGCCGCGCCCATGTCATCGGCGAGATGATCCTGAACGAGGCCGCCGCCCGCGCCTGCGAGATGATCCCCGCGGTGCTGGCCGACCGCATCGCCGTCAAGGCTCCGGCAACGGGCACGCAGGTCGGGGCGATCTGCTATTCCGCGGGGGTCGATTGCTCGCTGATGGTGGTGATGCGCGACCTTGCCTCGGGCGCGCGGGGCTGGACGCGGCGCTTCACCATCCGCGCCGCGGACGAGACCGCGACCATGCGCCATGCGGTGGCGCAGATCGCGGTGGCGCTGCTGGACCGGGCGCGGCGCACCGCGCCGCCTGCAAAGGGCCTGACCTTTCCGGTCTGGGACGTGTTCAGCTATTCCCGCGACCGTCTGGAATCCGCCGACCGCATCCTCGCCTCGCTGCCGCAAGAGCGGCAGAGCGGCGTGGCCCTGGCGCTGCGCTCCTATCTGCGCCACACGCTGATCAGCGAGCGGCTGACCCGGGACCCGGCGCGGTGCTCGGAAGAGGCCGAGACCTTCGCGCAGCTGGCCCGCGATCTGGCACCGGCCAGTCCGGTGGTGCTGGCGGTGGCCTCGCTGTCGGCCTCGTGGCGACGGGACGCGGTGGGCGCGCTGGAGCTGGCGCAGGCCGCCTGCCGCAACGATCCCGACAACGAGCTGGCCTGTCATGCGCTGTCGCAGGCGCTGACCGATGTCGGCCGCGACCTGGAGGCGCTGGAGGCGACCGAGCGCGGCGCCCGCGGCGCCCTGGCCGAGCTGGGCCCGGCCTGCTGGCTGATGCGCCGCGCCATGGTGCAGCTGCGGCTGGGCCGGCTGGGCGATGCCGAGAACTCGGCCGCCGCCGCCTTTGCCTTCGCCACCGACAACCGGCCCTCGCTGCGCTTTCTGGCGGCGCTGCGCTATCATCGCGGCGACGAGGCGGGCGCGGCGGACGCGCTGCGGCATCTGCGCCGGATCGAGCCGGATTTCTCGCTGGAGCTGATGGCCGATCCCGATTACCCGGTCGCGGCGCTGCGCATGGCCGGGCTGATGGGGATCACGCGCTCGGGCCTGTGACGCGCTCAGGGCGCCACCAGCACCTCGAAGGCGATGGGCGCCCTGCCCTCGCCCGGCTCGACCACCAGCCGGGCGCGGCCCGGGGCGACGGCGCAGAAGGCCAGGACGCAGCGCGGAGCCGGCGGCGCGGCGGGCTGTTCGCCTGGCGGTTCTGCACGTAGCTCTTCGGGCGGTTCGGGGCCGGCAAGGACCGGAGCGCCCTCGATCCGTGCCAGGCCCGGCTGCCGGATGGCGGCCCCGGGCAGACTGTCCAGATGCATCTCCAGCCGGTCGCCGCAGCGCAGGGACACGGGCTCGGCGGCATGCGCCTCGTGCAGGATGCAGGTCCGGGGCCGGTGCGGCGCCGGATAGCGCAGCGGCGGCGCGCCGGTGGCCATGGCGCGTTGCATGCTGTCAAGCCAGGCGTCGCGCAGCTGCGCGTCGGTCAGGTCGGCCCGGTCCAGCCGCGCCCCGGTCAGATCGGCGCGCTCCAGCACCGCGCCGCGCAGATCGGCATCCGACAGGTCGGCCAGCCCCAGGCTTGCCCCCGCCAGGTTGGCCTCGCGCAGCCGCGCACCTGCGGCGCGCGCCGACCACAGGCTGGCGCCGCAGAGCTGGGCGCCGGTCAGGTCGGTCCGGGTCAGGTCGGCATAGGACAGGTCCGCCCCCACCAGCGTCATGCCCGACAGGTCCAGCCCGGCCAGATCGGCCCCGGCCAGGCGCAGGCGTCCCGTCGTCGCGATGCGCCGCACGATCTCGGCGCGGGTGTATTCCGCCATCGTCCCCTCGTTACCGCTTCGCGCCGGTCCATGCGGCGGGAAAAGTGCCCGGAGGCGGCTGCCTCCGCCCCCGGGCTACCGGATCGTCAGTCACCCAGGTCAGACTGGATCCAGTAACGCTTGCGAAAGCCGCGCACGCATTCGATCTCGATGCCCTGCCGGGCGACGAGACGTGCGGTGTTGCTGCGGATTCCGTATCCGATTTCCGTGGTGTCCGGCAGGATGCGCAGGCTGAGCGGCGCCGCCCCGCGCGCCGCAAGGTCGCGCATCAGCCGCGCCGAATGCTGCGCCAGGATGCGCGGGATGGCCTGCGGTTCGGGCTCGGGCAGGCCCTCGGGCCGCGCGGGCGGCGGCGGATCGTCGGGCAGGCCCTGGCGATGGGCGCGCGGGGCCATGCGCTCCGCCACCCGGCGCAGGGTCGATTCGATGCGCAGGACGGTGCCGTCCGGCCGCATGGCCAGCCGCAGGCTGCCGGTTTCGGGGGTCAGGACCGGGATGCCGTCGATCGCCTGGCGGAATTGCACGATGATCTCGTCCAGGTTCTCTTCCGGCGGCTCGTCCGGCCGGCGCAGGCTGGCGGTCGCCGACATGGCCAGCGCGATGCGGTCGAAGACCAGCTCGCTTTCGGTCGGCAGGAAACCGTATCGCCGCAGGGCGCTGCGCGCGCGGGCGATCAGGGCGCGGCGCTGCAGGGGGGTGCGCGGACCCTGCCCCGGCCCGCCGGGCGCAAGCTCCAGCAGGATGCGCCCGTCGGGCCGGCGCTGGAAGCGGACCGGACCCTGACGAACCGACAGGCAGCCCTGCGCGTCGCCCCGCACCAGCGCCGGATCAAGGCCGAGCCGCGACAGAACCTCTTCGGCCAGGGTGTGGTCACCGGCCACCGGAACCAGCCGCACCGCCGAGAATTCGGCCGGTGGCTCGGCCAGCGCCGGCTCGCGCTGGTAAAGCGCGGCCGGGGCGTGCCAGCGCCAGGCCCAGCACTCCGTCGCGCCGCGCTGCGGCTGGAACCGCCGCTCGGAGAACAGCATGGCCAGCGCCGCCTCGCGCTTGGGCGCGCAGGCGCAGACCACCGGATTCTGGTCATGCGCCACATCCCAGGCGCCGTCCAGCCAGGCCTGCGCGAAGGATTTGCCCATCTGCCAGTGCTGCCAGAAATTCGCGCCGTAGCGGCCGGAATCCCAGCAACTCGAATCGAAGCCGAACAGCATCCGCAACCCGTGATTGGCCGGGCCCCAGCTGCGCAGCGGGCTGTGGCCGGGGCCGACCCGCAGCGACTGGCTGGTGGACCAGAACAGATAGCGCAGCGCGCCCGAGCCAAGCCGCATCCGGTCCGAGGTCAGGCAGGCGTCCGTCCCGGCCCAAAGCGCGCCCATCGGCAGGTGAAAGCTGCCGTGCTCGTCCATCCGGCCATGGCCGGCGTGATAGAACACCCGCACCGAATCCATGTCGCGGCCCGGAGCATGTTCCGTCGCCCGCCGGTCATAGATCCAGGATTTCACCGCCGCGTCCCGGCGCCAGAAATCCGGCGTGGCAAAGCGATCGACCGCGTCCAGAAAGCCGCCCGCGTCGCGATGCGCGGCATGCAGCGCGCCGGCGGCGCGATAGGTCTCGACGCTGCAGGCGCCATAGAGGCGGCCGCCGGTGCCGTTCCCGCCCTGCCCGGGGGCCTCCTCGGCTGGATCCTGCGGGTCCGGGGCAGCCGGGCCCTGCATGGCGCGCGGATCGCGGATCATGCCGAAACGGGGAACGAGATCTTCCATGCCGTGAGCTCCTTGCAGGACACGCGCCGGGGCCCTGGGCACCGGCAAGACGGAGGCGGTAAGCGTCGCGCCTCAAGCTAGGATGGCCGGCGTGAACTGAACGTGAATCTGCGATTAATGAACAAATCGGTCTCGAAACTCCCGGATTTTCCGAAGGATTCTAACGATCCCGGCCTTTCCGGGCAGACGAATCATGTCCTTCAGCCCTCGGCCGCCGGCGGCGCCATGCCAAAGGACAGTTCACGCGCCGCCGCGATCACCGCCTCGGCCATCGCCTCAAGCCGCGCATCCGACATGCGCAATGTCGGCCCCGAGACCGAGATTCCCGCCGCCGCCTCGCCCGCGAAATCGAAGATCGGCGCGGCGATGCAGCGCATGCCGGGGGTGCGCTCCTCGTTGTCCAGCGCATAGCCGCGGGCGCGGATGCGGGCCAGGTCGTCCAGCAGCGCCTGCGGGTCGCTCAGCGTCATCGGCGTGAACCGTTCCAGCGCCATCTCGCGGATCATCCGCTTCAGGTCGGCCGGCCGGGCATGGGCCAGGAGCGCCTTGCCGATCCCCGAGGCATGCAGGGCCGAACGCGTGCCGGGCGGAAAGAAGGCGCGGATCGTCTCATGCGTTTCGGCCTGGCTCAGGAACAGCACCGCCTCGCCGTTTAGGATGCCCAGGTTCGCCGTCTCGCCCGTCACCTCCATCAGCCGGCGCAAGAGCGGCCGCGCCCGCTCGACCAGGCCCGAGCGGCGCATGAAGGCCGAGCCGTGGCGGAAGGCGGTCGGCCCGACATGCCAGGCCTGGGTCTGGCTGTCGCTTTCCGCCACGCCGCGCGCCGCCAGCGTCACCAGAACCCGGTGCACGGTCGAGGGCGCCATCTCCAGCCGCTGCGCGATCTCGGTCAGGGTCAGGCCGTTCGACATCGCGATCAGGTCCAGGATGTCCAGCGCCCTGTCCAGCGCCCGGATGCCGCCCGAATCCTCGGCCCCGAACCCGCCGGCGCGGCCCCTCGGACGGCCGCGTTTCCGAATCTGAACCGACATTCAATTTTTCCTTTCGACAACTTCGCGGATTTCTTGAAAGTTCTCATTCCGCTGTGGAAAAGAGCAACCATCTGATTCCACGCCACTTTACGCTATTTTTCCGCGATTGCGAAATATTTTTCAGAAAAATTGCATCGATGGACAGCAAAACGTAGCTTGGTCCACAAGCGCAGGAGGAATTGCCATGACCAGCCAGAACCCGATCTTCATTCCCGGCCCGACCAACATCCCCGAGGAGATGCGCAAGGCCGTCGACATGCCCACCATCGACCACCGCTCGCCGGTGTTCGGGCGCATGCTGCACCCGGCTCTCGAAGGGGTGAAAAAGGTCCTCAAGACCGAAACGGCGCAGGTTTTCCTGTTCCCCTCGACCGGCACCGGCGGCTGGGAAACCGCGATCACCAACACGCTGTCGCCCGGCGACAAGGTGCTGGCGGCGCGCAACGGCATGTTCAGCCATCGCTGGATCGACATGTGCCAGCGCCACGGGCTCGACGTCACCTATGTCGAGACGCCCTGGGGCGAGGGCATCCCGGCCGACCGCTTCGAGGAAATCCTGACCGCCGACAAGGGCCACGAGATCCGCGTCGTGCTGGCCACGCATAACGAGACCGCGACCGGCGTCAAATCCGACATCGCCGCCGTCCGCCGCGCGCTGGACAACGCCAAGCACCCGGCGCTGCTGTTCGTCGACGGCGTCAGCTCCATCGGCTCGATGGACTTCCGCATGGACGAATGGGGCGTCGACATCGCCGTCACCGGCAGCCAGAAGGGCTTCATGCTGCCGCCGGGCCTGGCCATCGTCGGCTTCTCGCCCAAGGCTATGGAGGCGGTCGAAAGCGCGCGCCTGCCGCGCACCTTCTTCGACATCCGCGACATGGCGACCGGCTATGCCCGCAACGGCTATCCCTACACGCCGCCGGTCGGGCTGATCAACGGGCTGAACCTCAGCTGCGAGCGGCTGCTGGCCGAGGGGCTGGAGAACGTCTTCGCCCGCCATCGCCGCATCGCCGGCGGCGTGCGCGCCGCGGTCGATGCCTGGGGGCTGAAGCTCTGCGCCGTCCGCCCCGAGCTTTATTCGGACAGCGTCAGCGCCATCCGCGTGCCCGAGGGCTTCGACGCCAACCTGATCGTCAGCCATGCGCTGGAGACCTATGACATGGCCTTCGGCACCGGCCTGGGCCAGGTCGCGGGCAAGGTGTTCCGCATCGGCCACCTGGGCAGCCTGACCGACGCCATGGCGCTGTCCGGCATCGCCACGGCCGAAATGGTGATGGCCGATCTGGGCCTGCCGATCCGGCTGGGCTCGGGCGTCGCCGCCGCGCAGGAACATTACCGCCAGACCACCGCCGCCGCGCAGAAGAAGGCCGCCTGAGGATGAAGGACGCCATGTATATCCCGACCTATGAGGACATGCTGGCCGCGCATGAGCGGATCAAGCCGCATATCCGCCGCACGCCGATCCGCAGCTCGGACTATCTGAACGAGTTGACCGGCGCGCAGCTGTTCTTCAAATGCGAGAATTTCCAGGAGCCGGGGGCCTTCAAGGTCCGCGGCGCCACCAATGCGGTCTTCGGCCTGGACGAGGCGCAGGCGGCCAAGGGCGTCGCCACGCACAGCTCGGGCAACCATGCCTCTTGCCTGTCCTATGCGGCGATGCTGCGCGGCATCCCCTGCAACGTGGTCATGCCGCGCACCGCGCCGCAGGCCAAGAAGGACACCGTGCGCCGCTATGGCGGCAAGATCACCGAATGCGAGCCCTCGACCTCTTCGCGCGAGGAGACCTTCGCCAAGGTGCAGGCCGAGACCGGCGGCGATTTCGTCCATCCCTATAACGATCCGCGCGTGATCGCCGGCCAGGGCACCTGCGCCAAGGAACTGATGGAACAGGTGGACGGGCTGGAAGCGGTCGTGGCCCCCATCGGCGGCGGCGGCATGATCTCGGGCACCTGCCTGACGCTTGCGACGCTGGCGCCCGAGGTCAAGGTGATCGCGGCCGAGCCCGAGCAGGCCGACGACGCCTATCGCAGCTTCAAGGCCGGCCACATCATCGCCGACGACGCGCCCAAGACCATCGCCGACGGGCTCCTGGTGCCGCTGAAGGATCTGACCTGGCATTTCGTCAAGAACCACGTCAGCGAAATCTACACCGCCTCGGATGCCGAGATCGTCGATGCGATGAAGCTGATCTGGAAGCACCTGCGCATCGTGATGGAGCCTTCCAGCGCCGTGCCGCTGGCCACCATCCTGAAGAACCCCGAAGCCTTCGCCGGCAAGCGTGTCGGCATCATCGTCACCGGCGGCAATGTCGATCTCGACAAGCTGCCGTGGAACTGAACCCGAATTGAGGAGAGTGCCATGAACGCGAAAACGGATTTCTCCGGCTACGAGGTCGGCTACGACATTCCCGCCCTGCCCGGCATGGACGAGAGCGAGATCCAGACGCCCTGCCTGATCCTCGACCTGGACGCGCTGGAGCGCAACGTCAGGAAGATGGGCGACTATGCCAAGGCCCACGGCATGCGCCACCGCAGCCACGGCAAGATGCACAAGTCGGTGGACGTGCAGAAGCTGCAGGAGTCGCTGGGCGGCGCCGTCGGGGTCTGCTGCCAGAAGGTCAGCGAGGCCGAGGTCTTTGCCCGCGGCGGCATCAAGGACGTGCTGGTCACCAACGAGGTGCGCGAGCCGGCCAAGATCGACCGCCTGGCCCGGCTGCCCAAGCTGGGCGCCACGGTGACGGTCTGCGTCGATGACCTGGCCAATATCGCCGACCTCTCGGCCGCCGCGCAGCGCCACGGCACCGAGCTCGGCATCTTCGTCGAGATCGATTGCGGCGCCGGCCGCTGCGGCGTGACCACCAAGGAAGCCGTGGTCGAGATCGCCAAGGCCGCCGATGCCGCCCCGAACCTGACCTTCAAGGGCATCCAGGCCTATCAGGGCGCCATGCAGCACATGGATAGCTTCGAGGACCGCAAGGCCAAGCTGGACGCCGCCATCGCCCAGGTGAAGGAAGCCGTCGAGGCGCTGGAGGCCGAGGGGCTCAAGCCCGAATTCGTCTCGGGCGGCGGCACGGGGTCCTATTATTTCGAAAGCAATTCGGGCGTTTACAACGAATTGCAATGCGGCAGCTACGCCTTCATGGATGCCGATTACGGCCGCATCCACGATGCCGAAGGCAAGCGCATCGACCAGGGCGAATGGGAGAACGCGCTGTTCATCCTGACCTCGGTGATGAGCCACGCCAAGCCGCATCTGGCGGTGGTCGATGCCGGCCTCAAGGCGCAGTCGGTCGATAGCGGCCTGCCCTTCGTCTATGGCCGCGACGACGTGAAATACATCAAGTGCAGCGACGAGCACGGCGTGGTCGAGGACAAGGACGGCGTCCTGAAGGTCAACGACAAGCTGCGGCTGGTGCCGGGCCATTGCGACCCGACCTGCAACGTCCATGACTGGTATGTCGGCGTGCGGAACGGCAAGGTCGAGACGGTCTGGCCGGTCTCGGCGCGCGGGAAGGGCTACTGATGCTCGTCGTCGCCGAAAAGGAAATCGCGGGTCTGATGACCCCCGAGGCGGCCTTCGAGGCCATCGAGGCGGTCTTCGCCTCGATGGCCCGGCGCAAGGCCTACAACTTTCCCGTGGTGCGCGAGGCCATCGGCCATGAGGACGCGCTCTACGGCTTCAAGGGCGGCTTCGACGCCTCGGCCCTGACGCTGGGGCTGAAGGCCGGCGGCTACTGGCCGAACAACCAGAAGCACAACCTGATCAACCACCAGTCCACCGTGTTCCTGTTCGACCCGGATACCGGCCGGGTCTCGGCGGCGGTGGGCGGCAACCTGCTGACGGCGCTGCGCACGGCGGCGGCCTCGGCCGTGTCGATCAAGTATCTGGCGCCCAAGGGCGCCAAGGTGCTGGGCATGATCGGCGCCGGCCACCAGTCCGCCTTCCAGATGCGGGCGGCGGCCAATGTGCACCGGTTCGAGAGGGTCATCGGCTGGAACCCGCATCCCGAGATGCTGTCGCGCCTTGCCGATACCGCGGCCGAGCTGGGCCTGCCCTTCGAGGCGGTCGAGCTGGACCGGCTCGGCACCGAGGCCGATGTGATCATCTCGATCACCTCGTCCTTCTCGCCCCTCTTGATGGATCAGCACGTCAAGGGCCCGACGCATGTCGCGGCCATGGGCACCGACACCAAGGGCAAGCAGGAGCTGGACCCGGCGCTGGTCGCGCGCGCCCGGGTCTTCACCGACGAGGTCGCGCAGTCGGTCAGCATCGGCGAATGCCAGCACGCCATCGCCTCGGGCCTGATCCGCGAGGATCAGATCGGCGAGATCGGCGCCGTGGTGGCGGGCGACAACCCGGGCCGCGGGGATGCCGAGGTCACGATCTTCGACGGCACCGGCGTCGGGTTGCAGGACCTCGCGGTGGCCAAGGCGGTCGTCGAACTGGCGAAACACAAGGGGGTGGCGCAAGAGGTCGAAATCTGACCCGTGCCGCTCGCGTCCTGAACAAGGGAGGATAAGGACGTATGAAAGCAGTTGAAACCAATCCTGGGTTCGACCCGGTCGAGGAGCGCATCGCCGCGCCTCGGCTGCTGGCCCTGGGCTTCCAGCACGTGCTGGTCATGTATGCCGGCGCCATCGCGGTGCCGCTGATCGTCGGCCGCGCCCTGCAGCTTTCGCCGCAGGACGTGGCCTTTCTGATTTCCGCCGACCTGTTCGTCTGCGGGATCGTCACCATCATCCAAAGCTTCGGCGCCACGCAATGGTTCGGCATCAAGCTGCCGGTGATGATGGGCGTGACCTTCGCCGCCGTCGGCCCCATGGTCGCCATCGCCTCATCGAACCCCGGGCAGGAAGGCGCGCGGATGATGTTCGGCGCCATCATGGCGGCGGGCCTCATCTCGATCTTCTTCGCCCCGCTGGTCAGCCGGCTCTTGCGCTTCTTTCCCAGCGTCGTCACCGGCACGGTGATCCTGGTGATCGGCGTCAGCCTGATGCCGGTGGGCATCAACTGGATCTTCGGCCTGCCGGTCGGCCCCACGGCGCCGCAGCTGGTCGATCCCGCCGCCCAGGCCTGGCTGGAGGCCGCCCGCGCCACCGGCGACGTCCCGGAAAGCGTCAAGCTGATGCCGACCGTGCCCAACCCGGAATACGCCTCGCTGTCGCGCATCCTGATCGGCATCACCGTGCTGGCGGCGATCCTGGTGATCGCGCGCTACGCCCGGGGCTTCGTCGCCAATATCGCGGTGCTGCTCGGCATCGTCATCGGCGGGCTGCTGGCGGCGGTCATGGGCATGATGCATTTCGACGGCATCGCCGAGGCCGCCTGGTTCGCGCCGATCAAGCCCCTGCATTTCGGCATGCCGATCTTTGACCCGGTGATGATCCTGACCATGCTGCTGGTCATGTTCGTGACCATGATCGAATCGACCGGCATGTTCCTGGCGCTTTCCGACATCTGCGGCCGCAGGATGACGCCCAAGGCGCTGTCGGCCGGGCTGCGCGTGGACGGGCTGGGCACCGCGATCGGCGGGCTGTTCAACACCTTCCCCTATACCTCCTTCAGCCAGAACGTCGGTCTGGTGGGCGTGACCGGCGTGCGCTCGCGCTTCGTCTGCGTGGCGGGCGGCGCGATCATGATCGTGCTGGGCCTGATCCCCAAGATGGGCGCGCTGGTCGAATCGCTGCCGACCACGGTGCTGGGCGGCGCGGGGCTGGTGATGTTCGGCATGGTCGCCGCGACCGGCATCCGCATCCTCTCGACGGTGGACTTCAAGGGCAACAAGCACAACCTGTTCATCGTCGCCGTCTCGCTGGGCCTCGGCATGGTCCCGATGATCGCGCCCGACTTCAACCAGTGGCTGCCGCATTCGCTGCACACGCTGATCCATTCCGGCATCCTGCTGGCCGCCGTGGCCGCCGTGCTGCTGAACTGGTTCTTCAACGGCGCCCCGCATGCCAGCGACGAGGAGATCGCCGCCGCAGCCCACGCCGCCGAGGCGCATTGATGACGAAACGCCTGCTCATCAGGGGCGCCGAAGTGGTGGTCACCATGGACGGCGCCCGGCGCGAGATCGCAGGCGGGGACATCCTGATCGACGGCGGGGTCATCTCCGCCGTCGGCCCGGGTCTTTCCGCCGAAGGCGCCGAGATCGTCGAGGCCGGGGGCTGCGTCGTCACCCCCGGCTTCGTCAACACCCATCACCACCTGTTCCAGACGTTGACCCGCGCCGTGCCTGCCGCGCAGGATGCGGCGCTGTTCGGCTGGCTGCGCACCCTCTATCCGATCTGGGGCCGCATGGGCCCCGAGGATATCCGGCTCTCCACCCGGATCGGCCTGGCCGAACTGGCGCTCTCGGGCTGCACCTGTTCCTCGGACCACCTCTACCTGTTCCCGAACGGCGCCCGGCTCGACGACAGCATCGAGGCCGCCTCGGAAATCGGCATCCGCTTCACCGCCACCCGCGGCGCCATGTCGATCGGCGAGTCCAAGGGCGGCCTGCCCCCCGACGCCCTGGTCGAGGACGAGGCCGCGATCCTGAAGGACAGCGAGCGCCTGGTCGCGGCCTTCCACGATCCGGATCCCGGCGCCATGGTGCAAGTGGGCCTCGCCCCCTGCTCGCCCTTCTCGGTCAGCCGGGAACTCATGCGCGACGCCGCCATCCTCGCCCGCGAGAAAGGCGTGCGGCTGCACACCCATCTGGCGGAAAACGACGAGGACATCGCCTATTCGCTGGAAAACTTCGGCATGCTGCCCGGCGACTATGCCGAAAGCCTGGGCTGGACCGGCGACGATGTCTGGCACGCGCATTGCGTGAAGCTGTCGGAGAAGGAAATCGACCTCTTCGCCCGCACCGGCACCGGGGTCGCGCATTGCCCCTGTTCGAACGCGCGCCTCGCCTCGGGCATCGCCCCGGTGCGCCGGATGCGCGACGCGGGCGTGCCGGTCGGCTTGGGCGTCGACGGCTCGGCCAGCAACGATTGCAGCCATCTGGGACTCGAGGCGCGGCAGGCCATGCTGGTCGCCCGCCTCAAGGACGGCCCCGCCGCCCTCGGCGCCCGCGAGGCGCTGGAGATCGCCACGCTCGGCGGCGCCCGGGTGCTGGGCCGCAGCGATATCGGCGCGCTGGAACCCGGCAAACGCGCCGATCTGGTGCTCTGGGACGTCTCGGAACTGCCGGCCGCCGGCCAATGGGACCCGGTGGCCGCGCTGGTCTTCTGCGCCCCGATCCGCCCGCGCGCGGTCTATGTGGAAGGCCGCGCCGTGGTGCAGGATCACCACCTGCTGACCGCAGACCCGAATCGCCTGAACGAACAGGCCCGCGCCGCCATCTCCCGGCTCGCGGATTGACAAGGAAAGGACGAAAATGCCCGGTTACCTCACCACCCATGTGCTCGACACCGCCAACGGCACGCCCGCGCAGGGCATGCGGATCGAACTCTACCGCCTCGACCCCGAGCGCCGGCTGATCGCCGAGACCGTCACCAACCACGACGGCCGCACCGACAGGCATATCCTGCCCGAGGCGGAATTCCAGACCGGCGAATACGAACTGGTCTTCCATGTCGGCGCCTGGCTCGACGCCCAGGGACATCAGGCGGCCAAGCCCCGCTTCCTCGACCAGGTGCCCTTGCGCTTCGGCATGTCGGAACAGGACCATTACCATGTGCCGCTGCTGATCTCGCCCTACGGCTTCTCGACCTATCGCGGCAGCTGAGCCGCCGGCGCTTTCTCGGTTTTCCAAATACCCTGGGGGTGAAAGGCCCGGCACGGGCCTGAGGGGGCAAAGCCCCCTCTTTTTCGTTTCCGCAAGGCCCGGCAAAAGATTTTCAACGCATCGTTAAGACAGCAAGGGGAAATGCGTGAATACTCGCAACCCCGCGAAGCGGCTAGTCTTTCCCCAGCTAGACAGGAGACAGAACATGTCCGATTTCGCCGTCATGTGGGATTGGCTCGCCTTTGCCATCCGCTGGACGCATGTCGTCACCGCCATCTGCTGGATCGGCTCGTCCTTCTATTTCGTCGCCCTCGACCTGGGGTTGCGCAAGGTGCCCGGCCTGCCGCCCGGCGCGCATGGCGAGGAATGGCAGGTCCATGGCGGCGGCTTCTACCACATCCAGAAATACCTGGTCGCGCCCGAGCGGATGCCCGAGCATCTGATCTGGTTCAAATGGGAAAGCTACATGACCTGGATCTCGGGGGCGGCGCTCCTGATGGTCACCTATTGGGTCGGCTCCGAGCTGTTCCTGATCGACCCCGCCAAGATGGATCTGGCGCCCTGGCAGGCCATCCTGATCTCGGCCGGCTCGCTGTCCATCGGCTGGCTCATCTATACCAACCTGTGCAAGTCGAAGCTGGGCGAAACCCCGACCCTGCTGATGCTGATCCTGTTCGCGCTGCTCATGGTCATGGGCTGGGCCTATAACCAGGTCTTCACCGGCCGCGCGGTCATGCTGCATCTGGGCGCCTTCACGGCGACGATCATGACGGCGAACGTGTTCTTCGTCATCATGCCGAACCAGCGCATCGTCGTCGCCGACCTCAAGGCCGGGCGTCCCGCCGATCCGAAATACGGCAAGATCGCCAAGCTGCGCTCGACGCATAACAACTACCTGACCCTGCCGGTCGTCTTCCTGATGCTGTCGAACCACTATCCGCTGTCCTTCGCCACGGAATACAACTGGGTGATCGCGGGGCTGGTCTTCCTGATGGGCGTGACCATCCGGCATTTCTTCAACACCATGCATGCCGGCGGCGGCATGAAGTGGTGGACCTGGGCGGTGACCACCATCCTGTTCATCGTCGTCATGTGGCTCTCGACCGCGCCGATGTTCCGCCAGACGCTGGAGGAATCCGAGGCCCGCGTCCTGACGCCCACGCAGCAGGCCATGGTCGATGCGCCCGGCTGGGACGAGGCCTATGCAGCGGTCATGGGCCGCTGCAGCATGTGCCACGCCCGCGAGCCGGGCTACGAGGGCATCCATACCGCACCCAAGGGCGTCCTGCTGGAGACCCCCGACGACATCACCCGCGCCGCGCGCGAGATCTATATCCAGGCCGGCGTGACCGATGCCATGCCGCCCGCCAATGTCAGCTTCATGGAGCCGCAGGAACGCCAGGCGATCATCGACTGGTATCGTGGCCTGCCCAGGACCTTTGCGCTGAACTGACCGGCCGTCGCCGCGGGGTTTGCCCATGCCCCGCCGATCGGCTAATACGCTTCTCCGCCGAACCCGGGGAGAAGAGCATGGACAGCAGCAACGGCTGGGACGCTTCCGCCGAGGCCTGGATCGCCGACATGGGCGAGACCGGCGATTTCTCGCGCCGCCATGTGCTCGACGCGCCGATGCTGGCCCGCATCCGCGGCCGCGGCTTCCGCAACGCGCTGGACGTGGGCTGCGGCGAGGGGCGCTTCTGCCGGATGCTCGGTGCCGAGGGCATCGCGGCGACCGGCATCGACCCGACCCCGAAGCTGATCGAGACCGCGCGCAGCCGCGACCGCGCCGGCACCTATCTGCAGGCCCGGGCCGAGGCCCTGCCCCTGCCCGATGCCGGATTCGACCTGGTGGTCAGCTACCTGACGCTCATCGACATCGACGACATCCGCGCCGCCATCGCCGAGATGGTGCGCGTCCTGCGTCCGGGCGGCAGCCTGCTGATCGCCAACCTGAACTCCTTCAGCACGGCGGGCGGCTGGAACGGCGATCCCGGCTCGGGCTACCTGATCGACAATTACCTCGAGGAACGCGCGGAATGGGTCAGCTGGCGCGGCATCCTGATCCGCAACTGGCACCGGCCTTTCCATGCCTATATGCAGGTGCTGCTGGCGCAGGGGCTGCGGCTGGTGCATTTCGACGAGCCCGCCCCGCAGGGCGGTGAGCCGCGGCAGGTGGCGCGCTATCGCCGCGCCCCCTATCTGCACGTCATGGAATGGCAGCGGGACGAGGCGGTCAGGCGAACAGACCCCGCACCTCCCGCGCGATGAAATCGGCGAACAGCCGCACCTTCGGGTCCTGCAGGCGGCGATGCGGCGTCAGCACGCCGAATTGCGAGGGAATCGGCGGGTAGTCCGGCAGCACCTCGACCAGCTGCCCCGCGACCAGATGCTCAGCCACCTCGTAGCGGGGGCGATTGACGATCCCCCTGCCCCCCAGCGCCCAGTTGCTCAGCACGTCGCCGTCGTCGGCGTCGAACTTGCCGTTCACCAGCAGCTTCTGCGGCCCCTCGGGGGTCTGCAGCACCCAGTAATATTCCGGGCTGCGCGGATAGCGCAGCAGCAGGCAGTTATGCGCGGTCAGGTCCTCGGGGCGCTCGGGGCGGCCATGCGCCTCCAGATACGCCGGGGTCGCCACCAGCACCCGCCGGCATTCCGCGATCCGCCGCCATTTCAGCGCCGAATCCTGCGGCTCGCCCAGGAAGAAGGCCAGGTCGATCCCGTCGGCGATGATGTCCACGTTGCGGTCCGACAGCCGCAGCCGCACCTCGACGCCGGGATATTCGTCGCAGAATTTCGGCACCAGGGGCGCGATCAGCCGCCGCCCCAGGCCCAGGGGCGCCGTCACCCGCAAGGCGCCATGCGGCATGCCGGAAAAGCCCGAGACCACCGCCTCGGCCTCGTCCAGCGTCTCGATCACCCGCCGGGCATTGTCGTAGAAGGCCCGCCCCACCTCGGTCGGCACCAGCTTGCGCGTGGTGCGGTTCAGAAGCCGCACCCCGTAGCGCGTCTCCAGGTCCTTGATGCGGTTCGAGGCCACCGCCGGCGACATGCGCAGGTCGCGCCCGCCGGCGGTGATCGAGCCCAGTTCGACCACCCGGACGAAGACCCGCAGACTTTCAAGATATGGCATGGCTTCAACCCGCCTCTTTCAAGGAATCGCTGAAAGTCTTATGCTCAATCCGAGATTTCGCAAAGAGCAATTCGCATCTAGGCTTTTCCCATACCCAGCCATCCCGAGCGAGGACCGAATGGGCCACGAATTGCGCTTTCTTCTGAACAATACCGAGATCCGCCTGACCGAGGCGGGCTCGCGCGACACGCTGCTGGACTTCCTGCGGCTGAACCGCCGTCTGACCGGCACCAAGGAGGGCTGCGCCGAAGGCGATTGCGGCGCCTGCACGGTGCTGGTCGGCCGCCTGCATGAAGGCCGGCTGCATTACGAACCGATCAACGCCTGCATCCGCTTCCTGGCCTCGTGCCACGGCTGCCATGTCGTCACCGTCGAGCATCTGCGCGGCGCCGATGGCGGGCTGCACCCGGTCCAGGCCGCCATGGTCGAGCATCACGGCAGCCAATGCGGCTTCTGCACGCCGGGCTTCGTCATGGCGCTTTACGGGCTGTGGATGCAGAACCCGCGCCCCGACATGCTGGCGATCGAGACGGCGCTGCAGGGCAACCTGTGCCGCTGCACCGGCTACGAGCCGATCGTGAAGGCCGCCTTCGCCGCCTCGGAAGCCGGCGGGCAGCACATGGACGCGCTGACCGTCGAGCGCGACCGCGTCACCGCCGCCCTGCAAGCCATCCCGGCCGAGCGGGTCGAGGTCTCGCGCGGCGAGGACCGCGCCATCCTGCCGGCCGATGCCGCCGACCTCGCGCAGGTGCTGGCCGAGAACCCCAAGGCGACCATCGTCGCCGGCGCCACGGACGTGGGCCTGTGGGTGACGAAATTCCTGCGCGACATCTCTCCGGCCGTGTTCATCGGCCATCTGCAGGACCTCAAGCGGATCGAACTCGCGGACGGCCGGATCACCATCGGCGCCGGCGTGACCTATACCGAGTTCGAGCCCTTCCTGCGCGAACATTTCCCCGAGGCGGTGGATTACTGGCTGCGCATCGGCGGCTGGCAGGTCAGGAACGCCGGCACCATCGGCGGCAATGTCGCCAACGGCTCGCCCATCGGCGAGACGCCGCCCCTGCTGATCGCGCTGGGGGCCACGCTGCGGCTGCGCAGCGCCGGGGGCACCCGCGAATTGCCCATCGAGGATTATTTTATCGAATACGGCAAGCAGGACCGCCGCCCCGGCGAATTCGTCGAGGCGATCACCGTGCCGCTGAAGGGCGAGGCGAAGATCGCCGCCTACAAGGTCAGCAAGCGCCATCACGCCGACATCACCGCCTCGGCCGCCGCGTTCCGGGTGGAAACCGACGGCGCCACGATCATCGACGCGCGCGTGGCCTTCGGCGGCATGGCCGCGACGCCGAAACGCGCCACCCAGGCCGAGGCGGCGCTGAAGGGCCAACCCTTCACCGCCGAGACCTTCGAGGCCGCCGCGCGTGCGGTCGCAAACGACTTCCAGCCGCTCAGCGACTGGCGGGCCAGCAAGGAATATCGCCAGCAACTCGCCGCCAACTTCTTCCGCCGCTTCTGGCTTGAACAGCAGGGCGCAGACCACCGCCTGAGGAGGGTCGAATGAAACAGGACGTTTTCGTCAAGGGCGCCGCCCATACCCCCATCATCCACGACTCGGCCGTGAAACATGTCACCGGCCAGGCCGATTACACCGACGACCTGCTGGAGCCGGTCGGCACGCTGCACGCCTATCTGGGCCTTTCCACCGTCGCGCATGGCCGCATCGTCTCGATGGATCTCGACGCGGTGCGCAAGGCCCCCGGCGTGCATCTGGTGCTGACCGCCGCGGACATTCCCGGCCATAACGACATCTCGCCCACCGGGCTGCACGACGAGCCGCTGCTGGCCGAGGACGAGGTGCAGTTCCATGGCCAGCCGATCTTCGCCGTGGTGGCCGAGACCCGCGACCAGGCCCGCCGCGCCTGCCAGCTGGCCCGCGTGGAATACGAGGAACTGCCCTTCGCCATCGACGCCATCTCGGCCCGCGACGCCGGGCTGGGCTATGTGACCAAGCCGCTGAAGCTCAAGCGCGGCGACATGGCCGAAATGGACCGCGCGCCCCGGCGCATGTCCGGCCGGCTGACGGTCGGCGGGCAGGAACATTTCTACCTGGAAAGCCAGATCGCCTTCTCGATCCCCGGCGAGGACGACGAGGTCACGGTCAACGTCTCGACCCAGCATCCCAGCGAGGTGCAGCACATGGTCGCCCATGTGCTGGGCGTGCCCTCGAACGCCGTGGTGGTGAACGTGCGCCGCATGGGCGGCGGCTTCGGCGGCAAGGAATCGCAGATGAACCCCTTCGCCTGCATCTCGGCACTGGCGGCCAAGAAGCTCAAGCGCGCCGTCAAGCTGCGCCCCGACCGCGACGACGATTTCTCGATCACCGGCAAGCGCCACGATTTCGTCATCGACTACGAGGTGGGCTATGACGAGACCGGCAAGATCCACGCCGTCGATGCCGATTTCTATGCCCGCTGCGGCTTTTCCGCGGACCTCTCCGGGCCGGTGACCGACCGGGCGCTGTTCCATGCCGACAACGCCTATTACTACCCGGCGGTCGAGCTGCGCAGCCATCCGATGAAGACCAACACCTGCTCGAACACCGCCTTCCGCGGCTTCGGCGGCCCGCAAGGGGTGGTCATGGCCGAGCGCATCGTCGAGGACATCGCCTATCAGCTCGGCCGCGACCCGCTGGAGATCCGCAAGCTGAACCTCTACGAGAACGGCCAGCTCACCCCCTATCACCAGGAGGTCGAGGACCAGATCCTGCCGCGCATCTTCGAGGAGCTGGAGGCCAGCAGCGACTATCACGCCCGCCGCCAGGCGGTGCTGGACTGGAACGCGCGCGCCGAAAGCGAGGGCGGCGCGATCCGCAAGGGCATCGCCCTGACCCCGGTCAAGTTCGGCATCAGCTTCACCGCGACCTGGTACAACCAGGCCGGCGCACTGATCCACATCTATTCCGACGGCTCGATCCACCTGAACCACGGCGGCACCGAGATGGGCCAGGGCCTGAACACCAAGGTCGCGCAGGTGGTGGCCGAGGCGCTGGGGGTCAGCATCGACCGCATCAGGATCACCAAGACGACGACCGAGAAGGTGCCGAACACCTCGGCCACCGCCGCCTCCTCGGGCTCGGACCTGAACGGCATGGCGGCGCTGGACGCCTGCCGGCAATTGATCGAGCGGCTGACCGCCTTCGCCGCCGAAGCCAGGGGCGTGCCGCCCGAACTGGTCAGCATCGGCGAGACGGTGCAGATCGGCAACGAGGAAATGCCCTTCGAGGATTTCATCAACACCGCCTATCTGGCGCGGATCCAGCTGTCGGCGGCGGGCTTCTACAAGACCCCCAAGATCCACTGGAACCGCGACACCGGGCAGGGCCGGCCGTTCTATTACTTCGCCTATGGCGCCGCCTGTTCCGAGGTCTCGGTCGACACGCTGACCGGCGAATATGTCATCGAGCGCGCCGACGTGCTGCATGACGTGGGCCGCAGCCTGAACCCGGCGCTGGACAAGGGCCAGGTCGAGGGCGCCTTCGTGCAGGGCACCGGCTGGCTGACCAGCGAGGAACTCTGGTGGGACCAGAAGGGCCGGCTGCGCACCCACGCCCCCTCGACCTACAAGATCCCGCTGGCCTCGGACCGCCCCAAGGTCTTCAACGTCGCATTGGCCGACTGGTCGGTGAACCGCGAGGCGACGATCAAGCGGTCGAAAGCGGTGGGCGAGCCGCCCTTCATGCTGGGCATCTCGGTCTTCCAGGCGCTGAACATGGCGGTGGCGAGCTTCAACGGCTACCGCGAAAACCCGCGCATCGACGCGCCCGCCACCCCCGAGCGCGTGCTGATGGCCATCGAGCGGCTGCGGCCATGATCCGGGTCGAGATCACCCGCACCCGCGGCTCCTCGCCGCGCGAGAAAGGGGCGGCGATGTTCGTCACCCCCGAGGGATTGACCGGCACCATCGGCGGCGGCCAGCTGGAATACATGGCCATCGACCGCGCCCGGCAGATGCTGGCACGCGGCGAGACCGCCGCCCGCATGGACGTGCCCCTGGGTCCCGAGATCGGCCAATGCTGCGGCGGAAGGGTCGAGCTTGCCCTGACCCGCGTGGCCGAAGCCCCGGCCGGCCCCGAGCATCCGCAGGTGCTGATCTTCGGCGCCGGCCATGTCGGCCGGGCGCTCGCCAAGGCCCTGGCGCTCCTGCCGCTGCGCCCGGTCCTGATCGACCAGCGCGCAAGCGAACTGGCGCAAGTGACAGGCGAGACCCGCCTGACCCCCCTGCCCGAGGCCGAGATCCGCAATGCCCCCTTCGGCACCAGCCACATCATCGTCACCCATGACCACGCGCTGGACTTCCTGCTGGCGGCCGAGGCGCTGCGCCGCCTGGACGCGCCCTATATCGGCATGATCGGCAGCCGGACGAAACTGGCGCAGTTCCGCCGCTTCGCCCGCGCCCAAGGGCTCGACACCGACCGGCTGACCTGCCCCATCGGCGCCGGCTGGTCGCGCGACAAGCGCCCCGAGGTCATCGCCGCCTTCACCGCCGCCGAGATCATCGGCCGCCTGACCGAAACCGTTTCACCGTTTGAAAAATACTCATGCGACAGCTGATCCGGGGGCGCACGCTCTCCTTCCACGCCGACCCCGCCGAGGTCGAGAACGCCTTCACCTATCACGAGGACGGCGCCGTCATCACCGAGAACGGCAAGATCGCGGCCATCGGCGACTATGCCAGCCTGCGCGACCCCGCCCTGCCGGAGATCGACCACCGGCCGCACCTGATCCTGCCCGGCTTCATCGACACCCATATCCATTTCCCGCAGGTGCAGGTGATCGCCAGCTGGGGGGCGCAGCTGCTCGACTGGCTCAACACCTATACCTTCCCCGAGGAATCGCGCTTCGCCCAGCAGGGCCATGCGCCGCTGATGGCCGAGAAGTTCCTCGACCTGCTGCTTTCGCACGGCACCACCACCGTCGTCGCCTTCTGCTCGGTACATCCGCAATCGGCCGAGGCGCTGTTCCAGGCCGCCGAGGCGCGGGACATGGCGATGGTCGCCGGCAAGGTGATGATGGACCGCAATGCCCCCGAGGCGGTTCTGGACACCCCGCAACAGGGCTATGACGACAGCAAGCGGCTGATCGAAACATGGCACGGCCGCGGCCGCCTGCGCTATGCCATCACCCCGCGCTTCGCCATCACCTCGACGCCCGAGCAGATGGAGATGACCGGGCAACTGGTGCGCGAACATCCCGATTGCCATATCCAGACGCATCTGTCCGAGAACAAGGACGAGATCGCCTTCACCCTCAGCCTCTATCCGCAGGCGCGCGACTATCTCGACATCTACGAGACCTATGGGTTGCTTTCGGATAAGCTGCTGCTCGGCCATTCCATCCACCTGGAACCGCGCGAGATCGCCCGCATGGCCGAGACCGGTTCGCGCGCGGTGTTCTGCCCGACCTCGAACCTGTTCCTGGGCTCGGGCCTTTTCGACGAGGCGGGCCTGCGCGCCGCGGGCGTGGTCAGCGGCATCGCCACCGATGTCGGCGGCGGCACCAGCTACTCGATGCTACAGACCCTGAACGAGGGCTACAAGATCCTGCAGCTGCGCGGCCAGAAGCTGCATCCCTATGCCGCCTTCCACTGGGTGACGCGCGGCAATGCCCTGGCGCTCGGCATGGCCGACCGCATCGGCACGCTCGACCCCGGCAGCGATGCCGACCTGGTGGTGCTCGACAGCCGCGCCACGCCTGCGATGGCGCTGCGCATGGACCGGGCCGAGACCCTGGCCGAAGAGCTTTTCATCCTGCAGATCCTCGGCGACGACCGCGCCATCGCCCAGACCTATGTTGCCGGAAAACCGATGCTCGGGTGAGGTGGGGACTAAGGGTGCCAAAGAAAGGATAAGCATGCGCAAGCGAAAGCAATCGTGTGCGCAAGGCCGTCAAGCGGATTTTCTCCGGCGGGCTGATTTGCACCAGCAGATCGGCCACTTCGCTGCGATCGTAGATGCGCGCGCTGCGGCCCGCCGGGACGATTCCGCGCGCATCAAGGGAAACCGGCAAAGACCCCATATTCCAATGAATCAATGACTTAGAGATACCGTCACCACCTGGTGGACTGGCCGATGGTCACCACGCGTTCGGGCGCGTCGTCGAACACGAGGGTCTGGCCGCAATTCCCGATGGAAAGCGGATAATCGGTCGCCGGCGCCATGCCCGCCGCAAGACCGCAGATCGCAACAGCGCCGAAACGGCTTCTGAGGGCCATTCTCTGTCTCCGATGAGGGGAAAAACGCTCACCGGACAGCCCAGCCCTGGAAAAGGGCGCGCATCAGCAGCAATATCGCCAGGAAAACTCAGACGTCTGGCGCGCGTGCCGCATCGCGCGCTATAGAGACAGGGGAAAGGGTTTTCGGTGAGCAGAATCGCGCCATCATCTGCACGCGTTCGTCCGGCTTGCGGCCGGGTGCTGGCGCTGCTCATGGTGCTGCCCTTCGTGCTGCTGTCGCTGATGGCGCAAGGCACGATGGTCGCGGCCGGGCCGACGCCGCAAAGCTTCATGGTGGTGCTTTGCGCCGATCACCTGCCGGTCGAGATGGTGCTGGATGATGACGGCAGCGTCATTACGGCCGATGAATACCGCGCCCGGCAGGATGCGCCCATCCCCAGGACGCCGAAGCCGCCCTGCGACTGGTCGGCCCACGCCCAGCCGGTTCTGGAGACGGCGCCCACGGTGCAATCGGCCAAGCCGGATGCACCCCGTCCCGCCGAACCGGCACCCGCCCATGACTTGCGCATCCTGCGCGCGCAGGTGCTTGCCCCCTCCGCCCGGGGGCCGCCCGCCGTCTGATCCTCGCCATCGCCCACTGGGGGCGGTGAAGGCAGTTCCAGACACGAGATAGAACCATGAAATCCAGAATTCTGGCCGCCCCGATGCTGGGCGCGCTTTTCCTTGGCCTCCTTGCCGCCTCGGCCTCGGCCGATCCCGTAACGCATGGAGATCTGCGACTTTCGGACGGCTATGTCCGCGCCATGCCGCCCAATGCGCCGGTGGCAGGCGGCTATGTCACCATCGCCAACAAGGGCAGCCAGGACGACCGCCTGGTCGCGGCCCGTTCGCCGCGGGCGGGCGCGGTGCAGATCCACGAGATGACCATGAACGGCGACGTGATGAAGATGCGCGAACTGCCCGATGGCCTGCCGGTCCCGGCGGGCGGCTCGGTCGAGCTGAAGCCCGGCGGCTATCACCTGATGTTCATGCAGGTCGCGGAACCCTTTGCCGAGGGCGAGACCGTCGAGGCGACGCTGGTCTTCGAGAAGGCGGGCGAAATCGCCCTGCCGTTCGCGGTGCGCGCCATGAATGCCGCGCCCGCAGGCCACCAGGGCCACGCCTCGGATCATTCGGGCCATTGAGCGCCCGCTCCCAGCCAATATCGGCCCTGCCTCGGCGGGCCGCCGCATGTGCGAGGACTCCATGTCTGCAATTCCCGATACCGCTCGCCAGGGTGTGGGCGATCTCTATCGCGCCGTCTGGCGCTGGCATTTCTACGCCGGGCTGCTGGTGCTGCCCTTCATGATCACGCTGTCGATCACCGGCGCGATGTATGTCTTCCGCGACGAGATCGATAACTGGTATCACGCCGACCTCAAGCGCGTGCAGGTGCAGGACAGCCAGAGGCTGGCACCGACCGCGCAGGTCGCCTCGGCCCTGGATGCGGTTCCGGGCACGGCGGTCAAATACACCGACCCGGCCGACCCCGGCGCCTCGACCGAGGTCACCGTCAGCACGGATCGCGGCAGGATGGCGGTCTATGTGAACCCCTATAACGGCTTGGTGCTGGGCGCGATGCCGGATCGTTCGACGATCATGTGGACGGTCCGCACGCTGCACAGCTTCAAGTATTTCGGCACCTGGACGCGCTATCTCATCGAGATCGCGGCGGGCTGGTCGATCCTGCTGGTCGGCACCGGCATCTGGCTGTGGTGGCCGCGCGGGCAGAAGGGCGGCATCGTCTCGGTCCGGGGCCGGCCGCAGCGGCGGGTATTCTGGCGCGACCTGCATGCGGTGACGGGGCTGTTCGTGGGCTTCTTCATCGTCTTCCTGGCCGTCACGGGCATGCCCTGGTCGGGGGTCTGGGGCGGCAAGGTGAACGAATGGGCCAACGGCAATAATTTCGGCTATCCGAACGGAGTGCGGGTGAACGTGCCGATGTCGCAGCAGAAGCTGGATGAGATTGCCAAGACCTCCTGGTCGCTGGAACAGGCGCAGATCCCTGAGAGCCCGGCGCCCGGCGGCACCCCGATCACGCTGGACGATGCGGTCGCGGCCTTCGACCGGCTGGGCCTGCATCGCGGCTATGCCGTCGGCCTGCCGCAAAAGCCCGAAGGCGTGTTCAGCGGCTCGGTCTATCCCGACAACCTGAGCCGGCAGCGCGTGGTGCATCTGGACCAGTATGGCGGGCAGCCGCTGCTGGACATGGGCTATGCCGATTACGGCCCGCTGGGGAAATGGCTGGAATGGGGCATCAACACCCATATGGGCCAGACCTTCGGCGTGCTGAACCAGATCATCCTGCTGGCGGCCTGCGCGGCCATCGTGCTGCTGGCCGTCTCGGCGGCGGTGATGTGGTGGAAGCGCAGGCCCTCGGGTTCGCTCGGCGTGCCGCCGCTGCCGCAGGACCGGCGGGTGTTTCGCGGCCTGATCGCGATCCTCGCGGTCGGCGGCGTGATCTTCCCGCTGGTCGGTGCCTCGCTGCTGGTCATGCTGGCGCTGGACATGGCCTATGTCCGGCTGTCGAGGCGTAACCCCGCGGTCGCGGCCTGATCCGATCTACCGCCGTGTCCACAGTGACTTCTCCCTCGCGCGGCTCCGATCGGGCTGCGCGAGAAACCCGCACAAAGATGTGTCATGTCACCCTAGCACTACTTTGGCAGAAGTCTGTTGAGCATTTTTCGCCACTTCCTACGGCAGTGGGGACAGCTGGGCGGCGAGTGACTGAGCTGGATCAAGATCGTCTGGCTGATAGCTGGCAGGCTCGGTCGCGGCGGGGCAGCTGGGGCCCTTTTTTCCGACCCGCTGCCTTCAGGCGTCGGGCTTGCAGGAAGGCGAACGCGAGCATGGTCCTGAGCGCATGTGCGCAGCGCAGCTGCGCGCTTTGGCGGCATCCTGGCCGACGCCGGCCATGGCCTGTCTGGCCCGTTCCGGCAGGCGCTCACCGAGCGTGGACTGACCTGGCCGTGGGCATCCCTCACAAGCAGAAGGTCTACCCGGCCAAGGTTGCCCTGATCTTCCCGGTCGCCGGTCGCGGGCGACCGCGTAGAACCATGTCCCCGATGTCCCATCTCGTCCGGCGCAGGAGATACTTGAGAAGGCGAAGTGGCAGGCCGTGAGTTGGCGGCGCGGCACGAAAGGCAGGCTCTCAGCCCGGTTCGCTGCCATGCGTGTCCGTGTCGCCGACGGACCGCCGCAGCGCATTGGCACTCTTGGCCAGCAGCATCTGCCCGGCGAGGAGGTCTGGCTGGTCGGCGAGCACCGTTCCACCGGCAAGCGCAAATACGACCTCAGCAACCTGCCGGCCGACACACCGCTCAAGAAACTGGCCGGGGCCATCAAGGCCCGTTGGGTGCGCTTCCTCCCAAGGAAAACCGGCCGGATCGCAGGATCATCGCCACGCAACATGACCCGGCCCCCAGGCGCGCCGGCGCCGCGGCCCGGCGCAGCGCGCCTCGATCAGGCTAGGCCACCGCCCGGCGGTAAAGATGCCATGTCGCATGGCCGAGGATGGGCAGGACGACGATCAGCCCGGCGAACAGCGGGATCATCCCCAGCACCAGCGAAACGGCCACGATCAGCCCCCAGAGGGCTGTCGTCCCCGGATTGCGGCGCGCCACGGCAAGCGAGGTCGCCAGCGCCACCGGCACCCCCACCGGGCGGTCGATCAGCATCGGAAACGACACCAGGCTGACGCAGAGCACCACGGCCGCGAAGACGAAGCCGACGGCGAACCCGGCCAGGATCATCGTCCAGCCCGCGCTGCTGGTGACGGCGTCGCGCAGGAAGACGAGGAGGCTGTCATAGGGCTCGGGTCCGAGGGTGACGGCCCAGATCGCATGGGCGGCGATAAGCCAGAAGGCGAAGATCACCGCAAGAAGGCAGCCCAGGGCCAGCACCGGCCCCAGCACCCGGCCGCTCAGCGTGGCCAGCACCGCGCCCCAATCCGTCTCTTCGCCCCGCTCGCGCCGCCGGCTCATCTCGTAGAGGCCGAGAGCCGCGACCGGCCCGATCAGGGGAAAGCCCGCGGCCAGCGGAAAGAGCAGATGCACCTGTCCGGCGTTGAAGGCCCAGGCGGCAAGGACGAAGCCGATCACCGGATAAAGCGCCACCGCGGTGATCACATCGGTGCGGAGCGCGCCGAAATCCTCGATGCCCTTGCGAAGCGCCGCGCGAATGTCGCCCAGGCCGATCTGGTTGACCTCGGGCAGGGCCATCTCGTGGCTGCCGATCCCGTCCACCGCCGCGCCGGCGCCGCGGCCGATGCCGGCGAGCCTCTGCGCGCTCCAGCTGAGCGGGTTTCCAATCGTTTCTCGGTGCATGGCTGCATCCTCCCTTCCTGGAGGGCCCGGAACCGGGCGAGGCGCCAGCCGGAGAACCCGGCTCGCCGCCCGCGAACATGTCGGGCCGAACCGTCCTCGGCCGCCAGTCTAGCAGATGCAGCGTCAGGTTGCACGCCCGGAATCGACGCGATTACGCGCTCCCGCCCTTGGCCGCGCAAGCCGCACCACCGGCGGCATCCGCATGCTGCGCCCCGGCTGCCGGGAGAGGTCAGCCCGCACCGGCGCTCAGCGCAAGTGCTTGCCCTTGGTTTCCGGAGCCCAGAGGATCGACAGGACCAGCCCCAGCAGGGGAAACGCGGTCATCATCACCAGGGTGGTGGAAAATCCGAACCTTTGCAGAAAATATGGCAGGAGATAAGTCACGCCGGCTGCCGATATCCGCGAGAAGGCGGCCGAAAACCCGCCCCCCCGTCGCCCGCACATGCGTGTCGAAGATTTCGGGCGGATAGACGAACTGGATGTTGTTCGCGGCCGGGGCGACGAACATGTAGGTCGCGAACAGGACGACGACGACCCAGGTCGGCGCCTGCGGGAGCAGGCCCAGCGCCAGGAAGGTCAGCAGCACCATCACGAAGGTCCAGATCACGAAACCGCGGCGGCTCATCCAGTGCAGCAGGAAGACGCCGACCACGGCTCCGGCGATCTGGATGGCGTTCAGCGACATGTCCACCGCCGTCGCATCCCGCAGGCCCAGCGACTCCAGCACCGGCATCATGAAGGTGAAGATGCCGAAGAATGGCCCGACCTGGCAGAACCAGAAGAAGCCGGAATATCCTCTCAGGAAGCATTAGAATTCCAGCAGGTCGGCCAATCGACCGGGCTTGGCGCCAAATTCGGCTGATGGTTCGGCCTGGCCGTCCTTCAACGGGTGCTCGACCAGCGCGAACCCTGCCGTGGCGAGGATGATCGCGCGCAGGAGAACCGGTTCTGTCCTCAGACGGTCGCGGCACGAGTGAAGCCTTTGGTGCGCGGCGTCCATCGGCTGGTGGCCGATGGCGGCGAGCGACATGTTCAGCTGCGGGACGGCTTCATGGCCGATGGCGCGGACAAGCAGCAAACGGACATGGCGGGACCGCGCTTTCCTGGCAGCTTGGCCGCAAGGACTATACGGTTTCCATCCTGAAGGCCGCCTTGCCGGCCGTGCCGCATGGACTGGCCGAAAGAGAGAGAGAGAGAGGAGAGCCGGGATGCAGATATTCCTCCAGGACAGTCACGCTTATCCGGGCTGTCGCGCAAGATTGCCCGCAGATCCACCTGCAGGCGAGATCGACGTTGTCCTGTGCTTTGCCGACGGGATCGAGGCGCCAGGCCGCCTCGCCCCATCGGCTGACGGTCTTCGGCTGGAAATCGCAAGCTATCGCACCGCGGCGGGAACCTCGATCCCGCGCAAGACATGGTTGCTGCGGCAGGACGATGCGGGCTGGAAAATAACCGCAAGATGCGCGGACCTCGCATAAGGCAGGTGCCGCATGGCCTCCGCAGCATTGCGCGGCGTGCCGGTATCAGCGCATGCGTCATCACCAATACGGTCCTCGGCTCCGGTCGGTCGGGACCCCGTCCCCATATCGCCCGACCGAGATGATCGACGGCCTCGACGATGACGGCAAAAGGCCAACCCGCTGCTTGCCTTACACAAGCCGGCCGGACAGCTGCGGCGGTCAGGCGCCCGAGCCTTCCAGCCGCGATTGCGACAGTTTCAGCAGCCCCTTCTGCAGCAGGATGAACACCAGCAGCAGCACCCCGATGACGATCTTGGTCCACCAGCTCGACAGCGTGCCGTCGAAGACGATGTAGGTCTGGATCAGCCCCATGGTCAGCACGCCGACCAGCGTGCCGAACATGTAGCCCGCCCCCCCGGTCAGCAATGTGCCGCCGATCACCACCGCCGCGATGGCGGTCAGTTCGGTCCCCACCGTCGCCAGCGAATAGCCCGAGCCGGTATAGATCGAGAACACGATGCCCGAGAGTCCCGCCATCAGTCCCGAAAAGGCATAGACCAGCATCGTCGTGCGCCCCTGCCGGACGCCCATCAGCCGCGCCGTCGCCTCGCCACCGCCAAGCGCATAGACGGATGCGCCGAAGCGGGTCTTGTGGGCGACGACCATGCCCGCCAGCACCGTCAGCAGCATGACGACGCCGATCAGCGTCAGCCGGCCCTTGCCGGGCATCAGCCAATAGGCCGATTGCAGGGTCTTGTAGAAGGGATGCGCAATCGGCACCGAGTCGATCGACAGCATATAGGCCGCGCCGCGCGCCAGGAACATGCCGGCCAGCGTGACGATGAAGGCGGGCATGGCCAGCCGGTCGATCAAAAAGCCCATGGCCGCGCCAAAGGCGGTGGTCAGCGCCAGTAGCAGGGCGAAAACGACCAGCGGGTGCAGCGACGTCTCGCGCAGGATCACGGCGATGAAGACGCCGGAAAAGGCGATGACGCTGCCCACCGACAGGTCGATGCCGCCCGACAGGATCACCAGCGTCATGCCGACCGCGACGATGCCCAGATAGGCGTTGTCGGTCAGCAGGTTGCCCACCACCCGCGTGGACAGGATGTTGGGGAATTGCAGCCAGCACAGCAGATAGGCCAGCAGGAAGATCACGACGGTCGCGTAAAGCGGCAGGGCGCGGGTGTTCATTTCGCGGCTCCTCGGTGCAGGGCGGCCTCTCGGCTGGCGCGGTGGCTGTCGCGCCACAGCCGCCATTCCCCGGCGATGCGCGGCGATTGCAGCACCAGGATCACCAGCACCAGCCCGGCCTTGATGACCAGGTTGTATTCGGACGGGAAACCGGCCAGCAGGATGCCGGTGTCGATGGTCTGGATGATCAGCGCCCCGATCAGCGAGGCGATGATGGAAAACCGCCCGCCCAGCAGGGAATTGCCGCCGATCACCACGGCCAGGATGGCGTCGAGCTCCAGCCACAGCCCGGCATTGTTGGCGTCCGCCCCGCGGATGTCGGCGGTGACGACGATCCCGGCCAGCGCCGCGCAAAGCCCCGAGACGACATAGACCGCGATCAGCAGCACCGTGGCGTTCACCCCGGCCAGGGCGCTGGCGCGGCGGTTGATGCCGATGGATTCGACCAGCAGGCCAAGCGCGGTGCGCCGCATCAGCGCCGCCATGCCCAGACCGCAGGCCAGCCACAGCCAGGCCGGCACCGGCAGGCCCAAGAGGCTGCCCGAGCCGAAGAAGGCGAAGCCCGCGTCGTTGAAGGTCAGGATGCGCCCTTCGGTGATCAGCTGGGCGATGCCGCGCCCCATGGTCATCAGGATCAGCGTGGCGACAAAGGGCTGGATGCCGACCACGGCGACCAGCAGCCCGTTCCACAGCCCGGCGAGCGCGCCGGCGGCCAGCGCCAGCAGCAGCGCCGGACCCAGCCCCCAGCCGCCGGCCACGGCCGAGGCGGCGACCGCGCCGCAGATCGCCATGGTGGTGCCGACCGACAGGTCGATGCCGCGCGTGGCGATGACCAGCGTCATACCCACCGCCAGCAGCGCCACCGGCGCGCCGCGCTTCAAGACGTCGATCATCGGCCCGACCAGCCGGTCGCCGCTGATGCCGATCTTCAGGAAACCCGGATAGAACACCGTCACCAGCGCCACCAGCAGCGCCAGCGCCACCAGTTGCGGGGCGATGCGCTTCAGCAGGGTCATGCCGCCACCTCCCCGCCGGCGATGGCGCGCATGATCTCGGCCCCGGTCAGGCGCGGCCCGTCCAGCTCTGCGACATGGCGGCGGTCGCGCAGCACGATCACCCGGTCGGCGCTGGCGACCAGCTCGTCGATCTCGCTCGAGACCAGCAGGATCGACATGCCGGCCTGGGTCAGCGCGCGGATCAGGCGCAGGATCTCCGCATGGGCGCCGACATCGATGCCGCGCGTCGGCTCGTCCAGGATCAGGAAGCGCGGGTTCATCGCCAGCCAGCGCGCGAGGATGGCCTTCTGCTGGTTGCCGCCGGACAGCTCGCCGATGGGCTTTTCCCGGCCCGAGGTGCGGATGTCGAGCCGCTTGATGTAATCATCGGCGATGCGGTTTTGCTCGGCGCGCGGAATCGGCCGCGCCCAGCCGCGCCGGGCCTGCAGGCCCAGGATGATGTTCTCGCGGATCGACAGTTCGGCGACGATGCCGTCGGTCTTGCGCTCCTCGGGGACGAAGCCGAACCCTTCGGCGACGGCGGCGCGCGGGCTGGACAGGTCCAGCCGGGACTGCGCGTCGCTGGCCTCGCCCGATTGCGCGGGACGCACGCCGAACATCATCTCGGCGCTTTCCGTGCGGCCCGAGCCCAGCAGGCCCGCCAGCCCCACCACCTCGCCCTGCCCCACGGTCAGGTCGAAGGGCTCGACCACGCCGCGCCGGCCGAAGCCGCGGAATTCCAGCAAGGGAGGACGGGCGGCGGCGGTCCGGGCGGCCTGCTCGGCCACCTCATGCTCCAGCGCGCGGCCCAGCATGTGCTCGATCAGCTTCACCCGGTCCAGCTCGGCCGTGCGCTCGGTGACGATCTTGCGACCGTTCCGCAGCACGGTCACGCGGTCGGTCAGGTCGAACACCTGGTCGAGGAAATGCGACACGAAGACGATGCCCAGACCGCGTTCGCGCAGCCCCCGCACCACGTCGAAGACCATGCGCACCTCGGCCGCGTCCAGGCTGGCGGTCGGCTCGTCCAGGATCAGCACCTTGCCCGACAGCGCCACGGCGCGGGCGATGGCGACGATCTGCTGGATGGCGACGGAATAGCTGCCCAGGTCGCGGTCCACGTCGATATCCAGGCCATAGGGCCGCAGCGTCTCGCGCGCCCCGGCCCGCAGGGCGCGGCTGTCGATCAGCCCCCAGCGGCGCGGCTCGCGGCCGAACATCAGGTTCTGCGCCACGGTCAGGTTGGGCAGCAGGTTCACCTCTTGATAGACGGTGCCGATGCCCTGCTCCTGCGCCTCGACCGTGGATTGCGAGTCGATCTGCGCGCCGTCCAGGGTGATGGTGCCGCCGTCGCGGCGATAGGCGCCGGTCAGGCATTTGATCAGCGTGGACTTGCCGGCGCCGTTCTCGCCCAGCAGCGCGTGGACCTCGCCCGCGGCCAGGTCGAAATCCACCGCGTCGAGCGCCTTCGTTCCCGGGAACGTCTTGGTCAAAGACCGGATGGTCAGCAGCATCGCGCCCCTCCTCGGCTCGGCGCGGGCCGCCGCATGGACGGCCCGGCCGCCGGCTGTCAGTAGCCCAGGCCCTTGCGGCGCTCGTATTCGCCGGCCGGGTCGTCGGCTTGCGTGTAGAGCTTCGACTCGGTCTGCAGGAACTTCGCCGGCTGGGTGCCGTCCTTCCAATAGGCGGCGAGCGCGTCGAAGGCCGGGCCGGCCATGTTCGGCGTCAGCTCGACGGTGGCATTCGCCTCGCCATTGGCCATGGCCTGGAACAGGTCCGGCACGCCGTCGATGGACACGACCAGGATGTCGGTGCCCGGCTTCAGCCCGGCCTCCTTGATGGCCTGGATCGCGCCGACCGCCATGTCGTCGTTATGGGCATAGAGCGCGCAGATGTCCTTGCCGCCATTCTCGGCCTGCAGGAAGCTTTCCATCACCTCCTTGCCCTGGGCGCGGGTGAAGTCGCCGGTCTGGCTGCGCACGATCTTCAGGTTGTCGTGGCCGGCCAGCGCGTTCTCGAAGCCCTTCTTGCGGTCGATGGCGGGGCTGGAACCCGTGGTGCCCTGCAATTCGACCACGCGGCATTCCTTGTCGCCGACGGTATCGACCAGCCATTTGCCGGCGACCTCGCCCTCGTGCACCAGGTTCGAGCCGACGGCGGTCAGGTAGAGATCGTCCGAGCTGTCCACCTGCCGGTCCAGCAGCACGACCGGGATCTCGGCCTCCTTGGCCTCTTGCAGCACGGCGTCCCAGCCGGTGGCGACGACCGGGGCCAGCAGGATCGCGTCCACGCCCTGCGCGATGAAGGAGCGGATCGCGGCGATTTGGTTTTCCTGCTTCTGCTGCGCGTCCGAGAATTGCAGCTTCAGGCCGCGTTCCTCGGCCTGGGTCTTGGTCAACGTGGTCTCGGCCGCGCGCCAGCCGGATTCCGAGCCGATCTGGGAAAAGCCGATGGTTTCGCCCTCGGCCATGGCGGCCGTGGCCGAGATCGCCAGCGCGGCAGCGGCGGCGGTGCTCATCAGGAATCTGGTCATGGTTTCCTCCCTGTATGACCGTTTTCTACGGGGCTGTCCTCTCAGCCCCGCAAGTCCTCCGGCAGCAGCGCGTCGGGCAGGTTCTGGAAACAGACCGGCCGCAGGAAGCGGCGGATCGCCAGGGTGCCAACGCTGGTGGCGCCGAAATTCGTCGATGCCGGGTAGGGGCCGCCATGCACCATGGCGTCGGCGACCTCGACCCCGGTGGGCCAGCCATTGGCCAGCACCCGGCCGGCCTTGCGTTCCAGGATCGGCATCAGCCGCCGGGCCAGCGCGGTGTCGCCGGCCTCCATCTGCAAGGTGGCGGTCAGCTGGCCGTCCAGCGCGCGGGCAAGGCCCAGCATCTCGTCCTCCGAACTGGTGGTGACGACAAGGCCGAGCGGGCCGAACACCTCTTCCCCCAGGGCGTGGCTGTGCAGGAAGTCCCGCGCGCTGGTCCGGTAGATGCCGGGCCGCGCATTGCGGCCCCGGCTGTCGCAGGCCAGCACCGGCGCGGCATGGGCACCGATACGGGCGGCGCCTGCGCGATAGGCCTCGGCGATGCCCTCGGTCAGCATGACCTGTTCCGGGGCGTCCGCCAGCGCCTCGGTGGCGGCGGCGGTGAAGGTCTCGGCATCCTTGGCGCGCAGCACCAGAAGGCCCGGATTGGTGCAGAACTGCCCGGCGCCCATGGTCAGGCTGGCGGTCCAGTCCCGCGCGATCTGCTGGCCGCGCGCCGCGAAGGCTTCGGGCAGCACGAAACAGGGGTTGATGCTGCCAAGCTCGCCGAAAAAGGGGATCGGCTCGGGCCGCGCGGCGCAGAGGTCATAAAGCGCCCGGCCGCCGCGCAGGCTGCCGGTGAAGCCCACGGCGCGGATCAGCGGGTGGCGCACCAGCGCCGCGCCGACCTCGTGCCGGTCGCCGTGGATGAAGCCGAAACTGCCTGCGGGCATGCCGGTGGCGCGGATCGCGGCCGCGATGGCTTCCGCCACGATCTCGCCGGTGCCGGGATGGGCGGGGTGGCCCTTGACCACCACCGGGCAGCCCGCCGCCAGGGCCGAGGCGGTGTCGCCGCCCGCCGTCGAAAACGCCAGCGGGAAGTTCGAGGCGCCGAAGACCGCCACCGGTCCGATGGGACGCTGGATCAGCCGCAGGTCGGGACGCGGCAGCGGCTGGCGGTCGGGCAGCGCCTTGTCGTGACGGCGATCAAGGTAATCGCCCTTGCGGATATGATCCGCGAACAGCCGCAGCTGGCCCACGGTGCGGCCACGCTCGCCTTGCAGCCGGGCCTCGGGCAGGCCGGTTTCCTGCGTGCCGATGGCGGTGATCGCCTCGGCCCGGGCCTCGATCTCGTCGGCGATGGCGTCGAGGAAAGCCGCACGCTCCTCGCGCGCGGTCCAGCCATAGGACCAGAAGGCCTCCTCGGCCGCTTCGCAGGCTCGCGCGACCAGCTCGACCGTGCCGCTGGCGAAACCATGCGCCGGGCCATGCGCGGGGGCCGAGCGGAATGTCGCCTCGCCCCCGACCCATTCGCCCGCGATCAGATGCTTGCCTTGCGGTGTCCAGTCCATCGGTCTTCCTTCAGAATTCGAATGCGTCCACGGTATTGCGGCGGCCAAGGGTAAAGGCGTCCGCCACCAGCACCATCGGCGACAGGTCCACCTCGGAGGCGCCCCTGCGCACCAGCTCCGCCATGCGCGCGTAAAGCGCCGGGTATTCGCCCATGATGCTGGCCTCGCCCCCGGCCTCGGCCCCGTCGATCTCCAGCACATTGCCGCCCATGCGCAGCGCGAGGCGGCCGGCATCGGTCACGAACTCCATGTCCCAGGTCTGCGGGCCCTGCTGGCGGAAGTCGAAATCCGCCTCGATCCCCTGCGAGAGCCGCAGCCGCGCCGCGATGGGGGCCTGACGGTTCTCGGGGAAGTCCAGCTCGGCCGCGGTCAGATGCACCGGCGCGGGCAGGATATGCGTCAGGATCGACAGCGCGTTGATGCCGGGATCGAAGACCCCCATGCCGCCGGCCGCGAAGATCCAGTCCTGGCCGGGATGCCAGACCCGCACGTCCTCGCGCCAGGTGATCCGGCCGCTCTCGATGCGCCGCCCGGAAAGCCAGCGTCTTGCCGCCGCCACCGCCTGCGCCTCGCGCGAATGCCAGCTGGCGAACAGCGTCACGCCCTGCGCGCGCGCCAGCGCCTGCAGCGCCTGCACCTCGGCCAGCGTGGCGCCGGGCGGCTTTTCCAGCATCACATGGCGCCCCGCCCGCAAGGCCGCCTCGGCCATGGCAAAGCGCGGCACCGGCGGCAGGCAGAGCGAGACCGCAGGGATGTCGGGCCGGGCGGCCAGCATCTCCTCGATGCGGGCGAAGCTCTCGACCCCCTCGACGCCGCCATGGCGCGAGACGCTGGCCGCAAGCGTCCAGTCCGGGGATGAGGAAATCGCCGGAACATGCTGATCCCGCGCGATCTTTCCGATGCCGACAAGAGCGATCTTCATCAGTGGCTGTCCTTTCCGACCGCGCGGCCGCGGCAGCCGCGCAGAAAGTCGAAATCCGCCCCGGTCTCGGCGCCCTCGACATGGTCGTGGAACAGCCGCGCATAGCCCCCCGCCGGCGGCGGCACCGGGTTGCGCCATTCGGCCAGGCGGCGGGCGATCTCGGCATCGGGCACGTCCAGATGCAGCCGCCGGTTCGGCACGTCCAGCTCGATCATGTCGCCGTCGCGCACCACGGCCAGCGGCCCGCCCCGCGCCGCCTCGGGCGAGGCATGCAGCACCACCGTGCCATAGGCGGTGCCCGACATGCGCGCGTCCGAGATCCGCACCATGTCGGTGATGCCCTTCCTCAGAACCTTGGGCGGCAGGCCCATATTGCCGACCTCGGCCATGCCCGGATAGCCGCGCGGGCCGCACATCTTCAGCACCATGACGCAGGTCTCGTCGATGTCCAGCGCCTCGTCGGCGATGCGGGCCTTGTAGTCGTCGATATCCTCGAAGACGACGGCGCGGCCGCGATGCACCAGCAGATGCGGGCTGGCGGCCGAGGGCTTCAGCACCGCCCCGCCCGGCGCCAGATTGCCGCGCAGCACCGCGATGCCGCCCTGTCCGGTCAGCGGCCGGTCGGCGGGCAGAATGACGTCCTCGTTCCAGTTGCGGGCCTCGCGCACCTCATCCCAGATCGTGCGTCCCGAAACGGTCAGCGCCTCGCGGCGAAGCAGCCCCGCCTCGCCCAGTCTTTGAAGAACCACCGGCAAACCACCGGCATAGAAGAATTCTTCCATCAGGTACTGGCCCGAGGGCATCAGGTTCACGATGGTCGGCACGTCGCGGCCCAGCCGGTCCCAATCGTCCAGGGTCAGCTCGACCCCGACCCGGCCCGCCAGGGCCAGCAGGTGGATGACCGCATTGGTCGAGCCGCCGATGGCGCCGTTGGTGCGGATCGCGTTCTCGAAGGCGGCGCGGGTCAGGATGTCGCTGGGCTTCAGGTCGTCCTTGACCATCTGCACGATGCGCCGGCCGGTCAGCTGCGCCATGACGCGGCGGCGCGAGTCCACCGCCGGGATCGCGGCATTGCCCGACAGCGCCATGCCCAGCGCCTCGGCCATCGAGGCCATGGTCGAGGCGGTGCCCATGGTGTTGCAGGTGCCCGAGGAGCGGGACATGCTGGCCTCGGCCTCCAGGAACTCCTCCTGCGTCATCTCGCCGGCCTTCACGGCCTCGGAGAATTTCCACAGATGCGTGCCCGAGCCGATGCGCTCGCCCCGGAACCAGCCGTTCAGCATCGGCCCGCCGGTGACGACGATCGAGGGGATGTCGGTCGAGGCCGCGCCCATCAGCAGGCTGGGCGTCGTCTTGTCGCATCCGACCAGCAGCACCGCCCCGTCGATGGGCTGGCCGCGCATCGCCTCCTCGACCGCCATGGCGGCAAGGTTGCGATACATCATCGCGGTCGGGCGATAGCTATTCTCGCTGGCCGAGAAAACCGGCACCTCCAGCGGAAAGCCCCCGGCCTCCCAGATGCCGGCCTTAACCTTTTCGGCCAGCTCGCGCAGATGGCCGTTGCAGGGCGTCAGGTCCGACCAGGTGTTCAGGATGCCGATCACCGGCCTTCCGTCAAACAGATCATGGGGATAGCCCTGATTCTTCAACCATCCGCGATGATAGATCGTGTCGCGGGAATTGCCGCCATACCAATGCTGCGAGCGCAGCTTGCGCGGCCAGGGCGCGGGGGTGAAGGGCTTGGTCATCACAGCACCTCGACGCGGATCGGGGCGTCGCCGGGCCGGTCCGGCGCCAGCGGGTTGCGCAGCGGCAGGCCCAGCGCCGGGGACTCGATCTCGAACACATCGCCCGGACGGCAGCGGAGGCCGTCGGCAAAGGACAGCGTCGCCGTGCCGAAGAAATGCACGTGCACATCGCCCGGCTGGCGGAACAGCGGGTATTTGAAATGATGGTGCTCCAGATTGGCGATGCTGTGGCTCATGTTCGCCTCGCCCGAAAGGAACGGCCTTTCCCAGAGCACCGCCCCGTCGCGCAGGATGCGGCTGGTGCCCTCGACATGCTGCGGCAGATCGCCCAAGCGCATCTCGGGGCCGAAGCTGGCCGGGCGCAGCTTGGAATGGGCGAGCCAGAGATAGTTGCCGCGCTCGGTCACATGATCCGAGAATTCGTTGCCGAGCGCGAAGCCCAGGCGGAAGGGCGTGCCGTCCGGGCCGATCAGGTAGAGCCCGGCGATCTCGGGCTCCTCGCCCGCGTCCAGCGCGAAGCCGGGCGAGGCCAGCGCCGCACCCGGCGGCGCCACCCCATGCCCGTTGCCCTTGTAGAACCATTCCGGCTGCACGCCGACCGCACCGGGATGCGGCTTGCCGCCCTCCAGCCCCATGCGGAACATCTTCATGCTGTCGGTCAGATCGCCGGCATCGGGGGCGCCATGCATGGCGTCGCGCGTCGCCGCCGAGCCGAGATGCGTGAGCCCGGTGCCGGTCAGGTGCAGATGCGCCGGATCGGGATGATCCACGGGCGGCAGCACCCGCCCCTCGGCCAGCGCGGCTTCCAGGTCCACCGCCGCGCCGGGACCGCGGCGCGCGGCCTCTTCGGCCAGGCTGCGGCCGGCGGCGATGGCGGCCAGCGCCAGGGCGCGGGTGCTGTCCGCCCCGGGCACCAGATGCGCGGCTTCGCCGTCGCGCAGGGCGACGGCGCGGCTTCCGTCCGGCAGAAGAAGTTGCGACAAAAACATGGCAGGTCCCCCGCTGCAATCGGTCCGGGCGGCCGGCCCTTGCGCGGCCCGGGCACCACCCGCCTTGATGGCTTGCGATTGATCTAGCCATGAAACGACATGATGGTAAAATTACATCCTTCGCAATCTGCATACCGGAATTGTTATGACCATGCCGCCTGCCCGCCTGATGCTGAAACCCGCGCAGCTGCGGCTGCTTCAGCAGATCGCCGAAACCGGCCAGTTGCAGCTGGCCGCCGAGCGTGTCGGCATGACCCAGCCCGCCGCCTCGCGCATGCTGGCCGAGATCGAGAACCAGGTCGGCGCGCAGCTGTTCCTGCGCCAGCCCAAGGGCATGGAGCCGACCGAGATCGGCCGCGCCGTGCTGCGCCGCGCCCGCGTCATCCTGCGCGAGATGGTCAGCATGGCCTCGGACGTGCAGGCGCTGCGCGAGGGGTTCGGCGGCACGCTGCGGGTGGGCGCGGTGACAGGACCGGCGGTCAGCTATCTCGTCTCGGCCATCCGCGAGATCAAGGAGGGCGCGCCGGATGCCGACATCACCGTCGATGTCATGCCCTCGCGCGAGCTGCTGCAGCATCTGGCGGCGGGAGAGATGGATTTCGTGCTGGCCCGCATCCTGCCGGAATTCGACAGCCGGGATTTCAACATCCTGCCGATGCGGGACGAAAAGGTGGCCTTCCTGGTGCGGGCCAGCCACCCGCTGAGCCGCTCGGCCTCGGTCACGCTGACCGAACTGGCCGGGCAGGAATGGATCATGCAGAGCCGCGGCGCGCCGATCCGCGAGGCCGCCCTGGCGGCCTTTGCCAATGTCGGGCTGGCCGAGCCGCGCAACATCGTGAACAGCCCCTCGCTTCTGCTGACGATCGCCTATCTGGCGCAGGGCGATGCGGTGGCGCCGATGTCGGAGGAGGTCGCCGAATTGCTGATCCGGCCGCCGGTCGGGGCGGGCTTCGCCATGCTGCCGGTGCCGCATGAGATCCGCGTCTCGCCCTATTACCTGCTGGACCTGAAGCGCCGGCCCTTGTCGCCCCTGGCGATGCGGCTGCGCGAGAAGCTGGTGGCGCTGTCGAGAAGTCCGGTGCGGGACGCATTCGGCTGAGGCGCCGCCGGCAGTGCCAGCGCGCGCCGCCGCATGAGTATTTGGGAAACGGTGAAAGCCGGCGCCGCGCGGTCGGGCGGCGCCGGGCGCGGTCGTCAGGCGTTCTGCATGCCGCGCTCTTCGCGGCTTTGCAGGATGGCCTTGTCGGTCTGGCCGAGGATCTGCGAGGTGACGGTGCCCGCCGTCATCGAGCCCGAGACGTTCAGCGCCGTGCGGCCCATGTCGATCAGCGGCTCGACCGAGATCAGCAGCGCCACCAGCGTCACCGGCAGCCCCATGGCCGGCAGCACGATCAGCGCCGCCATGGTGGCGCCCCCGCCCACGCCCGCGACCCCGGCCGAGGACAGCGTGACGATGGCCAGCAGCGTCATGATCCAGGCCGGGTCCAGCGGGTTGATGCCGACCGTCGGCGCCACCATCACCGCCAGCATCGCCGGATAGAGCCCGGCGCAGCCGTTCTGGCCGATGGTCGCCCCGAAGGATGCCGAGAAGGAGGCGATGGTCTGCGGCACGCCGAGACGGCGGGTCTGGATCTCGACATTGAGCGGGATGGTCGCGGCGCTGGAACGGCTGGAGAAGGCGAAGGTCAGCGCCGGGACGATCTTGCGATAGAAGGTCAGCGGGTTCACCCCGGTCAGGCTGAGCAGCACGGCATGCACGACGAACATGATCGCCAGGCCCAGATAGGAGGCGACGACGAACTTGCCCAGGTTCAGGATGTCGGCCGCATTCGAGGTCGCCGCCATCTTGGTCATCAGCGCCATGACGCCATAGGGGGTCAGCACCATGATCAGCCGCACCAATTGGCTGATCCAGGCTTGCAGGATGTCGATCAGGTTCAGCAGGCTGCGGCCCTTTTCCGGGTCGCGGCGCAGCAGGCGGATGGCAGCGACGCCCAGGAAGGCGGCGAAGACCACCACCGCGATGATCGAGGTCGGGTTGGCCCCGGTCAGGTCGGCGAAGGGGTTCCTGGGGATGAAGGACAGCAGCAGCTGCGGCACCGTCAGGTCGGCGACCCGCGGCGCGTAGCTGGTCTCCAGCGTGGTCAGCCGGGCGGTCTCGGCCGCGCCCTGGGCCAGCCCCTCGGCGGTCAGGCCGAAGGCCAGCGACATCACCACGCCCACGAAGGCCGCGATGGCGGTGGTGGCAAGCAGCGTGCCCAGCGTCAGGACCGAGATCCGGCCAAGCGCCGAGGCGTCGTGCAGCCGCGCCACCGCGCTGAGGATCGCCGCGAAGACCAGCGGCATCACCACCATCTGCAGGAGCTGCACATAGCCGTTGCCGACCACGTTGATCCAGTCGATGGTGGTCTGCAGCGACGGTGCGTCGTTGCCATAGGCCAGCTGCAGCCCGATCCCGAACAGCGTGCCCAGGATCAGGGCGATGAAGACCCGCACCGACAGCGACATCTGCCCGCCCTGCAGGCGGACCAGCACCACGACCAGTGCGGCAAAGATCAGAAGATTGATGAAAACGGATGCCATTCGCGCATCTCCGGCAATTTCAGGTTGACCCATGAAGCCATATTGCCCGTCCGGCGTATAGGCATGGCGGCGCGGATTTCGCGCGGCCTGCGGGCCATTTCCTCGATAAAGGAAGCAGGCGCGCGCTTCGCAAGCCCCCCGATTCCGGCCTGGCGGCACGATATTCAACGGATTCTTTAGACTGTATTCGGATATCGGGGGTTATTCCCGGCCAGCTGCTGCGATATCGTGCAGGCGGCCCGGCCCTTGCGGGCCATTGCGATCCCTCGTCGCCGCGCAAGGACCGGGCCAGCCCGCACGCGCGCGCTCCGCAATCCGAAGGCAGGCCATGCCCAAGCTTCTCGCCATCCTTTTCGCGTTCCTGCTGGGCGCCTCGGCGGGTTCCGGCGCGGCAGGGACCCTGCATGAAGCGGCCCTGTTCCGCGCGGCCGCCGAGGGCGACGCCGCGTTGATCCGCGAGTTTCTGGCCCGGGGCGCGCCCGTCGATCCCCGCGATGCCGAGGGGCGCACGCCGCTGCTGGTCGCGACCCATGCCAACCGGGTCGAGGCGGCGCGGGCGCTGATCGAGGCCGGCGCCGACGTGAACGCCAGGGACGCCATCCACGACAGCCCCTATCTTTATGCCGGGGCGCGCGGGCATCTGGAGATTCTCGAGCTGACGCTGGCCCATGGCGCCGATCTCTCCAGCACCAACCGCTTTGGCGGCACGGCGCTGATCCCGGCCGCCGAGCGCGGCCATGTCGGGACCGTCCGCCGCCTGATCGAGGCCGGGGTCGATGTCGATCACGTCAACCGGCTGGGCTGGACCGCGCTGCTGGAGGCGATCCTCCTTGGCGATGGCGGCCCGCGCCAGCAGCAGATCGTCGACCTGCTGATCGCGGCCGGCGCCGACGTGAACCTGCCCGATGGCGAGGGGATCTCGCCCCTGGCCCATGCCCGCCGCATGGGATTCGCGGCGATCGCGGCACGGCTGGCCGAAGCCGGCGCAAGATGAAAGGAAGGGCGATGTCCGATCAGGCAAGGCATTATCTGGAACAGGCGGTGATGCTGGCGCATCGCAACATGCAGGCCGGCGGGCGCCCCTTTGGCGCGGTTGTGGTGCGGGGCGGCGAGGTGCTGGCGACCGGCGTCAACGAGACCGTCGCCACCCATGACCCGACGGCCCATGCCGAGCTGGTGGCCCTGCGCGCCGCCGCGCTGCGGCTGGGCTCGCCCGATCTTTCGGGCTGCGCGGTCTATGCCAGCGGCCAGCCCTGCCCGATGTGCCTGGCCGCCATGCGGCTGGCCGGCGTGACCGAGGTGCATTTCGCCTATTCGAACCAGGAGGGCGCGCCCTTCGGCCTGTCCACCGCCGCGCTTTACGAGGAGCTGGCGAAGCCGCTGGCCCAGCAGGCGATGATAATCCGCCATCTGCCGGTGCGTCCAAAGGGCGCCGGCGACCTTTACGCCGAGTGGAAGGCGCGGCAGGGCCGGGCGTGACCATGCCGGGCCGGGCGGCGCGGCCGCTGATGCTGGCCGTGGTGGCCATGGTCGGGCTAACGCTGCGGCCCTTCCTGACCGGGGTCGGCCCCGTCGCGGCGCCGATTTCGGCCGAGACCGGCCTGTCCATGCAGGGCCTGTCGCTGCTGACCCTGCTGCCGGTCCTGCTGATGGGGGCGGGCGCCTTTTTCGGACCGGCGATCCAGGCGCGGCTGGGCGCGAAACGCGCCACCGTGCTGGCGCTGATGGTGCTGAGCCTCGGCTCGGGCCTGCGGCTGGCGGCGCATTCGGCGCTGGAGATGCTGGGCTCGGCCGTGCTGCTGGGCCTGGGCGCGGCGGTGGTGCAGGCGGTGTTCCCGACCATCATCAAGCGCGAATTCCCGCGCGGCATCAACCTGGCCATGGGGCTTTACGCCGCGATGATGATGGGCGGCGGCGCCTTCGGCGCGCAGGCCGCGCCGCTGATCGCCGCATGGTCGGGAAGCTGGCGGCTGGCGCTTGGCTGGCTGGCCCTGCCCGCCGCCCTGACCGCGCTGCTGGTGGCGCTGGCCCTGCCGCGCGAGACCCGGACCCGGGAGGCCGGCGGCAGGGCGGGGCTGGGCCGCTGGCTGCGCCTGCCGCGGGTCTGGCTGCTCATGGCCTGTTTCGGGCTGATCAACGGCGGCTATTCATCCTCGGTGGCCTGGCTTGCGCCCGCCTTCCAGGATCTCGGCTGGCCGGCCGGCGCCAGTGGCGGGCTGCTGGCGGTGCTGGCGGTCGGGCAGGCCGTCTCGGCCCTGGCCACGCCGGTCCTGGCCAGCCGCGGCAGCGACCGCCGGCCCTGGCTGGGCGGCTGCATCGCCCTGCAGCTGCTGGGTTTCGCCATGCTGGCCCTGCGCCCCGAAGCGGCCCCGCATGCGATCGCCTTCCTGCTGGGCGCCGGGCTCGGGGGCTGTTTCTCGCTGATGATGATCGTGGCGCTGGACCACCTGCCCGACCCGGCGCAGGCCGGCGCGCTGGCAGCGCTGATGCAGGGCGGCGGCTTCCTGCTGGCGGCGATCCCGCCCTGGATCCTGGCGCTGCTGCACGATCTGACCGGCAGCTTCACCCCCGGCTGGGCGCTGCATCTGGCCGCGGTGCTGGCGGTCGGCGGGCTGACGCTGCGCCTGTCGCCGGCAAGCTATCGCGGCGCCCTGCGCCATCCCGGCCCCCGAGGCGCTGACGCCGCACCGGCCGAGTGAACGATTTTCGACAAGGAGGAGGAAAACCATGCTGACCATCACCCGACTGGACCAGGCGGACGCACGCCTGCTGATCGCCGGAGCCGAAGCCCATGCCCGCGAGGTCGGCGTGCCCATGTGCATCGCCGTCACCGACGAAAGCGGCCAGCTTCTGGCCTTTTCGCGCATGGATGGCGGCAAGGTGACATCGGCGACCATCGCCATCGACAAGGCCTTCACCGCTGCCGCGGCGCGCAAGGCCACGCATGAATACGGCGCCGCCAGCCAGCCCGGCGCACCGGCCTGGGGGATTTCCTCGGCCATCGGCGGCCGGCTGATGGTGGTGGGCGGCGGGCTGCCGGTCGAGCATGACGGCCAGACCGTCGGCGGCATCGGCGTCTCGTCCGGCACGCCGGCGCAGGACCAGGCGGTGGCGCAGGCCGGCATCGACCACTGGCGGGCGCAGCGCGCCTGATCGCCGGGGGAACGGGCCGGGGATCCCGGCCGTTCCCCGCAGGCCACGGCGGGCGGGCGCAGGCCGGGCCGGGTCTGGACGCCAGGCAGCCTGCCGGATAAGGCAGGCGCGTTCCCTTGCCGCCCGGGCCCGGGGAGGCCTCACCTGCCTGCAAGAGATCATGCTGCTCTGGTTCCTGCCCATCGCCGCGGCCGTCTTCGGCGCAGCCATCCTGCGCGGCCTGACCGGCTTCGGCTTCGCCCTGGCGGCGGTGCCGCTGATGTCGCTGATCGTCGAGCCGCGCATGGCGGTGGCCAGCACCATCCTGCTGCAGGTGATGGTCGGCTTTCGCGACCTCATGCATCTGCACGGCAGCTATGACCGGGCCGAGGTGCTGCGGCTGTCGCTGGGCTCGCTGCTGGGCATGCCCTTCGGCATCGCGGCGCTGGCGCTGTTCGATCCCGATGCCGGGCGGCTCGCCATCGCGGCGATCTCGCTGGCCGGGCTGGGCATGATGCTGCGCCAGCCGCATCGCCGCGTGGCCCCGGGCCCCGGCGTGGCGCTGGCGGCCGGGGCGCTGTCGGGCCTGTTCGGCAGCCTCGCCGCCATGCCCGGTCCGCCCGCCGTGGCCTATTTCGTCGCCAGCGGCACCCCGGCCGCGCGGGCGCGGGCCTCGATGATGATCTTCTTCTTCGTCTCGGCGCTGATCACCCTGCCGGGACTGGCCGTCGCCGGTGCGGTGGAGCTGCGCACGCTGGGGCTCAGCCTGGCGCTGCTGCCGCTGCTGGTCTCGGGCACCTGGGTCGGCGGGCACCTGTTCCGCCGGCTCGATCCGCGGCATTATCGCGGGCTGGCGCTGGGGGTCATGGCGCTGTCGGCCGGGCTTGCCGGGGCGCGGGCGCTGGCCGGCCTGCTCTGACCCCGGCTTGCGCCGCGCCGCCGGACAGGCTACCAGCCCGGGCTTTGCGAAAAGAAGGCGCAGGAAATGCCAAACGACATGCTCGCCATCGACTTCGGAACCTCGAACTCGGCCGCGGCGATCCTGCAGGACGGACGGCCGCGGCGCCTCGCCATCGAGCCGGGGGCCGAGACCCTGCCCACCGCCGTGTTCTTCCCGGCCCGCGGCGGCGCCATGCGCATCGGCGCGGCGGCGGCCGAGGCGCTGATCGCGGGCGACGAGGGCCGCTACATGCGGGCGCTGAAAAGCGTGCTCGGGACCGGCCTGTTCCACGAATCGCGGCTGATCGCCGGCAAGCGCCGCACCCTCTCCGAGATCGTCGCCGCCTTCCTCGCCACCCTGCGCGAGCGGGCCGAGACGGCGGCCGGACGCCGCTTCCGCCGGGCGCTTTCCGGCCGGCCGGTGCATTTCCACTCGAACGACCCGGCGCGCGACGCGCAGGCCCAGGCCGACCTGCGCGGCTGCTATCTGGCGGCGGGTTTCGACGAGGTCGCCTTCCTGCCGGAACCCGAGGCGGCGGCGCTGGCCAGCCACGGCCTTGGCCGGCCGGACGAGATCGGGCTGATCGTCGATATCGGCGGCGGCACCTCGGATTTCTCGGCCTTCCGCAGCCGGGGCGACGGGCTGGACATCCTCGCCAATCACGGCATCCGGCTGGGCGGCACGGATTTCGACCAGCAGGTCTCGCTCAGCCATGCCATGCCGGCACTGGGTCATGGCGGCGAACTGCGCCGCGCCATGGGGCCGGGGCTGCTGCCGGTGCCGAATGCGATCTATGTCGACTTGGCGACCTGGGCGAAGATCCCCTTCCTCTATGTGCCCGAGACGCGGCGCATGGCCGCCGGGATGGCCCGCATGGCGGTGGACCGCGCCGCCATGGACCGCCTTGTGACGGTGCTGGACGAGGAACTGGGCCACGAGCTGGCCTTCGCGGTCGAGCGCGGCAAGATCGCCGCCAATGCCGGCGAGGGCGCGCAGATCGCCATGGGATTCGTCGCGCCGGGGCTGGCGCCGGCGATCTCGCCCGCCTCGCTCGACGCGGCGCTGGCGGGCCATCGCGCCGAACTCCACGACGCCGCCGCCGAGACGCTGCGGCTGGCCGGCATCGCGCCGGATCAGGTCGGCAGCATCATCCTGGTCGGCGGCTCCAGCCTGATGGGCCTGGTCGCCGACGAGGCGCTGCGGCTTTGCCCCGGCGCGCAGCTTCTGCGCGCGGGGGCCTTCACCGCCGTGGTGGACGGGCTGGCTCTGGCGACGGCGCGTTGACCGCGCGTTAACGCTTGCCGGATTTCGGCCCGGCGCGGAAGGGCTTGTCGCCGCCCTTGCCCTGCCAGCCGCCCGCGGCCTTGTGCGACTTGAAGCCCGCGGCGCGTTTCGGCCGCGCCTCGGCGCCCTCGCCCCGGACCGGCCGGTCGTCGCGCAGCGCGCCATGCGACTTGAAGCCCGCCGATTTCAGGCCCGCACGCGGGCCGGGCTTCGGCGCGGCGGTCTTCTGCGCCTGCTTCTTCTCGCTGCTCCAGCGGGCCTTGCGCGGCGCTTCCGCCGGTTCGGCTTCCGGCGCAGGCTCGCGGACGGGCGCGGGACGGGCGGCGCGCGGCTTCACCGCCTCCGGGTCCAGCAGCGCCGGACGCCGGGCCGGCTTGGGCTTCGGCTCGGCCTTCGGCCTGTCCTCGAAGCGCGGCTCCGGCGTTTCGGGCCGCGCGGGGCGCGGCGCCTGGCCGCGATGCGGCTTTTTCTCGCGCGCGGGGGACGCCGCCCCTGCCGTTTCACCGTTTTGCAAATACTCCTGCCGACCGGGCCGCTTGTCGCGCCCGGCGGCAGTCTCGAAAACCGGCTCGCCCTCGATCCGGCGCATGGTCAGGCCGGGCTCCAGCTCGATCCGCTCGCCGAAATTCGACGCGACGGCGGCGGCGATCTGCACGAAGGTCTGCTCGGTCTTGACCCGGATCGCGCCGATGGCGTCGCGGGTGATGTTGCCCGCCTCGCAGATCTTGGGCAGCAGCCAGCGCGCCTCGGCCCGGCCGGAATGACCGACCGAGAGCAGGAACCAGACCGCCGGGCCGAACTCGCCCCGTTCGCGCGGCGCAGAAGGCGCAGGGCCCACGCTTTCCGACAGCTCCTCGGGCGCCGGGCGCCCCTCGCGCCACAGCCGCACGAAGGCCGATGCGACCCGTTCCGCGCCGAAGCGGTCGAGCAGCGCGGCGGCCAGCCCCGCCTCCTCGCCCGGCGCCTCGGCCAGCGCCGGATGATCCAGCATGCGTTCGTCGTCGCGGGCCTGCACCTCGTCGGCCGAGGGCGCCTTGCCCCAGTCCGCGACCAGCTTGGCGCGCTGCAAGAGCCGCTGCGCCCGCTTGTATTCCGCCGAGGGCACGATCAGCACCGAGGTGCCCTTGGCGCCCGCCCGGCCAGTGCGGCCGGAACGGTGCAGCAGCGTGTCGGGATTGGTCGGCAGGTCGGCATGGATCACCAGTTCCAGCCCCGGCAGGTCGATGCCGCGCGCCGCCACGTCGGTGGCGATGCAGACCCGCGCCCTTCCGTCGCGCAGGGCTTGCAGGGCATGGCTGCGTTCCTGCTGGGACAGTTCGCCCGACAGCGCCACGACCTTGAAGCCGCGATTGCCCATGCGCGCCAGCAGGTGGTTCACATTGGCGCGGGTCTTGCAGAAGATGATCGCCCGGCTGGCCTCGTAATAGCGCAGGGTGTTGAAGATCGCGTGCTCGCGGTCGCGGGTGGTCACCGACAGGGCGCGATATTCGATGTCGCCGTGCTGGCGCGCCTCGCCCATCGCCTGGATGCGCAGCGCGTCGCGCTGGAAGTCGCGGGCCAGCGCCTCGATGGCCGGCGGCACCGTGGCCGAGAAGAGCAGCGTGCGCCGTTCGGCCGGCGCCGAGCCCAGGATGAATTCCAGATCCTCGCGGAAGCCCAGATCCAGCATCTCGTCCGCCTCGTCCAGCACACAGGCGCGCAGACCGGTCAGGTCCAGCGAGCCGCGCTCGATATGGTCGCGCAGCCGGCCGGGGGTGCCGACGACGATATGCGCCCCGCGCTCCAGCGCCCGGCGCTCGGTGCGATAGTCCATGCCGCCGACGCAGGTGGCGATGCGCACGCCCGCCTGCTCGTAAAGCCAGCCCAGCTCGCGCGCGACCTGCAAGGCCAGCTCGCGCGTCGGCGCGATGGCCAGCGCCAGCGGCCGGCCCGCCTCGGGCAGGCTGTCGCCGTCGAGGATGTCGCCGGCCATGGCCAGCCCGAAGGCCACCGTCTTGCCCGAGCCGGTCTGCGCCGAGACCAGCACGTCGCGGCCCCGCGCCTCGGGGGCCAGGGCGGCCTCTTGCACGGAAGTCAGGCTGGCATAGCCCTTGGCCGCCAGCGCCGCGGCCAAGGGCGCGGCAATATCATGTTCGTTCATCTTCTTCGCCAGAAAGGGGATGCGGGGGCGCATCCGGTGAAAGGCACCATTCCCCTTTGCGGCCGGGCCCTCCCAACGGCCCGCCGGCCCGGAACGCGGAGCCAAGCCGCCCGCCTATCCTGTCCGGGCCCGCAAGTCAAAGCGAAACTAGGGCCGCATCAGCTGATCCTCGGTCCAGCCGAGCCGCGCCATGTCCTCGGCCCGCACCGCCGCATCGTCGCCGACGATGAATTCGTCCAGCTGCGGCGGGACCGTGCCGGCCTGCGACAGCAGGCCATGCACCTGCCCGCGGTGATGGGTCTGGTGCTGGAACAGATGCGACAGCAGGTCGTCGCGGCGGTCGTGCTGGACGCGCGCGCCCCGGTCCACCGCCACGATTTCCGCCAGGGCGTCCGGCGTCAGCGCCGCGACCAGCGCCAGCAGGCGGTCGTCCATCCGCACCTGCCATTCGGACAGCCGCGCGAGGTCGGGGCAATCCCGCGCCTCGGCCTGCGCGGCCTCATCAAGCGGCCGGCCCTCCAGCGCGTCGATATAGAAGCGGTCGACCAGCAGGATATGGTTCAGCGTGGCGCGGATCGAGCCGAAGAAGGACGGGCGCGGCGCCTCATAGGCGCCGGGCGGCAGGGCGGCGCAGGCGCGATGCAGCCGGGCATTGGCCAGCCGGTTCATCTGCGCCAGCTTGCGCAGCATGCGCAGCATCAGGGTCATCGGGCACCTCCTGCCGCGATGATGCCGCCCCGCGCCCGCCGGGTCGAGCCTCTAGCGCCGCGGCCCGGCGGGATCGTGGCCCAGGCTGCGGCGGATCTCGGCCAGGAACAGTTGCAGCGCCGGCACCGGGTCGCGGTGGTGATAGACGATATAGACCTCGGAGACCGGCGGATCGGGGCGGATCGGCAGGAAGGTCAGCGGTCCCGCCGTCAGCCTGGCGATGCCCGCCGGCACGATGCTGACCCCGAAGCCCGCGACGATCAGGCTGGGGATCGACTGCGCGTCTACCACCTGCTGCGAGACCCGCGGCCGATAGCCCGAGGCGACGATGCAGGCCATGACATAGGCCGCGAAATCGGAACTGTCGGGGCGCAGCACGACATGCTGGTCCTCGCGCAGGTCGTCGATCGACACGCAGGTGCGCCCGGCCAGCCGGTGGTCGCTGCGCACCAGCGCCACCATCTCCTCGCGCCAGCCGTATTCATGGACCAGCTCCTCGTCGCGCGGCACCGAACGGTTGAAGCTGACATCGGTGCGCCGGCTCAGCACCTCGGTGATCTGCGTGGCCGGGGTCTGTTCGTGGACGCGCAGGGTGATTCGCGGATGCAGCCGGGCGAAATGCGCCAGAAGCTCGGAGAGGCCCCCGCGCAGGATCGAGCCGGTTGCCCCGATTTCCAGCAAACCGTCCTGGCCCTGCTGGATTTCGCGGATCTCCTGCAGGCTGCGCTCATACTGGTCCAGCATGTTGCGCGCCCGGGGCAGAAACAGCGCGCCGGCCCGCGTCAGCGCCACCTTGCGGCTGGTGCGGTGGATGAGTTCCGCGCCCACCTCGCGCTCAAGTGTCTGGATTTGCGTGCTCAGCGGCGGCTGCGACATGTTTAGCCGTCGGGCGGCGCGGGTGAAGTTCAGCTCTTCGGCCAGGACGACGAAGCAGCGGAGCTGGCGCATTCTCATAGCATCACCGTATAGATCAGCGGTAAATCGATATTAGACACGGATGCAACATTCGCCAACAATCTTGGCATGAGGGGTCAGCCGCGACCGCGCGCCGCCGATGCGAGAGGAGACGCATCCGGAAGCGCGCCGGGCCGCGGCCCGCCCCTTCCGTCACAGGGAGGAACGGAAACACATGCCGAATTGGTCCAGGTCCTTGTTTGGACAGGTTTGCGTGGCGCTGGTGCTGGGGGTCGTCGCCGGCTTCTTCGCGCCGGAATTCGCCGCCAAGATGAAGCCGCTGGGGGACGGGTTCATCAAGCTCATCAAGATGCTGATCCCCGTCATCGTGTTCTGCGTCGTGGTGCATGGCATCGCCGGCGCGGGCGATCTGAAGAAGGTCGGCAAGGTCGGCGTGCGCGCCATCGTCTATTTCGAGATCATCACCACCATCGCCCTGGCCCTGGGCATCGCGGTCGCCTATCTGTTCGGCCCCGGCCACGGCATGAACATCGACGTGAGCCAGCTGGATGCCTCGGCGCTGTCGGCCTATGTGGACCGCGCGCATGAAGTCACCAGCGGCGGCACCGTCGACTTCCTGATGAAGCTGATCCCGACCACGATGATCAGCGGCTTCGCCCAGGGCGACATCCTGCAGGTGCTGCTGGTCGCGATCCTGTTCGGCTGCGCCCTGTCGCTGGTGGGCGAACGCGGCAAGCCGCTGCTGCACATGATCGAGCTGACGGGTGACGTCACCTTCAAGGTCATGTATTTCATCGTCCGGCTGGCGCCGCTGGGGGTGTTCGGCGCCATCGCCTTCACCGTCGGGCAATACGGCATCGGCTCGCTGGCGCAGCTGGGCTATCTGGTCGGGCTGTTCTACGTCACCATCGCCATCTTCGTCTTCGTGGTGCTGGGCTTCGTGCTGCGGCTGTCGGGCTTCAGCATCATCAAGCTGCTGCGCTACATGCGCACCGAGGTCGGCATCGTCGCCGGCACCGCCAGCAGCGACGCGGTGCTGCCGCAGACCATGCGCAAGCTGGAGCATCTGGGCATCAAGGACTCGACCGTGGGCCTGGTGGTGCCGACGGGCTATTCCTTCAACCTCGACGCCTTCTCGATCTATCTGACGCTGGCGGCGGTGTTCATCGCCCAGGCGACCAACACGCCGCTGTCCACCACCGACCTGCTGGCCATCCTGGGCGTGGCGCTGGTGACGTCGAAGGGCGCGCACGGGGTGCCGGGCTCGGCCATCGTGATCCTGGCCGCGACGCTGGCCGCGATCCCGGCCATTCCCGCCATCGGGCTGGTGCTGGTGCTGTCGGTGGACTGGTTCATGGGCATCGCCCGGGCGCTGGGAAACTATCTGGGCAATTGCGTGGCCACCGTGGTCGTCGCCTCCTGGGTGGGCGATATCGACCGCGACCGCGCCCGCCGCATCCTCGACGGCGAGGACATGCCGACCCTGGACGTGCTGGACGAGGATGCGCCCATGTCGCAGCCGCAGCACGGGTAACGAGGTCCCTCGCGGATCGGCCGGGACCAGCGCGACGGACCCGGTCGCCCTGCCGAGAAGACGGCCTGCGCCTTCCCTCCCGATGGCGCAGGCCCTTTCATGTCAGGGCAGTCCGGTCGTGAAGCCTTCGTCGGTCAGGATACCGATCAGCGCCTGCGCGGCCCGTGTGCGGTGGCGCCGCGGATTGGTCAGCAACGAGAACGGCCGCTCGGCCCCCGGCAGCGGCAGGGTGCGGATCCAGCCCGAGGCGGCCGGCCGCGCCACCGCGCGCTGCGACAGCACCGCAAGACACCGGCTGGAGGCGACCGCGCCCAGCACCGCCTCGTTCGAGGGCAGCTCCAGCGCCAGCGGCAGCGCGGAGACGGAAAGCCCCTGCCCGCCCAGCCAGGTCTCGAATTCCGACCGCGTGCCCGAACCCGGCTCGCGCAGCACCCAGCCTTGCGTGGCAAGCTCGGCCGGCGGCAGCGCCTCGCGCCCGGCCCAGGGATGCGCGGCGCCCATGACCAGCACCAGCCGGTCGCGCGCCACAACCTGCCGGTGCAGCTCGCCATGCGCCACCGCCCCTTCGACCAGCCCCAGATCGGCGCCGCCCTCCTGCACCGCATCGGCGACCTGGGTGGTGTTGCTGACCGTCAGGCGCAGCTCGATTCCCGGATGCATCTCGCGCAGGGCCACCAACCGCGGCGGCAGCCAATAGCTGGCGACGGTCTGGCTGGCATGGACCCGCAGCCGCCCGCGCGGCTCGCGCGCCAGATCCTCCAGCACCATCTCGGCGGTCTCGGCCCGGTCCAGCACGGCCCGGGCCTCGGCCATGAAGGCCTCGCCCGTCTCGGTCAGCACGATGCGCCGCCCCACCCGGTCGAAAAGCCGCACGCCATGCCGCGCCTCCAGCGCCGAGACGGCGGCGCTGACCGCCGATTGCGTCAGGTTCAGCGCCTCGGCCGCGCGGGTGACATGCTGGCGCTCGGCCACGGCCAGGAAGATGCGGAGCTGTTCCAGGGTCATGCGCCACTCATAAGAAAAACCGAACGGTATGGCAAATACAATGCGATGGATTGAACGTCGTTTCAGGACCATGTTCCACCCCACAGGCAAAGGAGCACGATCATGTCCTCGACCGACCAGGGCCAGCAAAATTCTCTTGCCGTCGCCGGCTGGCTGGGCGCCACCCTGCCGGGACTGGGGCTGACCCTCGCCATCGCGGTCGCCGCGACGGCGGTGCAGCGGCTCTCGGGCATCCCGGCGCTCAGCCCGCTGGTGGTGGCGATGGTGCTGGGCATGGCGCTGCGCAACCTCTTCGGCACGCCCGCGGCGGCGCGGCCGGGCATCGCCTTCTCGCTGCGCCGGGTGCTGCGCCTTGCCATCGTGCTGCTGGGCTTCCAGCTGACGCTGGAGCAGCTGCGCGCGGTGGGCCTGCCGGGGCTGGCGGTGATCTCGGTGACGCTGGCCGCGACCTTCCTGTTCACCAGATGGGCCGGGCGGGCGCTGGGGGTCGAGGCGCGGCTGGCCGAACTGATCGCGGCCGGCACCTCGGTCTGCGGCGCCTCGGCGGTGATCGCCACCAACACCGTCACCCGCGGCTCGGACGAGGACGTGGCCTATGCCATCGCCTGCGTGACGGTCTTCGGCTCGCTCTCGATGCTGGCCATGCCGCTGCTGGGCGAGATGATGGCGCTGGGGCCGGCGCATTACGGCATCTGGGTCGGCGCCACCGTGCACGAGGTGGCGCAGGTGGTCGGCGCCGGTTTCCAGCACGGGGCCGAGGCCGGGCAGGCCGCCACCGTCGCCAAGCTCAGCCGGGTCATCATGCTGGCGCCGCTGATCCTGGTGCTGGGCGCGCTGGCCCGCCGGGGCGGCAAGGCCGCGCATGGCGCGGCGCCGGCGCCCTGGTTCGTGCTCGGCTTCGTCGCGGTGGTGCTGCTGAACAGCGCCCTGCCCCTGCCCGAGGCGCTGCAGGCCGAGGTCGTCGGCCTGACCGCCTTCCTGCTGACCATGGCGCTGGCGGCGATGGGGCTGGAAACCGACATCCGCAAGCTGCGGGCCAAGGGCATCCGGCCGCTGGCGCTCGGCGCGCTGGCCTGGCTGTTCATCTCGACCCTCGGCCTGGGACTGGTGGCGCTGATCTAGGCATTGAGCGCGGGCGCGGCACCACCTAGATAAGGGGAAACCCCGCCGACCGGAGCCGCGATGCAGCCCGCCGACACCCGCCCGCTGACCCGGCGCGAGACCGAGGTGCGCCGCTTCGTCCGCGCCCGCTACGGGCTGCGCGGCACGCTGGCGCTGCATCGCCACGCCCTCGGCCTCGACCTGCTGCGCGCGCCGGTCAACGTCATGCTGTCGCCGCTGTTCCTGCTGGTGCGGCTGGTCGCGCCGCTGTTGCGGCGAATCGGGCTGGTCCGGGCGGGCGACTGGCTGTCGCGCCGGCAGATCTTCCTGAAATCCGACGTGGCCCAGCGGATCGAGGCGGATCTGTCCGGCTTCCTCGACGATCTGGCGGCAAAGGGCCTGGCCCCCAGGGCGCCGCCCGAGACCGTGGCCCGCGCCGTCTCGGACTATGCCGAGACCCGCAACGCGGTCTCCGAGATCACCACGTCGCTGCTGGTCCTGCTCTCGGGGCTGCTGCTGTTCCACCGCGCGACCCCCGGGGTGATCTCGCTGGCCGGGCCGATCGCGCATCTGCGGGCACAGGCGCAGGCGATCGAGAATTTCGCGCTGGGAAGCTGGGCCGGGCGCATGTGGTACGGTGCCTTCCCGCGCGAGCTTTCCACCCTGGACCTGCTGCTGACCGGCACGGTGCTGGCCATGCTGGCCTCGGTCCTGACCACCTTTGCCGGGCTGGCCGCCGATCCGATCCAGACGGCCGCCGGCATCCACCGCCGCCGCATCATGCGGCTGCTGCACCGGCTGGACCGTGCTAAGACCGGACCGGGGATCGGGCGCGAACATGTGCTGGCGCGGCTGGGCGACCTTTCCGACGCGGCGCTGAGCCTGTGGCGCAGCTTGAGGGGCTAGAGAGACCCGCCCCGTCGGCCCGACGCCAATGCTTTCGCGTTGAAAAGGCCGGCTGTTCCCGGCCCCTTCCTCACGCCGCGGCTGGCGACGCGCCGGCCGCTCCCGGTTGAAGAACCGCATCCCCAAGCGGCACCGCCGGCCCCGAGCCGACCAAGCCCTTCACGCCAGGCCGTCGACCTGCGGGAACCCGGCCCCTGCCGCCCCGGACGGTTGCGCATCCCCTGCGCGGCGCCTTGCGATGCCGGCCGGGACCCTCCAACCCCAAAGCAATGGGCCCGCCTTTCCGGCGGGCCCTTTCTTTCTTGCCGAAATATCCTCGGGGGGTCCGGGGGGCAGACAGCCCCCCGGCAGCCGCGCTCACTCCATGAAGAAGGCGAAGCGGATGACGAACAGCGCCGCCACCACCCAGGTCGCGGCATGCACCTCGCGCGCGCGGCCGGTCGCCAGCTTGATCGCGGCGTAGCTGACGAAGCCGAAGGCAAGCCCGTTGGCGATGGAATAGGTAAAGGGCATCATCAGCGCCGTCAGCACCGCCGGCGCGCTTTCGGTCACGTCGCTCCACTGGATTTCCTCGAACTCCCGCACCATCAGGCAGGCGACGTAAAGCAGCGCCGGCGCGGTGGCATAGGCCGGGACCGAGCCGGCCAGCGGCGCGAAGAACACCGCCAGCAGGAACAGCCCCGCGACGACCAGCGCCGTCAGCCCGGTGCGCCCGCCCGCCTGCACGCCCGAGGCGCTTTCGACATAGGCGGTAGTCGAGCTGGTGCCCAGCATCGAGCCGGCCAGGATCGCCGTCGAATCCGCCATCAGCGCCCGGCCGAGGTTCTTGTTGGTATGGGTCGGCCCCTCGGTCAGCAACCCGGCGCGCTTGGCCACGCCGATCAGCGTGCCGGTGGCGTCGAAGACCTCGACCAGCACCATGACCAGGATGACGTGGAAGATGCCCACGGTCAGCGCCCCCGCCACGTCGAGCTGCAGGAAGGTCGGCGCGATCGAGGGCGGCATCGAGATCACCCCGCCGAAGGGGCTGGCGCCGATGGCAATGGACACCACCGTGATGACCAGGATGCCGATCAGGATCGAGCCGCGCACCTTCAGCGCGTCCAGCGCCGCGATGATGAAGAAGCCGACGATGGCCAGCAGCGTGCCGGTCTGGGTCAGGTCGCCCAGGCCAACCAGCGTCGCCGGATTGTCCACCACGATGCCCGCGTTCTTCAGCGCGATCAGCCCCAGGAACATGCCGATCCCGGCGGCGATGGCGCTGCGCATGGATGTGGGAATGCCCGCGATCAGCCAGCGCCGGATGCCGGTCACCGACAGGAACAGGAATATCAGGCCCGAGATGAACACCGCCCCCAGCGCCTGCTGCCAGGTGAAGCCCAGCGTGCCGACCACGGTGAAGGCGAAGAAGGCGTTCAGCCCCATGCCCGGCGCCATGCCGATGGGCCAGTTGGCCCAAAGCGCCATGATCGCCGATCCCAGCGCCGCGGCAAGGCAGGTCGCGACGAAGACCGCATTGCGGTCCATGCCGGTCGAGGACAGGATCTCGGGGTTCACGAAGATGATATAGGCCATGGTCAGGAAGGTGGTGATCCCCGCGATCACCTCCGTCCTGATGCTGGTGCCATGGGCCGTCAGGCCGAATTGCTTGTCTAGCACGGTTCCTTCCCCTGGACTGATGCTGGCGCCGCTGGCCGTCAGGCCGGATTGCTTGTCTGGCATGGTTCCTCCCAATTGGCGGTTCGCCCGCCGTGCTGGCCAGAATATGCCCGGGCATCTTCAACGAGAATGCAAGGTATAGCGACAGAGTTTCAACGAGATGTTTATAAACAGGGATTTTCAAGAAAATCTTGGTTCTGTTTATGGCAATTCGCGGGTTGCCTGAATGGGCGGCAGGGTGATGAGTGCTAGTGAGCCAGAAAAGGGAAAGGGAAGCAAGCGATGCGATACAGCCGCGACATGATCGGTTACGGGGCACGGACGCCGGACCCCAAATGGCCCGGGAACGCCCGGATCGCGGTGCAGATCGTCATCAATTACGAGGAAGGCGGCGAGAACAGCATCGAGCATGGCGACGCCGCCTCGGAAGCCTTCCTGTCCGAGATCATCGGCTGCCAGCCCTGGCCGGGCCAGCGGCACTGGAACATGGAATCGATCTACGACTACGGCGCGCGCGCGGGCTTCTGGCGCCTGCACCGGCTGCTGAAGGACGTGCCGGTGACCATCTACGGCGTCGCCACCGCGCTCGAGCGCGCGCCCGAGCAGGTCGCCGCCATGCAGGAGGCCGGCTGGGAGATCGCCACCCACGGCCTGAAATGGATCGACTACCGCGATATCCCGCGCGAGGTCGAGGCCGAGCATATCGCCCGCGCCATCGAGCTGCACACCCGCGTCACCGGCGAGCGGCCGCGCGGCTTCTACCAGGGCCGCACCTCGATGAACACCGTGGCCCTGGGCTGCGAGGAGGGCGGCTTCGAATACCTGGCCGACACCATCGCCGACGACCTGCCCTATTGGCATGTCCATAACGGCAAGCCGCAGCTGATGGTGCCCTATACCATGGACGCCAACGACATGCGCTTCTCCTCCGGCCAGGGCTTCGGCACCGGGGTCGAGTTCTTCGACTACCTGCGCGACAGTTTCGACGTGCTCTATGCCGAGGGCGAGGCCGGGGCGCCGAAGATGATGTCCATCGGGCTGCATTGCCGCCTGGCCGGCCGTCCGGGCCGCGCCATCGCGGTGCAGAAATTCATCGAACATGCCCGCAAGCATGAGGGCGTCTGGTTCGCCACCCGGCTCGACATCGCGCGGCATTGGGCCAGGACGCATCCCTACCAGCCGAAGCAGCGCCCCTCGCAGATGGAGCGCGCGGAATTCGTCGAGACATTCGGCGGCGTCTACGAGCATTCGCCCTGGATCGCCGAGCGGGTCTGGGAAGGCGAGATGGGCGCCATCCACGACACTCCGGCCGGGCTGGCGGCGCGCATGGCGCAGGTGTTCCGCAGCGCCTCGGACGAGGAGCGGCTGGGCGTGCTGCGGGCGCACCCGGACCTGGCCGGCAAGCTGGCCGCGGCGAAACGCCTGACCGCCGACAGCACCGCCGAGCAGGCCAGCGCGGGCCTCGACAGCCTGACCGATGCCGAGCGCGCCGAGTTCGACCGGCTGAACACGGCTTATGTGGAAAAGCACGGCTTCCCCTTCATCATCGCGGTGCGCGACCACGACAAGCCGGGGATCATGGCCGCGATGCGCCGGCGCATCGACAACGACACCGCCACCGAGCGCGCCGAGGCCGAGCGCCAGGTCAGCCGCATCGGCGCGCTGCGCCTGCAGCAGATCCTGGGCGACGCCTGAGCCCCGCCGCCCGCCTGCCGCCATGGCGGGCGGGAACCGCCACAGACGGACCGGGCCAGTGCGATCCCGGCGCAACGGAGACCTGAAATGACCGCCAAGACCCCGACCTATGCCGGGCCCTTCGCCGGCCTGCCGCCGCAGACCGACCTGTCCACCGACACCGCCATCTTCACCGAGGCCTATGCCGTCATTCCCGCCAGCACGATGCGCGACATCGTCACCAGCTTCCTGCCGGGCTGGACGGGGATGCGGATGTGGATGATCGCCCGGCCGCTCTCGGGCTTCGCCGAGACCTTCAGCCAGTATATCGTCGAATTGCAGCCGCAGGGCGGCTCGGACCGGCCCGAGGACGATGCGGGCGTGCAGGCGGCGATCTTCGTCACCGAAGGCGCGCTGAGCCTGACCATCGACGGCCAGGCGCATGAGCTGGAGCCCGGCGGCTTCGCCTATATCCCGGCCGGCATGGCCTGGTCGGTCCGGAACGGCGATGCGACCTCGCGCTTCCACTGGTGGCGCAAGCGCTGGCAGCCGGTGGAAGGGCTGGAAAAGCCCGAGGTGATCATCGCCAACGAGCGCGACATCGCCCCGATCCCGATGCCGGACACCAATGACAGCTGGGCCACCACCCGCTTCATGGATCCGGCGGACCTGCGCCACGACATGCATATCACCATCGTGACCTTCGAGCCGGGCGGCTCGATCCCCTTCGCCGAGACGCATGTGATGGAGCACGGGCTGTTCGTGATCGAGGGCAAGGCGGTCTATCGGCTGAACCGCGACTGGGTCGAGGTCGGCCCCGGCGACTTCATGTGGCTGCGCGCCTTCTGCCCGCAATGCTGCTATGCCGGCGGGCCGGGGAATTTCCGCTATCTGCTTTACAAGGACGTGAACCGGCACGCGCCGATCTGGAAGTAAGGGGGCTCTGCCCCCCGCCGCTGCGCGGCTCCCCCCGGGGTATTTGGAAAACCGAGAAGGCCGGTCAGCGGGCGTGTCAGCGGGCGCGGCGGAAGGTCAGGTTGATGCGGGCGGCGCCGGTCAGCGGGTGCTCCCCCGGCTTCAGGGTCAGGATGCCGTGCCAGTTCAGCCGCGCCGGGCCGCCCCAGACCACCACGTCGCCGTGGGTCAGCGCGTGCTTCGCCACCGGGTCGCCGCGCTGCGGCCCGCCGAACTGGAAGGTCGCCGGCAGGCCCAGCGAGACCGAGACGATGGGCGCGGCCATGTCGGCCTCGTCCCGGTCCTGGTGCAGGCCCATCTTTACCCCCGGCCGATAGCGGTTGATCAGGCAGGCATCGGGCCGGAAGCCGGGGAAGCCGGCCCGGGCGGCGGCTTCTTCGGCCAATTGCCGGAAGCGCGGCGGCATCTCGGGCCAGGGCCGGCCGGTCAGCGGGTCGCGCGGTTCGTAGCGATAGCCGCGGCGGTCGCTGACCCAGCCGAGCGCGCCGCAATTCGTCATCTCGACGCCGATCCTGCGCCCGCCGGGGGTCTGCATCTGGCGGAAGGGCGAGAGGCCGGCGATGCGCGCGACATCGTCGAGGAGAGCGGGATCGGGCGCGAAGCCGCGCAGGATCATGGCGCCGGGGCCGAGGGGCTCGTCGCGGCGGGTTCCGAACAGGTCTGGCTCCATGCTGCCCTCCCACGGGATTGTCATGTGCTGCGGCTTGACCTGGGGCTTGGACGATGGCTTTCAAGTCGGGTCACAGCAAAGGATTCCTGCCATGCGCCGCCCCCTTGCCGCAATCGCCCTGGCGCTGCTTTGCGCCCTGCCCCTGGTGCCGGTTCAGGCGCAGGATCACGGCGGGCCCGAGGTCGCGGCAATCAAGGAAGCGGTGTTCAACGGCCCCGGCCTACCGGTGATGGGCAATGAGCGGGGCGATACGGTGCTGGTCGAGTTCTCGGATTACAATTGCGGCTTTTGCCGCAAGAGCGCGCCGGAGGTGGCGGCGCTGCTGCAAGCGGATCCGGGCGTGCGGCTGGTGGTGCATGAGATCCCGATCTTCGGCGAGGGCTCGCGCTTTGCCGCCGAGGCGGCGCTGGCCGCGCAGGCGCAGGGCAAGTATCCCGAGTTTCACCGGGCCCTGATGGCGATGCGCGGCAAGGCCGAGAAGGCCTCGGTGCTGCGCGTCGCCCGCGAGGTCGGGCTGGACGTGGTGCGGCTGCAGCGCGACATGCAGGCGCCCGAGATCACGCAGAGGATCGAGCGCTCGCTGGAACTGGCCGACGAGATCGGGCTGGTCGGCACGCCCAGCTTCATCGCCGGGGACCGGGCGGTGTTCGGCTATCTGGGCAAGGAGGACCTGGCCGAACTGGTGGCCGAGGCGCGCGGCGCGCGATAGCGCGCGCCTTTCGCCCTCAGGTGCGGATGTCGACGCCGAGATGCTTGGCGACGGTGAAGATGTCCTTGTCGCCGCGGCCCGACAGGTTCACCACCATGATGTGATCCTTGGGCAATTCGGGCGCGATCTTGACGACATGGGCGAGCGCATGGCTGGGCTCCAGCGCCGGGATGATGCCTTCCAGCCGGCAGAGGGTCTGGAAGGCCGCCAGCGCCTCGTCATCGGTCACGCTGACATATTCGGCGCGGCCCTGTTCCTTGAGCCAGGCATGTTCCGGGCCGATGCCGGGATAGTCGAGCCCGGCGCTGATCGAATGCCCTTCCAGGATCTGCCCCTCGTCGTCCTGCAGGAGATAGGTGCGGTTTCCGTGCAGCACGCCGGGGCGGCCGCCGGTCAGGCTGGCGCAATGCTGCATGCGCGCGTCGACGCCCTTGCCGCCGGCCTCGACGCCGATGATGCGCACCGAGGGATCGTCCAGGAAGGGGTGGAACAGGCCCATGGCGTTCGAGCCGCCGCCGATCGCCGCGACCACGCTGTCGGGCAGCCGCCCCTCGCCCTCCTGCTCGGCCAGTTGCCGGCGGGTCTCGCGGCCGATGATGCATTGGAAGTCGCGCACCATGGCCGGATAGGGATGCGGGCCGGCCACCGTGCCGATGCAATAGAAGGTGTCGCGCACGTTCGTCACCCAGTCGCGCAGCGCGTCGTTCATCGCGTCCTTAAGCGTGCCGCGGCCAGAAGTGACCGGCACCACCTCGGCGCCCAGAAGCCGCATGCGGAAGACGTTCGGCGCCTGGCGCTCGACGTCATGGGCGCCCATGTAGACGATGCATTTCAGCCCGAAGCGGGCGCAGACCGTCGCCGTCGCCACGCCGTGCTGGCCGGCGCCGGTCTCAGCGATGATCCGGGTCTTGCCCATGCGGCGCGCCAGCAGGATCTGGCCCAGCACGTTGTTGATCTTGTGGCTGCCGGTGTGGTTCAGCTCTTCGCGCTTGAGGTAGATCTTCGCGCCGCCCAGTTCCTCGGTCAGGCGCGGGGCGAAATAGAGCGGGCTGGGGCGGCCGACGTAATGCTTCCACAGATCGTCCATCTCGTCCCAGAAGCTCGGGTCGTCCTTGGCGCGGTCGTATTCCGCCTCGAGGTCGAGGATCAGCGGCATCAAGGTCTCGCTAACGAAACGGCCGCCGAAGATGCCGAAGCGGCCCTGTTCGTCCGGGCCGGTCATGAAGCTGTTGATGAGGTCTTCGGCCATGGCTCTCCTCGCGGCGCGGTCGGAATGAGTATTTGGGAAACGGTGAAAGCCCGTCAGAGGGGTTTCTTATATCCGATATGGGAAGGGGTAAAGCCGAGCCTGTCGTAGAAGCGATGCGCGTCGGCCCGGCTGCGGTTGGTGGTGAATTGCAGAAGCCCGCAGCCGGCGGCGCGGGCGCGCGCCTCGGCATCGCGGATCAGCGCCTCGCCAACGCGCCGGCCGCGCAGGTCGGGACGGACGCGCACCCCCTCGATCTGGGCGCGGCGGGCGGCGGAGAGCGACAGGCCGGAGATGACGGTGATCTGGTAGCAGGCGACCACCTCGTCCCCGATCACCCCGACGATCAACTGGTTGCCCGGTTCCTTCTGCATCGCCTCCCAGGCGGCGAGATAGGGGCCGAGCTCGTCGCCCTCGCGCGCCTGGCCCAGCATATCGTCGCGCAGAAGCGCAAGGACAGCGGGAACCTCGTTGCGCCGGGCCTCGCGGAAGGCGACGGCCGCGGTCACAGGATCGGCGCCGTGGCGCGGGCGATGAAGCGGCGGATGCGGTCAGGATCCTTGACGCCGGGGGCGCTTTCGACGCCGGAGGAGACATCGACCGCCGGCGCGCGGGTCAGGCGCACCGCCTCATGCACGTTCTCGGGCGTCAGGCCGCCGGCAAGCAGCCAGGGCTTGAGAATCTGCCGTCCGGCCAGCAGCCGCCAGTCGAAGGCCAGGCCGTTGCCGCCCGGCAGCACGGCATCCTTCGGCGGCTTGGCGTCGATCAGCAGCATGTCGGCCACGAGGCCGTAGTCCCAGAGCGCATCGAGATCCTGCGGCTCGGCCACGCCCACCGCCTTCATCACCGGCAGGCTGGTGCGCGCCTTGACCTCGGCCACCCGGGCGGGGGTCTCGGCGCCGTGCAGCTGGATCAGGTCCAGCGGCACGCGAGCGAGGACCGCATCCAGCGCCGCGTCATCGGGATTCACGAACAGGCCCACCTTGGCCACGCCCAGCGGCACCTGCGCGGCAAGCTTTGCCGCCGCCTCGGGCAAGACATGGCGCGGTGATTTCGGGAAGAAGACGAAGCCGACATAGCGCGCCCCGGCCCCGACCGCCGCGGCGAGGCCGGCGGCCTCGGTCAGGCCGCAGATCTTGACGGAAACGGCCATGGCATCAGCGGGGCGCGGGCAGCGACGAGCCCGAGCCCGAGCCCGCAGGCGCCGCCGGCTTGCGCGCCGCCTCGTCCAGGATCGCCAGCACGTCGTCGCGCGGCGCGGCATGGGTGCGGCGCAGATCCCCGACTTCGCGCTGCAGCTGCGCGAGGTCATGCGCCCGGCGGCTGGATTCGGCGCGCAGATGCGATTCGCGCAGCCATTCCCAGACCAGCCCGACCAGCACGCCGAAGACCATTGCCAGGAACAGCGCGACAAAGGCCGGCATGGTCAGCGACCAGCGCCCGCCGGCGAACTGGGCCAGGCTTTCCGGCATCAGGCTGATGGTGACGAGATCGCGGTTCGCCGCAGCCAGCAGCATCAGCACGATGGCCAGAATGACGATGAAGAAGATCCGGATCGCGCGCATGCCTTACCCCGCAGAGATTGTCGCCGGCAATCTGGCCTATTCGGCGCCGCCGTTCAACCGCTCGCGCAGGAGCTTGCCGGTCTTGAAGAAGGGCACATGCTTTTCGTCCACGCTGACGGTTTCGCCGGTGCGCGGATTGCGGCCCTGCCGCGCGTCGCGCTTCTTGACCGAGAAGGCGCCGAAACCGCGCAGCTCGACCCGGTCGCCGCGGGCCATGGCGTCGATGATCTCCTCGAACACGGTGTTCACGATCCGCTCGACGTCGCGCTGGAACAGGTGCGGGTTTTCCTCGGAGATTTTCTGGATCAGTTCGGATCGGATCATTGCGGTTCCTGTCTGGGTGTTCCAACAAACTCCTGCCGCCCGATCATAGGGCAGACATCGCGGCATTCAATGTCAGAACGCATTCCGGCCGGATTGGTTGCCGTGTTTTTCAAGCCTTTATGGTTCAGTCGGCGGAAATGCGCAATGAAAAGCGCCCCCGGATCGCTCCGGGGGCGCAAGGTTCGGCCGATGCGAGGCTCAGCCGCGGCCCTTGAGCGCGGCGCCCAGGATGTCGCCCAGCGAGGCACCCGAATCCGAGCTGCCATACTGTTCGACGGCTTCCTTCTCTTCGGCGATCTCGCGCGCCTTGATCGACAGGCCCAGGCGGCGGGTCTTGGTGTCGATGTTGGTGACGCGGACGTCGACATGGTCGCCGACCTGGAAGCGCTCGGGGCGCTGGTCCTGACGGTCGCGGGCCAGGTCCGAACGACGGATGAAGGACTTCATGCCGTTGTATTCGACCTCGATGCCGCCGTCCTCGATCGCCGTCACGGTGACGGTGATGACCGAGCCACGCTTCACGCCCTCGACCGCTTCAGCCATGGCGTCGTTTTCCAGCGCCTTGATCGAGAGCGAGATGCGCTCCTTCTCGATGTCGACTTCCTGGACCACGGCCTTCACCACGTCGCCCTTGCGGAAGTCCTGGATGGCTTCCTCGCCGCGGGTGTCCCAGCTAATGTCCGACAGGTGCACCATGCCGTCGATATCGCCTTCCAGGCCGACGAACAGACCGAATTCGGTGATGTTCTTGACCTCGCCCTCGATGACGGTGCCGACCGGATGGGTCTCGGCGAAGACTTCCCACGGGTTGCGCATGGTCTGCTTGAGACCCAGCGAAACGCGGCGCTTGGCTTCGTCGATCTCCAGCACCATGACGTCGACTTCCTGCGAGGTCGAGACGATCTTGCCGGGATGGACGTTCTTCTTGGTCCAGCTCATTTCCGAGACGTGCACCAGGCCCTCGACACCGGCTTCCAGCTCCACGAAGGCGCCGTAATCGGTGATGTTGGTCACGCGGCCGGTATGGACCGAGCCGATCGGGAACTTCGAGGCCACGGTATCCCACGGATCGGCCTGCAGCTGCTTCATGCCCAGGCTGATGCGGTGGGTGTCCTTGTTGATCTTGACGACTTGGACCTTGACGGTCTCGCCGATCGACAGGATCTCGGACGGGTGGTTGACGCGGCGCCAGGCCATGTCGGTGACGTGCAGCAGGCCGTCAACACCGCCCAGATCGACGAAGGCGCCGTATTCGGTGATGTTCTTGACCACGCCCTCGACCGTCTGGCCTTCGGTCAGGTTGGCGATGACCTCGGCGCGCTGTTCGGCGCGGGACTCTTCCAGGATGGCGCGGCGCGACACGACGATATTGCCGCGGCGGCGATCCATCTTGAGGATCTGGAAGGGCTGCTTCAGGCCCATCAGCGGGCCGGCGTCGCGCACGGGGCGGACATCGACCTGGCTGCCGGGCAGGAAGGCCACGGCGCCGCCCAGGTCGACGGTAAAGCCGCCCTTGACGCGGCCGAAGATGGCGCCTTCGACGCGCTCTTCCGCGGCATAGGCTTTCTCCAGGCGGTCCCAGGCCTCTTCGCGGCGGGCTTTCTCGCGCGAGATGCTGGCCTCGCCGCGGGCGTTCTCGACGCGGTCGAGATAGACCTCGACCTCATCGCCGATGGCGATGGCGGGGGCTTCGCCGGGATTTGCGAATTCCTTGAGATCGACGCGGCCTTCCATCTTGTAGCCGACGTCGATGATGGCCTGGCCCGCCTCGATGGCGATGACCTTGCCCTTGACGACCGAGCCCTCTTCGGGCGTGTCGATGGCGAGGCTTTCGTTCAGGAGGGCCTCGAATTCCTCCATGGTCGCTTTAGCGCACATATAGATCCAGTTTCCTTTTCGATCATTGCTGGCCATGCGGTTGGCTCCGCCGGTCTTTTTGTAGATGCAGGGATAAGCGCATAAGGGTCGCGGCATACGCCCGACCCTGTTGAAGCGGCCCGTTATGGCCCCATCGCTTGCCCTGACGGGCGCGATATAGCCCTCATTCGCCGTTCTGGCAAGCGCCGAGACCGGGGAAATGCGCCCGGATCTCGCGCTCGAGCAGCGCCACAAGCGCGGCCGCGGGCATGGGACGGGCGCGCGGCGCCCCGGTTCCGGCCCATTGCGCCGCGTAATCCGAGCCGCCAGCCACCGCCTGCAGCCGCTTGGCCGCGTCATAGGTGATCGGGTAATCCGGCAGGGGCGGCGCGTCCTCGGCCTCGCCCAGCGCGGTCAGCCGGTTGGCGAGGCCGCGCGCCGGGCGGCCGGAAATGGCGCGGGTCATCACCGTGTCGCCCGGCTTCGCATCGGCCAGCCGGGCGCGATAGGCGTCGTTCGCCGCCGATTCCGGACAGGCGACGAAGGCGGTGCCCATCTGCACCGCGGCCGCGCCCGCCCCGAGGCAGCGCGCGGCATCGGCGCCGTCCATGATGCCGCCGGCGGCGACCAGAGGCAGGCCCAGGTCGCGCAACTCGCGCAGCAGCGCCTCGGTCGCAAGCCGGTCGTCGGGGCCGTCGGGATCGAAGATGCCGCGATGCCCCCCGGCCTGGTAGCCCTGGGCGATGATCAGGTCGAGCCCGGCCTCGCGGATCGCCAGCGCCTCGGCCCGAGAGGTCGCGGTGGCGCCCAGGGTGGCGCCGCTGTCGCGCAGCGCGGCGATGTGCCCGGCCGGCGGCAGGCCGAAATGGAAGGTGACCAGCACCGGCCGCGCCGCCAGCACCGCGCGCAGCATCTCCTCATCTTCAAGGAAGCTGCGATAGATCTCCTCGATCCGGGCCGGGGGCTCGGCGCCGAAGCGGCGGAACTCGGGCGCCAGGTAGTCGAGCCAGCCCGCCTCGCGCGCCGGATCGGCCTGGGCGGGGCGGTGGCAGAACAGATTGACGCCATAGCGGTCCGAGCCCAGCCGCTCCCGCGTCTCGGCCATCATCGCCGCGGCCTGGGCCGCCGTGGCGGCGGCCACGCCGATCGAGCCCATCCCCCCTGCCCGGCTGACCTCGGCGGCAAGAAGCGGTGTCGCGGTGCCGGCCATCGGCGCCTGGATCACCGGCACCCGCAGATCGGAAAGCTGGAAACGCCGGTTCATGCCCCTGCCTCCTGCGCGCGGGCGATGGCGTGGGCGACGGCCTCGTCGATGCTCATCTCGGTGGTGTCGAACAGCAGCGCATCCTCGGCCGGGCGCATCGGTGCCACGTCGCGGGCGGCGTCGCGGGCGTCTCGCTCGCGCAGCTCGGCCAGGATGCGCGCCTCGTCGGCGCCCAGTTCCAGCGCCCGGCGGCGGGCGCGGGTCTCGTCGCTGGCGGTGACATAGAGCTTCAGCTCGGCCCCGGGGCAAATCACCGTGCCGATGTCGCGCCCGTCCAGCACCGCGCCGGGCTCGGAGCGGGCAAAGCGGCGCTGGAACTCGACCAGCGCCGCGCGCACCTCGGGGATGGCGGCGACGCGGCTGGCGGCCTGCCCGGCCTCGGCGCTGCGCAGGTCGTCGCGGGCCAGGTCCTCGGGGACCAGCGCGCGGGCGGCGGCGACCGGATCGCCGCCCTTGGCGCCGACCGCGCGATAAAGCAGCCCGGTGTCCAGATGGGCAAAGCCGAAATGCCGGGCAAGCGCCCGCGCGATGGTTCCCTTGCCCGAGGCGGCGGGTCCGTCGATGGCGATGGTGAAGGGCATGTCCTCGGGGGTCCTCGGGTTCTGGCGGCGGCGGCCCGGCGCAGACCTCGGTTCGGGGTCGCGCATGCCGGCCCAGCCGCGAATGCACGAGAAACCGTCAAGGATGCCGGCCGGACGGCGGCCCGTCCGCAACTGGATCTTGGTGCCGGTTGCAGGAATCGAACCCGCGACCTTCTGATTACAAATCAGCTGCTCTACCAGCTGAGCTAAACCGGCATCCTGCCCGTTCCGTAGCGCCTCACGGGCGCGGGCGCAAGCTTGGCGTGGCCGGTCAGGCGGTGACGATGCGCACCGTCTCGACCAGCCGGGCGGGGTCGAGCGGATGCGGCAGCCAGCCCGCAGCCCCGGCATTGCGGGCGCGGGTCTTGAGCTCGGGCGCGGCCGAGACCGCCATGACCAGGATCGGGATCGCCCGCAGCCGGTCGTGGCGCCGCACCGCCTCGATGAAGCCGAAACCGTCCAGCTGCGGCATGTTGAGGCCGGTCAGGATGGCGTCCGCCGGACCCGCCTCCAGCGCGGCCAGCCCCTCGGCGCCGTCGGCGGCCCGCCGCACCACCATCCCGGCCGCCTCCAGCACCGCGGCGACCTGCTCGCGCAGCTCGCTGTTGGCATGCTGGACCAGCACCGTCAGCGCCATCTCGGCCCCCTGCCACCGCACCGTCGTCGTTCCATGCCGTCCTCCGAATCCGAACCGTTGGTTGCAAGATGGCGCAGAAGAATTAAGCTTCGGTTGACGCGCGTGCCCGAACCACCCGGCGATCCCTCATCCCTGCGGTTTTCTTGCGCGGGCGGGCGCATTTCCTGCCGCCGGGGCTTGCATTCGCGGCGGGAAGGGACTATTTCGCGCGCACTTCACAGGCGGGGTCGGGCCCCGGAGGGAGACATCCTCCGACGGTCCACCGGTTGGGGCTAGCCCCTGAAAGCCCCGCCAAGGCGCAAACCGGAAAGGACATGGACATGGCGCTTCCCGAATTCTCCATGCGTCAGCTGCTTGAAGCTGGCGTTCATTACGGCCACCAGACCCAGCGCTGGAACCCCCGCATGGCCGAGTTCATCTATGGTGAACGCAACGGCATCCACATCGTCGACCTGACCCAGACCGTGCCGATGCTGGACGCGGCGCTGCAGGTCGTGCGCGACACCGTCGCCAAGGGCGGCCGGGTTCTGTTCGTCGGCACCAAGCGCCAGGCCCAGAAGGCCGTGGCCGAGGCCGCCGAGAAATCGGCCCAATATTACATGAACCACCGCTGGCTGGGCGGCACGCTGACCAACTGGAAGACCGTCTCGCAGTCGATCCAGCGCCTGAAGGCGCTCGACGAGACGCTGTCCTCGGGCGCCGAGGGCCTGACCAAGAAAGAGCGGCTGCAGATGGAACGCGAGCAGGCCAAGCTGCAGGCCTCGCTGGGCGGCATCCGCGAAATGGGCGGCCTGCCGGACCTGCTGTTCGTCATCGACGTGAACAAGGAAGACCTGGCCATCCTGGAAGCCAAGAAGCTGGGCATCCCGGTCGTCGCCGTGGTCGATACCAACTGCTCGCCCAAGGGCGTCGACTACATCATCCCGGGCAATGACGACGCCGCCCGCGCCATCGCGCTGTATTGCGACCTGGCCTCGCGCGCCGCGCTGGACGGCATGACCGCCCAGATGGGCGCCGCCGGCGTGGACCTGGGCGCGCTGGAAGCGGGCGTCGAGGAAGAGCTGGCCGGCGAGACCGCCGAAGAAGCCGCCCAAGCCTGATTTCGGAGGGGCCCGAGCCCCGGGCCCGGCACTCCGCAAGGGGTTTACGGAACGTTCATCAGGCGGGGATAAACCCCGCCTGACGCATTGAAAAGCAAGGAGACACCCGAATGGCTATCACCGCTGCGATGGTGAAGGACCTGCGCGAGACGACCGGCGCGGGCATGATGGACGCCAAGAAGGCGCTGACCGAAACCGGCGGCGACATGCAAGCCGCCATCGACTGGCTGCGCACCAAGGGCCTGGCGAAAGCCGCCAAGAAGGCCGACCGCGTCGCCGCCGAGGGTCTGATCGGGGTGCAGGTCAAGGCTGGCCGCGGCGTCGCGGTCGAGATCAACTCGGAAACCGACTTCGTCGCCAAGAACGCCGATTTCCAGCAGCTGGTGCGCGAAATCACCGCCGTGGCGCTGGAAACCGCCACCGATGTCGAGGTGCTGCGGGCCACGCATCTGAACGGCAAGCCGGTCGCCGACGTGCTGACCGACGCCATCGCCCGCATCGGCGAGAACATGACCCTGCGCCGGATGCATGCGCTGGAAGGCGATACCGTCGTCTCTTACGTCCATAACGCCGCGGCCGAGGGCCTGGGCAAGATCGGCGTGCTGGTGGCGCTGAAGGGCGATGCCGAGAAGGCGCAGGCGATCGGCAAGCAGTTCGCCATGCATATCGCCGCGACCAACCCGGTCTCGCTGTCGGAAGCCACGCTGGACCCGGCGCTGCTGGCGCGCGAGCTGGAAGTGCAGACCGCCAAGGCCCTGGAAGAGAACGCCGCCTCGGCCAAGCCGAAGCCCGAGGCCGTGATCCAGAACAACATCATCCCCGGCCGGATGAAGAAGTTCGTGGCCGAGAACACGCTGCTGGGCCAGCCCTTCGTGGTCAATCCCGACGTCACCGTCGAGCAGGCCGCGAAAGAAGCCGGCGTCGAGATCACCGGCTATGCCCGGGTGATGGTCGGCGAAGGCATCGAGAAGAAGGAAGAGGATTTCGCTGCCGAGGTCGCCAAGACCCGCGCCGGCGCCTGATCCCGCCCCTGACGCAGAACGAAAGACGCCGGCCCCGCGGGACCGGCGTCTTGCATTGCGCGGCCCGGCTGGCCACGGCGCGGCGGCGGTCAGCCGTCGCTGTTCAGGGCCCGCTGCAGATGCCCGGGCGGATGCAGGCCCGGGGCGTGCCAGGGCTCGAGCCGCGCCCCATCCTGCAGCGATGCGGCGGTGGCCCGGGCCACCGGCGAGCGGGGCGCGCCGTGATCGACAAAGATCTGCTTGCGGCTGGTAGCCAGCAGGATGGCCTGCGCCGTGGTCCTTGCCCCCAGCGCCTTGCGCGCCAGGCGCAGGTGCTTCTCGACCGTGGCCGGGGTCACGTCCAGCAGCTCGGCGATTTCCTGCGTGGTGCGGCCGACCGAGATGCATTCCAGAACCTCGCGCTGGCGCAGGGTCAGCACGCAGTCAGGCTCGGCATAGGGCAGGCTCGATAGCCGCAGATGCATCAGCCCGCTCACCGCCTCGATCATCCGGCCATGCTGCGACCAGAGCTCGTCGAGCTTGTCCTGCCGCATCCCGATCGGACCGCCGAGGATGATACCGGCGCGGATGCGCTCGACCCTGTCGCCGAGGCCGATGGCATAGCCCGCGACATGGCCGTAGCGCGCGAACAGGTCCAGCGCCCGCTCCTCGCACGGGGTCAGCCGGCCGGCCAGGCGGCGCTGGTGCATCCAGTCCCAGCTTTCGCTTCCCTGGTTGCCGACCAGCCACAGATGCATCGGCAGGCTCTCGACCAGGTCCAGCGAGACCAGCTCATGCCAAAGGTGCGGCGAATAGCTGGACAGCACGAGGCTGTCGTCACGCATCCGGTCGCAGGAAGCCTCAAGTATCCGCACCGCGCGATAGGCAACATTCGGAAAGCCCAGGTCGGTCAGCCGTTCGACATAATGTTGCCAGACGGCCTGCACCGAGCGCGCCGCAAGGATGACCTCCATGTCTTTCAGCACTTCCATGTTTTTACTGCGCTCTTTCCCCAAAAACCCTTTAGAATAAATTGCACCAGCGCCGATGCCTTTGAAATATTATTGCCAATACCCCGGACGGGATCAATGCATCAGGCAGAAATTTGCAAGGTGACGTAAGGTTAACTTATTTAAAGGAAACCTTTCAACAGATTGATCTGGAAAGACATATGGCGATTGCGCAATGACGACGGGGCAAGTCGTCCTAATTGCCGAATCGCATTCCGGCCGGCCTGCAAGCAGGTGGTTTTCCTGATCCGGATTGCTGGTTACTGTACCGCCGGAAACGAGTCGGGAGTTGCGCGCGCATGCAGGTCGTCTTTCATTGCGGGGTTCACGGCACCGATCTTTACCGCATGGTCAAGACACTGTTGCAGAACCGCGACTGGCTGCTGCGCAACGGGGTCGAGCCGGTGACGCCGAACCGCCATCGCGACGTGTTCAACGAGGCGCTGAATGCGCTGAGGGGCGGCCCCGCCACGGCCGAGATGGAGCAGGTCATGCTGGACGCCATCCTGGACCTGGACGATCCGCGCCGCATCATCTGCAGCACGCCCACCTTCCTGGGCAAGGCGGCGCGGGCGATCTCGCCCGAGGGGCTCTATGTCGCGGCGGGCGAGAAGATGGCGGCGCTGGCCAATCTGTTCCCCAGCGCCGAGATCGAGTTCTTCATGGCGCTGAAGAACCCGGCCACCCTGATCCCCTTCATCCTGTCGCAGGAAGGCAGCGGCACCTATGCCGAGCTGATGGGCGGGGTCGATCCCGAGGCGCTGCGTTGGGCCCCGGCGATCCGGCGCATCCTGGCCGCCCTGCCCGACCGGCGGCTGGTGGTCTGGTGCCACGAGGACACCTCGCTGATCTGGCCCGAGGTGGTGCGCCGCATCTCGACCATGCCGGCGGACGTGCCGCTCAAGGCCGGGCTGCAGATCCTGGGCGACATCCTGCATCCGGACGGCATCCGCATGATCCGCGACGCGATGGCGCAGGAAGAGCGGCTGACCGTCAGGAGCCGCCGCCGGATCTTTGCCGCCGCGCTGGAGAAATACGCCCTGCCCGAGCAGATCGAGGTGCAGTTGAACCTGCCCGGCTGGACGCAGGACCTGGTGGACCGCATCACCGCCGCCTATGACGCCGACATGGCCGAGATCGCCGCCCTGCCGGGGATCGAGTTCATCACCCCCTGAGCGCATGAAAACCCGCGCATGAAAAAGGGCCGGTCGCCCGGCCCCCGCTTGCGCGCGCTTCGCGGCGTCAGGCCATGCCGAGCGCGGCCTTGTACATTTCCAGGATCGCCTCTTCCTCGGCAATGTCGTCCTTGTCGCGCTTGCGCAGCGCGATGACCTTGCGCATGACCTTGGTGTCGTAGCCGCGCGCCTTGGCCTCGGCCATCAGCTCCTTCTGCTGCTCGGTCACGTCCTTCTTTTCCGCCTCGAGCTGCTCGTATTGCTCGATGAACTGGCGCAGCTCGCCGGCGGCGATGCCATAGGCGTTGTCGTCCTGCATGTTCCGCTCCTTCGGGTTTTGGCGCGGGTCTAGGCGGTCTTGCGGGCGGGTGCAATCGCCGCTAGGCCGTCAGCGGCAGACGGAGGCGAAAACATGACGATCTGGGACGGGCTGATCTGGGGCGGAACCGCGCTGACGGTGGTCGGGCTGGTGGCGCTGGCCTGGTGCATCCTGACCGCTGCGCGGGCCAAGGCGCGGATCAACGACGATGCCGAAATGCGCGCCGCCATGCGCAAGGTCGTGGCGGTGAACATGGCGGCACTCGCGGCCTCGGTGCTGGGGCTGATGCTGGTCGTCCTTGGCATCATGCTGGGCAAGTAAGATGCGGGCGCTGATCCAGAGGGTCTCGGAAGCCGAGGTCACGGTCGAGGGCCGCAGCATCGGCCGCATCGGGCCGGGCCTTCTGGTCTTGGTCTGCGCCATGCAGGGCGACCCCGACGACGCGGCCGCGAAGCTGGCCGCGCGCGTGGCCAAGCTGCGCATCTTCCGCGATGAGGCCGGCAAGATGAACCGCTCGGTGCAGGACACCGGCGGCGCGGTGCTGGTGGTCAGCCAGTTCACCCTGGCCGCCGACACCCGCACCGGAAACCGCCCCGGATTCTCCACCGCCGAGGCGCCCGAGCGCGGCGAGGCGCTGTATCTGCGCTTTGCCGAGGCGCTGCGCGAGCTGGGCCTGCCGGTCGAGACCGGTGCCTTCGGCGCCGACATGAAGGTGTCGCTGGTCAATGACGGCCCGGTGACGATCTGGATGGATTCCGCAGAACGCGCTTGACTTTCGCAGTCCGAACCCTCATTTGCGACAAGTTGCCGCCCGCTGCCGCGTGAGCAGCCGGCGCCCTTGCGCCAAGGTCGGCACCGATTTTCCAGTTTCCCATTCACGCGGGGAGGCTGCGGGCATCACCGTATCCACGCCCGCCCCTCGCAACCAGCCGTGCGCTTTGCACGGCACCAGCCATGCGCGCCGATACGCGGGCGACCTGGCCGAAAGATGTTATGACCAACGAGACCACCCGCCCGAACCGTTCGGGCAATCCCCGCGCCCAGCAAGGCGGCAAGCCGCGTTTCCGCAACGACAAACCCAACACCAACCACCGCCGACACCGTGCAGAGCCGGAGGAGAAATTCATCCGCCGCGCCATCCCCGAGATCGACACCGCCTTTACCCGCATGGGGATCGATGCGCGCGTAGCGATCAACCTGCCGGGCCTGGGCATCGAGACCCCCTCGCCCATCCAGGAAAAATCCATCCCCGGCATCGTCGAGGGCCGCGACCTTCTGGGCCTTGCCCAGACCGGCACCGGCAAGACGGCGGCCTTCGGCCTGCCGATGCTGACCCGGCTGCTGAACATCGGCCGCAAGCCCGAGCCCCGGACCTGCCGGGCGCTGATCCTGGCGCCGACCCGCGAGCTGGCGACCCAGATCGCCGAGAACATCGACAACTATGCCGTCGGCACGCCGATCCGGCAGTTCCGCGTCGTCGGCGGCGCCTCGATCAACGTGCAGGTCCAGCGGCTTGAGCGCGGCGTCGACGTGCTCATCGCGACGCCGGGCCGGCTGATCGACCTGATCGAGCGCGGCGCCGTGGACCTGTCGCAGACCAAATACCTGGTTCTGGACGAGGCCGACCAGATGCTGGACATCGGCTTCATCCACGCGCTGCGCCGCATCGCCAAGATGCTGCCGCGCGAGCGCCAGACGCTGCTGTTCTCGGCCACCATGCCGAAGCTGATGGAGGAGCTGGCCGACAGCTACCTGAACGATCCGCTGCGCGTGGCGGTGAACCCGCCCGGCCAGGCGGCGGCCAAGATCGACCAGGGCGTGCATTTCGTCAACCAGGGCGACAAGGCGACGCTGCTGGCGGAATACCTGTCCAAGCATGTGGACGAGCTGGCCATCGTCTTCGGCCGCACCAAGCACGGCTCGGAAAAGCTGTCGAAGCTTTTGGAGAAATGGGGCTACAAGGTCGCCGCGATCCACGGCAACAAGAGCCAGGGCCAGCGCGAGCGCGCCTTGGCCAGCTTCCGCGCCGGCGACACCAAGGTTCTGGTCGCGACCGACGTGGCGGCGCGCGGCCTCGACATTCCCGAGGTGGCGCATGTCTATAACTACGACCTGCCCAACGTGCCGGAAAACTACGTCCACCGCATCGGCCGCACCGCCCGCGCCGGGCGCGACGGCCGCGCCATCGCCTTCTGCTCGCCCGCCGAGATCGGCGAGCTGCGCGCCATCGAGAAGGCGATGAAGGCCAAGATCGCCGTGGTCGGCGGCGAGGAGCCCTTCGAGGCGGCCAAGATCCGCGAACGCGGCGGCCCGGCGGGCCGCCCGGCGCAAGGCGCGGCGCGCAAGCGCCCGGCCCGGCGCCCCTCGCGCGCACCGAAAACGGCGCAGCGGGCCTGATTCCGCCGCGATACGCGCAAACGTGAGCCGCCGCCCCGTCGCGGCGGCTTGCGACCCCCGGCCCGGCCCGGCTATCTGCCGGCATGGCCAAGCTTTATTTTCATTATTCCACGATGAATGCCGGCAAGAGCACGCTCTTGCTGCAGGCGTCCTACAATTATCGCGAACGCGGCATGGCGACGCTGCTTCTGACCGCGGCGCTGGACGACCGCGCCGGCCCCGGCCAGATCGCCAGCCGCATCGGCATCGCCGAATCCGCGCTGGGTTTCACCCCCGAAGCCGATCTTTTCGCCCTGATCGAAGCCCGGGGCCGCGGCGCCGCCTGCATCTTCGTCGACGAGGCGCAGTTCCTGACCGAGGAGCAGGTCTGGCAGCTGGCCCGCGTCGCCGACGACCTTGGCCAGCCGGTGATGTGCTACGGGCTGCGGGTCGATTTCCGCGGCCGGCTGTTCCCCGGCTCGGCGGCGCTGCTGGCGCTGGCCGACGACCTGCGCGAGGTGCGCACCATCTGCCATTGCGGGCGCAAGGCCACCATGGTCGTGCGCCAGGACGAACAGGGCCGTGCGTTGCGCGAGGGCGCGCAGGTCCAGATCGGCGGCAATGAAACCTATGTCTCGCTCTGCCGGCGCCATTGGCGCGAAGCGATGGGGGAAATCCGATGAAAGCCAGCAATACCGCCCGCGCCTATGGCTGGGTCGCCCGCATGTTCCACTGGACGGTCGCGGTGCTGATCCTGGCCGCCATCGCCATCGGGCTTTACGCGGACAACCTGCCCGAGGGCGGGGAAACGCAGCTGCAGGCGATCTTCACCGCCTATTCCGTGCACAAGACCGTGGGCATGGCGGCGCTGGCCCTCGCCGCGCTGCGCCTGCTGTGGACGCTGACCCAGCCGAAGCCGCGCCCGCTGCACCCCGAGCGGCGGCTGGAAAGCTTCGGCGCCGAGGTCGTGCATTGGGCGATGTGGATCGGCATGGTCGTCATGCCGCTGTCGGGCTGGCTTCTGCATTCCGCGGCGCCGGGCGGCTTTGCCCGCATCCTCTGGCCCTTCGGCCAGCGCCTGCCCTTCGTTCCCGAGGACGCGGCGCTGTCCGGGCGCTTCGCGGCCTTCCACGAATTCGGCTGGTGGCTGCTGGCCGGGCTGATCCTGCTGCATGTCGCGGGGGCGCTGAAGCACGCGATCATCGACCGCGACGGCACCATGCGCCGCATGGCCGGCAATCCCGAACGCGCGCCCGAGCCCCCGGCCGCGCAGCCCGGCCTCCTGCCGCATGTCCTGGCCGCCCTGGCGGGGCTGGCGGTCTGGGTGGGGGTCGCCTTCATCCCGGCCGACACCCCGGAGGCGCAGGAGATGCCCGCCACCGCATCCGCCCCTGCGGCCGCGGCCGGATCGGGCTGGGCGGTCGAACAGGGCGCTCTGGAGATCGAGGCCATGCAGGCCGGCAATGCGGTGACGGGGCAGTTCGGGCAATGGCAGGCCGATATCGCCTATGACCCTGAGAGCCGGACCGGACGGGTGACGGTCGATGTCGACATCGCCTCGCTGACGCTGGGCGCCATCAGCGACCCGGCCAAGGGACCGGATTTCCTGAACGCCGCCGCCCATCCCGCCGCGCGTTTCGAGGCCGAGATCCTGCCTCCCGCGGCCGAGGGTCAGCCGCATGTCGCGCATGGCCGGCTGACCCTCGCCGGCCAGACGGTCGAGGCCGATTTGCCCTTCGAGCTGACGCTTCAGGGTGATGTGGCGCAGGCACAGGGGCAGATGCGCGTCGATCGCCGCGATTTCGGCATCGGCGCGGGCTATGCCGATGAAAGCACCGTGGGATTCGGGGTCGAGATCGGGTTCGAGTTGAGCGCGCGGCGGCAATAGGAAAGGCCTCTCCGATTGGCCCGCTTTGCTTTGAGTATTTGGGAAACGGTGAAAGCGCGATGTGAGAAAAGGCCGCCTCGATGGGCGGCCTTTTGCGATGGGTATTTGGGCGAAGAAGCCGGGCTCAGCCGACCAGTTCGAGGCCCGAGAAGAAGAAGGCGATCTCGCGCGCCGCAGCTTCGGGGCTGTCCGAGCCGTGGACCGAGTTTTCGCCGACCGAGAGAGCGAATTCCTTGCGGATGGTGCCCTCATCGGCATTGGCCGGGTTGGTCGCGCCCATGACTTCGCGGTTCTTCAGGATGGCGCCCTCGCCTTCCAGGACCTGCACCACCACCGGCTCCGAGGTCATGAATTCGGTGAGTTCGCCGTAGAAGGGGCGTTCCTTGTGCTCGGCATAGAACTGGCCGGCTTGCGCCAGCGTCAGCTGGATGCGCTTCTGCGCGATGATGCGCAGGCCGGCATCCTCGAACTTGGCGTTGATCTTGCCGGTCAGGTTGCGCTTGGTGGCGTCGGGTTTGATGATCGAAAGCGTGCGTTCGATGGCCATGGGGGTCGTCCTTTTCCTTGTTCCGGCCGCAATGGCCCGGAAATCCGCGCCCCGTTAACACGCGCCGCGGCGCTTGAAAAGCCGGCGCGGCCGCGGCCCGCGCCCTGGCCCGGGCCTTCGATGACGGCATTGACGCCCGCCGCGGCTTGCGCCATGCGGGGGCGCATGCTGCGCATCGACGACATATCCTATTCCATCGCCGGACGGCCGCTGTTCGAGCACGCCTCGGCCACCATCCCGGACGGGCACAAGGTCGGCCTGGTCGGCCCGAACGGCGCCGGCAAGACTACGCTGTTCCGGCTGATCCGGGGCGAGCTGGGCCTTGACGGCGGCGCCATCACCCTGCCGCCCCGCGCCCGCATCGGCGGCGTCGCGCAGGAGGCGCCGGGCACCGCGACCAGCGTGCTGGAGACGGTGCTGGAGGCCGACATCGAACGCGCCGCGTTGTTGGCCGAATCCGCCGATGCCACCGACGCGCATCGCATCGCCGAGATCCAGACCCGGCTGGCCGATATCGACGCCTGGTCGGCCGAGGCGCGGGCCGCGACCATCCTGCGCGGCCTGGGCTTCTCGACCGAGGACCAGGCGCGGCCGACCGCCGACTATTCCGGCGGCTGGCGGATGCGGGTGGCGCTGGCCGGGGTGCTGTTCTCGCAGCCCGACCTGCTGCTGCTGGACGAGCCGACCAACTACCTCGACCTGGAAGGCGCGCTGTGGCTGGAAAGCTATCTGGCGCGCTATCCGCATACCGTCATCGTCATCAGCCACGACCGCGACCTGCTGAACCGCGCCGTGGGCCATATCCTGCATCTCGAGGAGCGCAGGCTGGTGCTCTATTCCGGCGGCTACGACATCTTCGCGCGGACCCGGGCCGAGAAACGCGCCTTGCAGGCCGCCGAGGCGAAGAAGCAGGACGCCCGCCGCGCGCATCTGCAAAGCTTCGTGGATCGCTTCCGCGCCAAGGCCACCAAGGCCCGCCAGGCCCAGGCCCGTATCAAGATGCTGGAGAAGATGGAGCCGATCACCGCCCCGGAAGAGGCCAAGTTCCACCGCTTCGGCTTTCCGCAGCCCGACCAGCTGTCGCCGCCCATCATCTCGCTGGACGGGGTGACGGTGGGCTATGACGGGCGGGCGGTGCTGCGGCGGCTGGCGCTGCGCATCGATCAGGACGACCGCATCGCGCTGCTGGGCCGGAACGGCCAGGGCAAGTCTACGCTGTCGAAGCTGCTGGCCGGCCGGCTGGAGGCGATGGAGGGGCGGATCGCGCGATCAAGCAAGCTGCGCATCGGCTATTTCGCCCAGCACCAGGTCGATGAGCTGGAACTGGACGAGACGCCCATCGCCCATGTCCGCCGCCTGCGCCCGGACGAGCCGCCGGCGAAGCTGCGCGCCCGGCTGGCCGGATTCGGATTGATGGAGGCGCAGGCCGAGACCCGGGTGGGCCAGCTCTCGGGCGGGCAGAAGGCGCGGCTGTCCTTGCTGCTGGCCACCATCGACGCGCCGCATCTGCTGATCCTCGACGAACCGACCAACCACCTGGACATCGAGAGCCGCGAGGCGCTGACCGAGGCATTGAACGACTATACCGGCGCCGTGGTGCTGGTCAGCCACGACATGCACCTGCTGAACCTGGTCGCGGACCGGCTGTGGCTGGTCGATCAGGGCGGGGTCAGCCCCTGGCAGGGCGACCTGGACGACTATCGCCGCATGCTGCTGGCCGGCGAGGAAAAGCCCGAGCCGAAAACCGAAGCGAAGCCGGCGCCGAAACGCCCCGCGCGCGAGAAGATCCTGGAGCTGCGCGCCGAGGCCAGGCGCGCCGAGGAGCGGGTCGAGAAGCTGACCGCCATGCTGGAAAAGCTGGACGCCATCATGGCCGATCCCGCGACCTATGACGATGCGCAGAAGGCCGAAGCCTGGGGCCGCAAGCATGCCGAGGCCAGCGAGGCGATGCAGCGCGCGGAAAGCCTGTGGATGGAGGCGCTGGAGCGGCTGGAGGAGGCCGAGCGGGCCTGAACGCAACAGCGGGCCGTCATCCGCGTGAAATCCGTCAGAAGCCGCTTGCCCTGCAACGGGTTTTCGACGCAGGGTCACGCGCAATTCGACAGGGATTCGCCATGACCAGGATAGCCGCGTTCGCGCTTCTCGCCGCCACCGCCCTGACCTCGCCCGCGCTGGGGCAGTCGCTGGGGCGCGAGTTCTCGGTCGATGCCGGCCTGGGGCTGAAATACGGGCCGGCATTCATGGGCTCGGACAATCTGGATGCCGCGCCCTGGTTCATCCTGCGCAACGCCGATGCCGACCGCGACCAGCCGGATGGGTTCTCGATCCTGCCCTCGCTGAACTATGTCGGCAAGCGCGACGCCGACGATCACGACGACCTGCGCGGCATGGACGATATCGGCTATGCCGGCGAGATCGGCGTGAAACTATCCTGGCGCATGGGCGATCTGACCAGCTACGGCGCCATCCGCAAGGGGTTCGGCGGCCATCACGGACTGGTGGGCGAGCTGGGCGCGAAATACCGATTCGAGGCCAGCGACAAGCTGACGCTCTGGACCGGCGCCGAGCTGGGCCTGGGCGACGACGATTTCACCGGCACCTATTTCGGCGTGGCGCCCGGCGAGACCCGCCCCGGCCGACCCGAGCATGATCCGGACGGCGGCGCCTATATCGCCCGCGTCAGCATCGAGGCGCGCTATGAATTCATGCCCGACACGGCGGTGATGGGCCGGCTGAGCTATGGCCGCCTGCTGGGCGATGCCGGCGATTCGCCCCTGGTCGAGACGCGCAGCCAGCCCTCGGTCAGCATCGGCTTGGCACGGCGGCTGAACTTCCGCTTCTAGGCGGCACTGGACCCCGGAAGGCACAAGTCCTATATCATTGCCAAGATTCCACAGGACGCGCCGCATGAGCACCGAAAACCTCAAGGAAGGCGATCCGCTGATCGCGCCCTCGACCACGGATCACCCCCTCTATGATAGTGTGGTCGAGGCCTGCAAGACGGTCTACGACCCCGAGATCCCGGTCAATATCTTCGACCTGGGCCTGATCTACACGATCGACATCAACGACGAGAACGCCGTGCGCATCGTCATGACCCTGACCGCGCCGGGCTGTCCGGTGGCGGGCGAGATGCCCGGCTGGGTCGCCGATGCGGTCGAGCCACTGCCCGGCGTCAAGCAGGTGGATGTCGAGATGACCTTCCAGCCGCAATGGGGCATGGACATGATGTCCGAAGAGGCCCGCCTGGAGCTCGGCTTCATTTGACCGCGCGCGAGGACATGCTGGCCGGCCTGCCCTATCATCCCGGGGATGGCGAGCTGGTGGCGATGCGCAAGACCGCGCAGGGGCTGATGCGCGACTACAATGCCACCATCATCGGCGACAAGACCCGCGCCCGCACCCTGACCCAGCTGCTGGGCACCTGGAACGGCGCGGTGATCCGCGCGCCCTTCCATGTCGATTACGGCAAGCATATCCATTTCGGCCCGGATTGCTTCGTGAATTACGGCTGTTTCTTCATGGATATCTGCGAAATCCGCATCGGCGCGCGCTGCCAGTTCGGCACTGCCGTGCAATTGCTGACCGAGGACCGGCCCCGCGACCGTGAAAGCCGCGCCCGGGGCGAGGAATGGGGCAAGCCGATCAGCATCGGCGACGATGTCTGGATCGGCGGCGGCGCCGTCGTCCTGCCCGGCATCTCGATCGGCGACGGCGCCATCGTCGGCGCCGGCGCGGTGGTGACCCGGGACGTGGCGCCGGGCGCCACGGTGGTCGGCAACCCGGCCCGGCCGCTGCCGCCGAAGGGCTGAGCGCGCCGCCTAGAAGAAGACCCGGTGCCGGCCGCGGCTGACCAGATGCAGCGCGCCCTGCATGACCGGCATTTCGGGCAGGCGCCGCAGCGGCAGGTCCATCGCCACCAGCCGCAGCATGCGCAGGGTGATGCCATGGGTGACGATCAGCGCCGGCCCGGTCAGATCGTCCAGGAAGGCGCGCACCCGCGCCTCCAACCCGGCGAAATGCTCGCCCCCCGGCGCGCGGTCATACCAGTCCAGCCCGCCGGAGCCGAAGATCGCGGGATGCGTCGCGCGCAACTCCTCCCAAAGCCTGCCGGTGAAATCGCCGATGTCGATTTCGTGCAGCCGCTCGTCTGCGCGGAAGTCCTGCCCACCGAAGACGATGCGCGCCGTCTGCTGCGCCCGCCCGGCGGTGCTGGCATAGCGCGCGACGCCGCGCAGGTCGCGCACCAGCCAGGCCAGCCGGCGCGCCTGCGCCTGCCCCAGCGGCGTCAGCGGCGAATCCAGCCGCCCCTGCATCCGCCCCTGGGCATTCCATTCGGTCTGGCCGTGCCGCATCAGGTAGAGGTCGGGCCAGTCCGGCATCAGACCCATTTCGCCATGGGCGGCAGGCTCATCAGCACCGCCTCGGGATCGTGGCCGGTCGCCAGGCCGAACTTGGTGCCGCGGTCATAGACCAGGTTGTATTCGGCATAGAGGCCGCGATGGATCAGCTGCGCGTCCTTTTCCGCCTCGCCCCAGGGCTGGGCCATGCGCTTTTCGGCCAGGGGCAGGAAGGCCGGCAGGAAAGCCTCGCCCACCGCCCGGGTAAAGGCGAAATCCGCGCGCCAGTCGCCCGTGTTCAGGTCGTCGTAGAAGATGCCGCCGACGCCCCGCGCCCGGCCGCGATGCGGGACAAAGAAATACTCCTCCGCCCAGGCCTTGAAGCGGTCGTAGTAATCCGCGCCATGCGGGGCGCAGGCTGCGCGCAGGGTTTCGTGGAAATGTGCCGTATCCTCGGCGACTTCCAGGCAGGGGTTCAGGTCGGCGCCGCCGCCGAACCACCAGGCGCCGGGGGTCCAGAACATGCGCGTGTTCATGTGGACGGCCGGCGCATGCGGGTTCTGCATATGCGCGACCAGGCTGATGCCCGAGGCCCAGAAGCGCGAGTCGGCCTCGATCCCCGGCACGCCGCGCGCCGCCATGGCCTGCCGGGCCGCGGCGGACAATTCGCCATGCACCGCCGACCAGTTCACGCCGACCTTCTCGAAGACCCGGCCGCCGCGCATCACCGACATCAGCCCGCCGCCGCCATCCTCGCCGCGCTTGGTCTCGCGGATCTCGAACCGGCCGGGCGGGGCCGAGCCGGGGCCACGATCCTCCAGCGCCTCGAAGGCCGCGACGATGCGGTCGCGCAATTCCCGGAACCAGGCCGCGGCCTCCTGTCGCTCGTCCTGCATTTCCATGGGCTTGCCTCCGGATTCGTGAATTGCCCCGCCAGGGGGACGGGCTTATGCTTCGGTCGAAACAACTAGAGATCCCGGCCATGACCCGCAACATCCTGCTTGCCCTGATGCCTGTCCTGGTTGTCGCGGCCTGCGGAACCCCGCAGGAACAGTGCATCAGCCGCAACACCCGCGAATACCGCACCGTCTCGAACCTGCTGGCCGAGGTCGAGGCCAATCTGGCGCGCGGCTATGCCTGGGAAGAGCGCACCGTGACCCGCACCGAATGGGACGATTGCCGCCATGTATGGATCGATCGCGACGGCAACCGCCGGCTGGGCTATCGTCCCTGCCTGCGCGACGTCGTCGACACCGAGCGTTACCGGGTGCCGATCGACCCGGCCGCCGAGACGCGCAAGCGCGACAACCTGCAGGCGCGCAAGCAGGCGCTGATGCCCGCCGCCCGCGCCGCCGTCGATGCCTGCAAGACCGCCTATCCCGAAGAGAAGCGGTCCTAATAGACCCCGGGCGCCAGCGGATCGCCCAGGCTGCGGCCGCCGTCGACGCGCAGGATCTGGCCGGTGACGAAGCTCGATGCCTCGCTGGCCAGGAACTGCACCGTCGAGGCCAGCTCGTCCGCGCCGGCGATGCGGCCCAGCGGCGTCGCCGCCACCATGCGGTCGCGCAGGCCGGGGTCCTCGCGCAGCTTCAGCTGCATGTTGTTCGACATGATGCTGGCGAAGGCCACGCCGTTCACCCGGATGCGCCTGGGCGCCAGCGCCGAGGCCAGCGAGCGCGTGGCCTGTGCCTGCGCCGCGCTGGCGATGGAATAGGCCAGCATCTGCGGCTGCGGCCAGTCGGCGGCCAGCGAGGTCACGTTGACGATGGCGCCGTGTTGCAGCGCATCCTCGTCCTCCTCGCGCACCTGCGCCATCATGCGCCGCGCGACCATCTGCGACAGGCGCAGCCCCGCCATCATGTTCTGGCGCAGCATGTCGCCCAGCAGTTCGTCGTTGACCGTCAGCGGATCGCAGCCCTGCACCATGCGATGCGCGTTGACCAGGATGTCCACCCGGTCGAAGGCGTCGATGGTGGCCGAGACCAGGTTCGCCAGCGTCAGCTTCTGGCCAAGATCGCCGGCGAAGGCCCGCACCGGCCCTTCGCCCGCCGCCTGCTCGCCCAGCTCGGCCATCAGCGCCGCTTCGTCGCTGTCGGCGAACATGACATTGGCTCCCGCCTCCTGGAAATGGCGGGCGATGGCCAGGCCGATGCCGCGCGCGGCGCCGGTGACGATGGCGGTCTTGCCCTGGATGGACAGGCTCATCTTTTCCTACCTTTGCTCTATGGACGGGCGCCGGGACGCCGCGCGCCCGAGGCGGTCAGGATCTTGAACCGCGAATCGCCGCCCAGTTCCGCGACTTCGGCAAAGCATTCCCGCAGCGCCTGCTCATAGGGCAGGTGCCGGTTGGCGACCATCCACAGCCGCCCGGCCCCCGTCAGCAGGCCCGCCGCCGCGCGGATGAAGCCGGCGCCCAGCTTCGGATCGGCCGCGCGCCCCTCGTGGAAGGGCGGGTTCATGACGACGCCGTTCACCGGCTCGGGCAGGCGGAAATCCAGCGCATCCGCCCAATGGAACCGCGCGCGCGGGTCGGTCACGTTGCGCCGCGCGCAATCCAGCGCCGCCGCATCGGCCTCGACCAGATGCAGTTGCTCGACGCCCGGATGCCTGAGGATCTGGGCCGAAAGCCAGCCCCAGCCCGCGCCGAGGTCGACGATGCGGGTCGGCAGCTTGTCCGGCAGCGCCGCCGCCAGCGCCTGCGAGGCCGGGTCCGGCCCGTCGGCCGAAAACACCCCGGGCCGCGTCACCATGCCCGGGGCGGCCTGATGGTCGCGGGCCGGCCAGTCCTCGGGCAGCCAGCCCCCTCCGGGCAGCGTCACCCGGAAGATCTTGCCGTGGCCGCGCGATTGCACCTCGTCCACCGGGGCAAGGCCGCGCATCTCCTTCAGCACCGCGTCGATGCCATCGGTCTTCTGCCCGTCGATCCAGAGCGCGGCTCCGGGCGCCAGCCGCCCCGCGGCCTCGGCGATGCGCGCCCGCGCCTCGGCCCGGGCACGGGGCAGGAAGACCACGGCGCCGTCGAAGGCGCCCGAGGGTTCGGTGACGACCTCATGGCCGCGCGCCTGCAGCGCCCGGTGATCGGGATAGAAGCCCTGCACGATCTGCGGCCGGGCAGCGTCGAAAGGGGAAAGGTCGGTCGCCGCGCCGGCGCCGATCAGCAGCCAGCGCCCTTCCGGCGGCGTGCCGCCAAAGACAAGTTCCAGCCGTGATCCAGCCAATTTCTACTCTTTTTCCATGGTGCATTGCAGCGGATGCTGCTGGCGGCGCGCCAGTTCCATGACCTGCGCCACCTTGGTTTCGGCGATCTCGTGCGAGAAGACGCCCACGACGGCCACCCCCTTGCGATGGACCGTCAGCATGATCTCGATCGCCTGGGCATGGCTCATGTTGAACAGCCGCTCAAGCACATGCACGACGAATTCCATCGGGGTGAAATCGTCGTTCAGAAGCAAGACCTTGTACATCGGAGGCCGTTGCGTGCGGGGGCGGGTCTTGACCCCCAGCTCGACCTCTTCGCGGTCCCCGGGTCGGTTCGTCATCTGCGGATTGGTCACGAGGCTTGCAACAGGATATGGACGGTTCTGGGACCGAATATAGAGGCTTTCCCCGCGCTTGATAACCCCCGCCCCCGCCTTCCTGCCGAAAGGCGGCGCAACCTGCGGCAGATTGCGTGGCCGGGGGTGAAAACTTGCAGTTCCCGAACGCCGGAAGCCGTGCTATTGTCATTTTATTAATGAAGGGCCCGCATAATGAACGGGTCCTCAGAGGCAGATAGAGACCGGGACAGTGAGCAGATTCGCCAAGAACGTCCGTTTGGGACTGATGATCCTATTCGCCTGGGCGCTGCCCATGGCAGTGGCCGCCGCCCCTTTCGCAGCCTTCGTCATGGATGCGCGAACCGGGCAGGAAATCTACGCGCAGAACGCGGATACCCGGCTTCATCCGGCCTCGCTGACCAAGATGATGACGCTTTACATGGCCTTCAACGCCATCGAGCGCGGCCAGGTCCGGCTGGACAGCAAGTTCCTGGTCTCCAGCCACGCGGCCGCGCAGCCGCCCTCGCGGCTGGGGCTGAAGCCGGGCCAGCGGATCGAGCTGCGTTACCTGATCCGCGCGGCGGCGGTGAAATCCGCCAATGACGCGGCCACGGTGATCGGCGAAGGGCTGGCCGGGTCCGAGGCGAAATTCGCCGCGCAGATGACCCAGATGGCCCGGGCGCTGGGGATGCGCAACACGAATTTCCGCAATGCCAACGGCCTGACGGCCGAGGGGCATTATTCCACCGCCCGCGACATGACCCTGCTGGGCCGGCGGCTGTTCTACGATTTCCCGCAATATTACTCGATCTTCTCGCGCCGTTCGGCGGATGCGGGCATCGCCACCGTCGCCAGCACCAACAAGCGGTTCCTCGACAGCTACGAAGGCGCGGACGGCATCAAGACCGGCTATACCCGCGCGGCGGGCTTCAACCTGACCGCCTCGGCCAAGCGCGGCTCGAAGCGCATCATCGCCACGGTGATGGGCGGCACCTCGACCGCGCATCGCAACCAGGTGATGGCGCAATTGCTGGACGCCGGCTTCGGAAAGGCCCCCACCCGTGTGCGAGAGGTCAAGCCTGCGCCGCCGCAATACGTGGCCGAGAAGAAGGTGCGCCGCACCGTGCAGGTCGCCCGGACCGAACCGCGCCCGGCGGCGGCGAACGTGCAGCTTTCCGCCTCCGACCGGCCGGTGGCGCGGGCCTCGACCGTCGCGGTGGTGACGCCGGCGGCGATCTCGGCCGCGGTCTCGCGCGCCCAGGCGACGGCGCCCGCCCCCGCCCGCAGCGCCAGCACGTTGACGGCAAGCGCCCGGCCGGCCCGCAAGCCCGGCACCGGCCAGCTGGCCAATGCCGCGATCGATTCCGAACTTCTGGCCCGCGCGGCGCGTCCCGAAGCCCGCCCGGAAGAAGGCGATGCGCCCGAGACCGCGGCGGCGCCGGTCGATGCCGCCCGCCCGATGCCGGCGCCGCGCGGCGACCGGTCGGCCGGCCTGACGACCGCCCCGGCGGCCGGCTCGCCCTCGCTCTTCGTCCAGACCACCCAGCCGCAGCCGGAAAGCATGGCGCTGCTGGCCGCACCCGCCCCGGCGCAGCGGTCGGAAACCGTCATCCTCGCCTCGCTCGAACCCGACGACCAGGCCGCCCCGCAGGCGACCGAGATCGTCTCGCGCGGATCGGGCGCCGGCGGCAAGGGCTGGGGGGTTACGCTGGGCCTGTTCCGCTCGCAGCACGAGGCCGAGCAGCTGCTGCTCAAGACCGCGCTGCAGGAAAGCGGCGCGCTCGGCAGCGCGATGAGCCGGGTCGCCAATACCCGGCGCGGCTTCGAGGCGAATTTCGTCGGCATGAGCAAGGAAACCGCCGAGCTCGCCTGCAACCGGATCGCCGCCCGGCATCAGAGCTGCCAGGTGATCGGCCCCTGATCCGGCCAATCGGCAGGGGCCCGATCCGTTCGGGCCTGAGAGAAGGCGCCACGGACAAACGGGCCCAGGCGGCCCTGCCGGGTGGGATAGGCGAACCGCCTATCGGTCAGCTTGGCCAAGACCCCGGCCCGGCTGGCGGGCAGACGATCCGGCCGCTTCCCCGGCATGCTACAGCGGCCCCGGCCGGCGTTCCTCGGACAGCATGACATTCGCCTCGACCTGGCCGACCCCGGGCAGGGTCATGATGCGGCGGCGCAGGATGCGTTCGAAATCGGCGATGTCGCGGGCATGGATGCGCAGCCGATAGTCGAACTGGCCCAGCACGTGCTGCACGACCTGCACCTCGGGGATGGCGGTCACCGCGCGCTCGAAATCCTCCAGGCTGACACGGCCTTTGACCGCCAGCCGGATGCCCAGGAAGACGGTGACGCCGAATCCCAGCGCCGCCTCGTCCACGACCACGCGGCGGCCGGCGATCACTCCCGCCTCGGTCAGGCGCCGGATGCGCCGCCAGGTCGCGGGCTGGGTCAGCCCCAGCGCCCGGCCGATCTCGGCCGCGCCGCGGGTGGCATCCTCGGCCAGAAGCCGCAGGATCGCCAGGTCCGTCGCATCGGGCTGAACGCTCACAGCGGCAGCTCCTGCACGTCCTTGATGGTCGAGACCAGCATCAGCGCATCGCTGTCCGCCACATGCGGCAGGGTCAGAATGCTTTCGCGGTAAAGCTGCTGCCAATGCGCCATGTCCCGCGCGATCACCGACAGCCGCAGGTCCACCGAACCCAGGAAGGTCTGGATCTCGGTCACCTCGGGCACGCGGCGGGCGGCGGCGATGAATTCGTCGAAGGCGCGCGGATGGGTCTTGTCCAGCGTGAAGCGCAGGCTGACCTGCACCTCGTAGCCGAGCTTGCGCCAGTCGATGCGGGTCAGGGTGGCGCGGATCACGCCGGTTTCGCGCATCCGCTCCAGCCGCCGCCACAGGCTGGCCGGCGTCACCCCGGCGCGCTCGGCCAGCGCGGCATTCGCGATGTCGGGATCGGCGAGCAGCTGGCGCAGGATGCGGCGGTCGGTGGCGTCGGGCATGATATTTTCACTTTTATCGTGAATTGGACATTATCATAACGATACACCCACATTAAACGGGAAAAATGCACACATCTCCGGGAAATCGCCTGCTACAAACCCTTCAGCGAAATGGAGGGAGTTTCCGATGCGCGTTTACTATGATCGCGACTGCGATGTGAACCTGATCAAGGACAAGAAGATCGCCATGCTGGGCTATGGCAGCCAGGGCCACGCCCATGCGCTGAACCTGCGCGATTCGGGTGCCAAGAACCTGGTGGTGGCGCTGCGCGAGGGTTCGGCCTCGGCCAAGAAGGCCGAAGCCGAGGGGCTGAAGGTGATGGGCATCGCCGAGGCCGCCGCCTGGGCCGACCTGATCATGTTCACCATGCCCGACGAGCTGCAGGCCGAGACCTACAGGAAATACGTGCATGACAACCTGCGCGAAGGCGCCGCCATCGCCTTTGCCCATGGCCTGAACGTGCATTTCGGCCTGATCGAGCCGAAGCCGGGCGTGGACGTGATCATGATGGCGCCGAAGGGCCCCGGCCACACCGTGCGCGGCGAATACACCAAGGGCGGCGGCGTGCCCTGCCTGGTCGCGGTGCATCAGGACGCCACCGGCAAGGCCATGGACATCGGCCTGTCCTATTGCTCGGCCATCGGCGGCGGCCGTTCGGGCATCATCGAGACCAATTTCCGCCAGGAATGCGAAACCGACCTGTTCGGCGAGCAGGCCGTGCTGTGCGGCGGTCTGGTCGAGCTGATCCGCATGGGCTTCGAGACCCTGGTCGAGGCCGGCTACGAGCCGGAAATGGCCTATTTCGAATGCCTGCACGAGGTGAAGCTGATCGTGGACCTGATCTACGAGGGCGGCATCGCCAACATGAACTACTCGATCTCGAACACCGCGGAATACGGCGAATATGTCTCGGGCCCGCGCGTACTGCCCTATGAAGAGACCAAGGCGCGGATGAAGGCGGTGCTGACCGACATCCAGACCGGCAAGTTCGTGCGCGACTTCATGCAGGAGAACGCCGTCGGCCAGCCATTCTTCAAGGCGACCCGCCGCATCAACGACGAGCACCAGATCGAGAAGGTCGGCGAGAAGCTGCGCGCCATGATGCCCTGGATCTCGAAGGGCAAGATGGTCGACAAGGAGCGCAACTGAGCGCAAAAGGAAAAGCCCCGCGAGAGCGGGGCTTTTTCGTTCGGGGGGGGCCGCGGGCAAGACGCCTCAGCCCTCGGGACCGCGGCAAGGGCGCCGTCCTGCTCGCTGATCCAGCGCAGCACGGCCGCGGGCGCGCTGGACAGCCGCGCCTTCTTCACCATCGTCCCGTGCGCGCCGATCACGCGGGTCGCGGTTTTCTCCAGCCATGGGTCCAGCCCGACAAACCGACTGATCCCGGCGCCCTCCTTCCGGATATGCTGCCGGAATGGCGCCGGCTTGCCCTTGATCCTGCGGACTGCACCCAGCGGGACGCCACGCAGGCGCGTCATCTATTCCGTTGGTTCGGATGCCCTTGCGCGTTGCCAGCGGCGGAGAGGAGGCTGATGGGCCAGCTGCGGGACGCAGCGCCGGATCTTGCGCCGGTCGCGCATGATCCCGATGCGATTGCGGCGCTTGTCGTATCTGACGGCTTTCCTCCGACTCCTCCTGCCTGGGGATGCAACCCGCGTCAGAGCCCGTCAGCGAGCAGCGCGGACCCTTGCAAGCGGCTGGGATTGCGGCTCGGACGGCGCGCTTGGTCATGGCGCTTCTCATGACGAACCCGGACGGCCGTGCCCCCGGCCTCGCGGTGCACCGCCCGATCTTGCCGGTGCAGGGATGGCTGGACGGCCGGTGGACGCGGAGCCTCGTTCGCGGCAACGGGCCGTGATCGAGCGGTTGAAACCCGGCTACCGGTCAGCGCCATGACATATTACCTTTACCAAGCACGCCCATAGGGAATGGACGTGAAGGTGACGCGAGCATGATCGACAGGCCCGAAGGCAAACCAACCACCCGCGACGCGGCCGCTTCGCCCGGCAGCGAGCATGGCTATCTGGCCGCCCTGAAGGCGAACGGCTTGCCGCCGCGCCGGGCCATCGTTTCCGCCGAAGAGCTGCGGCTGGACCTCGCGGCCGAGGCTTCGGAGACCCTGGCCCGGTCCGAGCTGCTGCCGGGCGAGGGCAGCGCGGCTGCGCGGCGCGCGACCTATTTCGACACGCCGGCGCAGGACCTCGTGGCGGCGGGCTTCACGCTGGCGATCCGGCACGCACCGGAAGGCGACCTTCAGATCGTCGAGGCGGCCGGCGCCCCCGCCGGACTTTTCGCCCTGCCCGAATGGCGGCAGCCGGTGGCGGGCGAGGTGCCGAAGCTGGACGATTCCACGCCGGTCCGCGCGCTGCTGGGACGGAAGGCGCAGGATCTCGGCCCGGTCTTTCGCCTGCAGACCCGGCAGCGATGCTGGACCCTCGACTGGGAGGGCGCCACGATCGGCTTGGTGCTGGAACAGGGCCAGGTGACGGCGGGCGACCGCAGCGCGCCGCTTTGCGAGATCGGGCTGGTGTTGCAGCAGGGAGCGCCCCCGGCGCTGTTCTCGCTGGCGCGGCGGCTGGACGAGATCGCGCCGCTGCGCCTGGGCGTGCTGGGCGAGGCCGAGCGCGGCTATCGCCTGCTCGGCCCGGTCCGGAACATGCACAAGGCGGCCCCGGTTGCGCTGACCGGCGACATGACCGCCGCCGAGAGCTTTCGCCAGATCGCCGGCGCCTGCCTGCGGCAGTTCCGGCTGAACGAACCGCTGATCGGGCGCAGCAATCCCGAGGCTGTGCATCAGGCGCGCGTGGCGCTGCGGCGGCTGCGCTCGGCCCTGTCGATCTTCAAGCCGATGCTGCAGGACGACGACGCCGGCCGGCTGAACGAGGAAAGCCGCTGGCTCGCCGGCATGCTGGCCGAGGCGCGCGACCTGGACGTGCTGCGGACGCGCTGCGATGCCGAGGCGCTGCACGCCCGGCTGGAACCGGCGCGCGAGGCGGCCTATGGCCGGGCCGAGGCGGCTCTGGCCTCGCGCCGGGCGCGGCGGCTGATGCTTGATCTTGCGGAATATCTGGCCATCGGCCCCTGGCTGGCGCTGCCCTCGGGGGCCGAAATCCGCAATCTTGCCGCGCGGGAATTCGCCGCCTCGGCGCTGGACCGCTTTCGCCGCAAGGTCAAGAAGGAGGGCCGCGACCTGGCCGAGCTGTCGGACGAGGCCCGGCACGAGCTGCGCAAGGACGCCAAGAAACTGCGCTATGCCGCCGAATTCTTCGCGCCGCTGTTCGGGGAAAAACGCCGCAAGCGCCGGGCCGCGCGCTTCCTGGACGCGCTGGAGCAGTTGCAGGACCGCATGGGCGCGCTGAACGATCTGGTCACCGCCCCCGAGCTGATCGAGCGGCTGGGCCTGACCGATGACCCCGAGGCGGCGGCATTGGCCGGATCGGACCGGGACAAGCAGGCGCTGATCGAGGCCGCTGCCGAAGCGCATGACGCCTTTGTCGATGCCCGGCGGTTCTGGCGCTAGGCGCCGGGCTCAGCATCGCTTGCGGCCCTTGCGGCGCGGCGGCGGGGCGCTGCCGGCCAGGGCCGGCGGCTCCAGCGTCAGCGCCGGGGCCGGTTCCGCCGCCCCCGCCCGCACATCGCCGTCGCGAACCGCCGCGGAAAAATCCAGATGCGTCAGCGCCTCGACCTCGCGCACCGTGGACAGGAATTCCGAAACCCGCGCCAGCTCCTCCTCGTCCTGGAAGGCCTCGGCGCCCATCGCCTCGGGCATCACCTCCAGCACCGGGCGCTGGTCCGCGATCAGCGCGATGGAACGCAGCGCGGTTCCGTCGTTCCAGACCGCGATCTTCCAGAACCGCATCGGCAGCCGCGCGCCGAAGCGATAGACCGGGTCGGCCTCGTCGTCGAAGATCGGGCCGGCGAAGACGCTGATCCTCTGGCGCATGGTCACGGCATTGCGCAGCACATAGGTCTCGACCGCGCGCCAGCGCAGCTTGCCCTTGGCGCCGGGCCGGTCCAGCGCGCTGCCCTGGTTGAAGAAGCCCACCTGCGGCGCGGCATTGGTGTAGAAGAAGGTGTCGCGCTCGGCGGCGCGGGCCTCGGCCTCGCTGCCCCAGGCCGGATCGCCGCGCAGGATGATATGCCCCTTCTGGAACATCCGGGCGATGCGCCCGGCCGAGGTCGCGACCGGAAAGCCCGGAACCTGCTGGTTTTCGTAGAAGGGCCGGTTCATCTGCTCTTCCGGCAGGATGCGACGGTCGGGGCGGAAATCGTCGCTGGCCTCGGCCGATTCGATGCCGAGCTGGGCCAGGGTCGGGTCGGCGATGACGGTCTTGTCGGCCCGGTTGACCGCGCGGATCCGGGCGCCGTCGATATTGACGGCGGTGCAGCAGGCCAGCCGGCGCTCGGCATTCATCAGGATCGAGAAATGATGATAGCGCAGCTCGTGCGGATCGTCGCCCTCGGCCGCCAGCTGGTTGCGGGCCAGCCGCCAGGGCAGCGCGCCGGTCTCGGGCAGCGGCACGATATGGCCGGGGATGAAGCCCGGCTCATAGCCGCCCCGGTCGGCGAAATCCTCGGTCCGCCAGGTGGTCGCTTCGGCGCCGGCGGCCGGCGGCCCAGGCGCGGCGGAACCGGCAAGCCGCGGCGCGTGCAGGGTGATCTCGATGGGAAAGGTCCAGGTCGCCGAGCCCCCTGCCTGGCTCGGCCCCGGCGTGGCCGCCATGCGCGGCGCTTGCGGCGGCAGGGCGTCCGGGCCGCGGCCGGCGCCGTCCCAGGCGTCCAGGGCCGCTCGGATCGCCGCGGCATCGGGCGAGGCCGCGTCCGCCCTGCCGCGCAGGTCGGCGACGATGGCGCTGATGCGGATGCCCTCGTTGATCTCGCGCGCCAGCGGCTGGCCGGCCGTGCCCATCACCTCGCGCCACGGCCCGCCCCAGTGATGCAGGGCGATCGGCTCCCATTCGTTGTTGAACACCGGCGAGCCCGAGGAGCCCTGCTCGGTATCGGCGACGTAATGCAGCACCTGCAGCGTCTCGTCGCGGGCGACCAGATGGTTCTCGCGCAGCACCAGCTCCTTGAAGCGGCCGTCGGGATGCTGGATCACATTGGCGATCTCGCCCAGCATGTGCTTGGCGGCGGCGTCCGACAGCGGCAGATGGCCGAATTCCGCCAGATCCCGGTCGCCCTCGCGTCGCCCGCCGATGCCGATCAGCGTATAGTCGAGTCCCTCGATCCCGTCGGTGACGAAGCACAGGTCCGGATCGAAGAGAAAGCCCGAGACCGCCCGCAGCCGCCCGAAAGGGTCATGCTCGTAATCGAACTGCACCTGCAGGCGGGCCGCCGCCTCGGGCGAGTCGATCACGTGATGGTTGGTCAGCAGCAGGTTCGGCGCCACCAGAAAGCCGGTGCCCTGCGGCCGGCCGTTCAGGAAGGCGATGCGCCCCACCGCGTCCGCGGCCCGCCGACCGCGCTCCAGAAAGGCCACGCCGACGAAGTCCAGCGTCGCGCCCTGGATCGCCTCGGGTCCCGGCGGCTTGCCGCGCGCGGGCGCGGCCGCGGCGCCCGCCGCCGCCATGTCGATGGCGGCCGAAAGCATCATCGCCTCTTCCCGGCTGCCGCCGGTCTTGATCCGCAGCCTTTCGAGGCGGCGCGGCAGGGTGGGTTCCGCGGCAAGCGGATTGCCTTCGGCGATATGGGCCAGCGAGGCCTCGATCTCGGGCCGTGCCCGGCGCAGCCGGTCGCGGACGATGTTCTCGACCTCGGCATGGATGCGCAGATCGACCATATTCCTTCTCCTCCGGCAACCGGCCGTCACGCCGATGCTAGCACGAAAGCCGTGGCTGTCATGTGACCGGCCGCAGGCGGCGAAGGAAGCCGGGCTCCGCACCCGTCCCGTCCCTGCCCTGCCCTGCCCTGCCCTGCCCTCAGGCCTCGGCGGCGGGGAAGCCCTTGGCCAGGATGCGCCCGGCCATAGGCGCGGGAATGGTGCCCGGGGTGCGGCCGCGCTCGCCGTCCAGGCGGGTGCGGACGAAGGCGCCCGCCAGATCCGGCTCGCCATGCAGCAACAGCACGGCGGCGGTCAGCAGCAGGGCGCTGCGCTCGACGAACCAGCGCGCCTCGGCCTCGGGCACGCCGCCCGCCCAGCGGTCGCGATGCGCCGCCAGCGCCGCGTCATAGGCCCGGTCCAGCCCGGCGGCCTGGTCCAGCCGCGCCGCCAGCGCCTCGGCGGCCAGCGGCTCGCGCGCCAGCGTGCGCAAGGCGTCCAGGCAGATGACATTGCCCGAACCCTCCCAGATGCCGTTCAGCGGCGCCTCGCGATAAAGCAGCGGCAGCGGCGTGTCCTCGACATAGCCCATGCCGCCCAGCACCTCCATCGCCTCGGCCACGACCTGCGGGCACAGCTTGTTCGACAGGTATTTCGCCAGCGCCACGCCGATGCGGGCAAAGGCGCGATCCTCGTCGCCCCGCCCGTCGAAGCTGGCGGCGACATGCAGGCCCAGGGCCAGGCTGCCCTGCCAGTCCAGCACCAGATCGGCCAGCACCGAGCGCATCAGCGGCTGGTCGATCAGCCGCCGCTGGAAGGTGCTGCGATGGGCGGTCCAGTGATGCGCCTCGCGCAGCGCCGCCCGCATCAGCCCGGCCGGCGCCATGGCGGTGTCGAGCCGGGTGTGATGGACCATCTCGACGATGGTGCGGATGCCGTCGCCCTCCTCGCCGATCTGCCAGGCCAGGGCGCGCTGGTATTCGATCTCGGCCGAGCCGTTCGAGCGGTTGCCCAGCTTGTCCTTGAGCCGCTGGATGCGGATGGCGTTGCGCCCCTCCTCCAGCCAGCGCGGCACCAGAAAGCAGGTCAGCCCGCGCCCGGTCTGCGCCAGCGTCAGGAATCCGTCCGACATCGGCGCCGAGCAGAACCATTTATGCCCGGTCAGCCGCCAGGCGCCGCCGTCCGGCTCGGCCCGGGTGGTATTGGCGCGCACGTCGGAACCGCCCTGCTTTTCCGTCATCGCCATGCCCAGCAGCGCGCCCTGCTTGTCGCCCAGCGGCCGCACGGCGGGATCGTAGCGCCGCGACAGAAGCGCGGCGCGCCAGTCGCCGGGCAGATCCTGCGCCGCCGAAACCACCGGCACGGCGGCATAGGTCATGGTCAGCGGGCAGCAATGGCCCGGCTCGACCTGGCTGGCCAGATAGACCATCGCGGCATGGGTCAGGTGCCCGGCCGTCCCGCCCTCCCAGGCCACCGAATGGTAGCCGGCGGCGACGGAATCGCGCATGAAGCGGTGCCAGGCGGGATGGAAGCGCAGCTCGTCGAGCCGCCTGCCGCCGCTGTCGAACAGGACAAGCTCGGGCGGGTGGCGGTTCGCATCGCGCCCCGCCTCGCGCATCTCGGCCCGGCCCAGCAGCGCGCCGTAATGCGCCGGCCATTCGGTCTGCGCGCCGCCGGCCTCGATCATGGCGCGCAGCAGCGGATCGTCGCGCCACAGGTCGCGGTCGCCGGGATCCTTCGGCTGGTTCAGGACCTCATGCGTCCCCAGATCGGCAACGGGGTCGAGATGCATCGCCAGAGCCTCCTTTTTGCGCATCTGTCCGATCCTAGCCCGGAACCGCCGCGCATCGCGAGTCAGCAGAGTCCGGCGCCCGGCATGCCGGAGGACATTCGCCACCTCATCGTCGGCGGGGCGCGCGCAATGTCCTGCGCCTGGCCAGAGAGCAGGCATGAGCCGCCCGCCTGCCCCCGCGCCGGATCAGCAAGGCAGGTCAGGCCCGGGCCGTCCGGTCCCGGCCTTCGGCGCCCGGGGCGCCCTGCCCGCCGCCGACAAGCGCGGCCATTTCCTGCTCGTCCAGGGTTTCCTTTTCCAGCAGGCGGCGGGCGGTGCGTTCCAGCAGATCGCGGCGCTCCTCCAGCAGGGCGACGGTCCGCCGGAAGGTCTCGTCCACGATGCGGCGCACTTCCTCGTCCACGGCGGCGGCGGTCTCGTCGGAATAGGCGCGCTCCTGCGGGCCATACCAGGGCTGGTCGGTCGCAAGGAAGGACCGCTGGTCCCGCTCCAGCGCGACATGGCCCAGCCGGTCCGACATGCCATAGCGGGTGACGATGGCGCGGGCGATGTCGGTGACCTTGACCAGATCGTCGGCGGCCCCCGTGGACAGATGGCCGAAGACGACATGCTCGGCCGCGCGGCCGCCCAGAAGCACCGCCATCTTGTCGTGCAATTCCTCGCGCGTCATCAGGAAGCGGTCCTCGGTCGGGCGCTGGATCGTGTAACCAAGCGCACCGATGCCGCGCGGGATGATCGAGACCTTGTGAACCGGATCGACCCCCGGCAGCGCCATGGCGACCAGCGCATGGCCCATCTCGTGATAGGCGACGATCTCGCGCTCGCGCGGGTTCAGCAGCCGGTTGCGCTTTTCCAGGCCGGCGACGATGCGCTCCACGGCGTTGTTGAAATCCTCCATGGTGACGGCATCGGCATTGCGCCGCGTGGCCAGCAGCGTCGCCTCGTTGACCAGGTTGGCCAGATCGGCACCGGTAAAGCCGGGGGTCAGGGCGGCGATCTTCTCGGGCTCGACATCGGGGCCGAGCCTCGCCTTCTTCAGATGCACGTTCAGGATCTGCACCCGGCCCTGCTTGTCGGGCCGGTCCACCAGCACCTGCCGGTCGAAGCGGCCGGCGCGCAGCAGCGCCGGATCAAGGATCTCGGGGCGGTTCGTGGCCGCCAGCAGCACGAGGCCGGTCGAGGGGTCGAAGCCGTCCAGCTCGACCAGAAGCTGGTTCAGCGTCTGTTCCTTCTCGTCATGGCCGCCGGACATGGGGCCGATGCCGCGGGCGCGGCCAAGCGCGTCCAGCTCGTCGATGAAGATGATGGCCGGGGCCTTGGCGCGGGCCTGCTCGAACAGGTCGCGCACCCGCGCGGCGCCGACGCCCACGAACATCTCGACGAATTCCGAACCCGAGATGGAAAAGAACGGCACCCCCGCCTCGCCCGCGACGGCGCGGGCCAGCAGGGTCTTGCCGGTGCCGGGCGGGCCGACCAGCAGGATGCCCTTGGGCATCCGCCCGCCCAGACGGCCGTAACCCTGCGGGTCGCGCAGGAAATCGACGATCTCCTTCAGCTCGTCCTTGGCCTCGTCCACGCCGGCCACATCCTCGAAGGTGACGCCGGTGTCGGACTGGACATAGACCCTGGCCTTGGACTTGCCGATCTGCATCAGCCCGCCGCCCATGCCCGCGCCCATGCGCCGGATCACGAAGATCCAGATGCCGAGGATCAACAGGACCGGCACCACCCAGGACAGCAGATCGCGCAGGAAGGTGCTTTCGATCTGGCCGGTGACGGTGACGCCGTGTTCCTGAAGCTGGCGGGCCAGGTCGGGCTCGACCCGGGTGGTGACGAACATCGGGCGGCCGTCCACCGGCTCGATGAAGCGGCCCTGGATGAAGCGGTCCGAAACCGCGACCTCGGAGATCCGGCCTTCGCGCAGATAGGCCTCGAACTGGCTGTAGGGGATCTGCGCGACCTGGTTGGCGGCGGTGAAGACATACTGGAATGCCGCCAGGACGAGGAAGGCGGCCACCCAATACCAGATGTTGAATTGCGTCCTGGGGTTCATGTCCATGCCGCCGCTCCTGTTCATCTCGCGACCATGAAAAGACGGTTGCCGTCGCGGATCAGTTCCAGCGCCACGATGGCACGGCGGCCGGCAAGCATGCCACGCAAATCCGCGACCGAGGAAACCGGCGTCCGGTTGACGGCGACGATCATGTCGCCACGGCGCAGGCCGATCCAGGCCGCAAGGCTGTCCGGCTCGACGCTGTCGACCATGATCCCGGCACCCCCCGCCCGGCGCGCCTCCTCCGCCGAGGCGTTGCGCAGCCGGGCGCCATCCAGCGGCGTGCCGGCGAAATCACCGGAGGAGGTCGCATCGGCGGTGATGGTCAGGTCGACCTCCCGCGCATCCCCGTCGCGCCTGACCGTCAGGCGGATGGTGCTGCCGACGGGCGTCAGGCCCAGCCGGTTGCGCAGATGCGTGGCGCCCTGCACCGGGGCGCCGTCGACAGCGGTCACCACGTCCCCCGCCTTCAGCCCCGCCTTCTCGGCGGGCGAGCCGGGCTCGACATTCGCGATCACCGCGCCGTGGATGCCGCCCAGCTCCAGCGCCTCGGCCAGGTCGGGCGTCAGATCGTGCATGCCGATGCCCAGCCTGCCGCGCCGCACCTCGCCGTGCTCGATCAGCTGCCGCATCACGGCGACGGCCATGTTGCTGGGCACCGCGAAGCCGATGCCGATATTGCCCCCCGCCGGGGTCAGGATGGCGGTGTTGATGCCGACCAGCCGGCCGTCCAGCGTCACCAGCGCGCCGCCCGAATTGCCCGGATTGATCGAGGCGTCGGTCTGGATGAAATCCTCATAGCCCTCGCGGCTGATGCCGCTGCGCCCCAGCGCGCTGACGATGCCCGAGGTCACCGTCTGGCCCAGGCCGAAGGGGTTGCCGATGGCGGCGACGAAGTCGCCGACCTGAAGGCGGTCGGAATCGCCGATCTCCAGCGCGACCAGATCCTCGGCCTCGATCCGCAGCAGGGCGATTTCCGTGGCCTGGTCGGCGCCGACGAGCTCGGCCCGGAACTGGCGCCCGTCCTTCAGGGTGACGCTGATCGCGCTGGCCTCGGCGACGACGTGATGGTTGGTCAGCACATAGCCGTTTTCGGCATCGACGATCACGCCGGAGCCGGCGCTCATCTGCCGCCGCATCGGCGGGTCGCGAAGATCGAAGAAGCGGCGGAAATAGGGATCGTTGTAAAGCGGGTTCGATACTGCCGGGGTTTCCGAAACCACCGCGATATTGACCACCGCCGGGGTCACGCGCGACAGCATCGGGGCGATGGTGGGAATACCGCCCCCAGCCTCGGGCATGGGCTGCCCGACAGCCGCTTGGGGCGGCGCGACCAGCGCCAGGATCGTGCACAGCGTGATGACGGCCGCGCGCAGTCGGGGGATTTTCATCGACATCGGCAATCTCCGTTTGATCGGTGGTGATTTCCTTTCTCGCCCGAGACCAGACGGAGAACAAGAAAACGGCCCGGCGGGTTGCCGGGCCGTTCGGGAGGTCACGCTGTCGAATAGGGCCGGTCGTCGCCCGACCACAGGCTGACGCCCGCCAGGATCGCGACGACCAGACCGGCGATCACATGCACCCACATCGCCGCCGCGAGGGTCGCGAAGCCCAGAACCCAGGGCGCGATCACCGCCCAGAGGCCAAGGGCGACATTGGCCCATTCCTCAAGCCTGTGGAACGCGAAGAGCGCGGCCAGCGCGATCAGCGTCATCGCGGCCCCGACGAGCCAGGCGTTCCACGCCGCGGCGGTCTCGGCCGCGAAGCCGAGATACCAGGGCGACAGCAGAAGACCGAGACTGGCAACGACATTGGCGATGTCGAATGCCGTCCGGCGATCGAGAGACAGGGATTTCAGCATCGTTCACTCCTCCTTGTCGGTTGCTTGGTGATCCCGTCAATGGACCTTCCCCTGCGGGGGAAGGCTGGATGCGGCGGCGGCGGTTGTCGCCGCCGCGATGGCTCAGCCCTTGATGGCGATGCGCTTGACCTGCGACTGCGCCTTTTCCGTCTTGGGCAGGGTCACGGTCAGCACGCCGTTCCTGAAATGCGCATCGACCTCGTCCTCGCGGATCTCGGCGCCCAGCGGGATACGGCGCTCGAAACGGCCGTAAAAGCGTTCCGAGAATTGCCGGTCCTTATCCTCGACCTCCGAGCGTTTCTCGCCCTTCAGCGTCAGCACGCCGTCATCCAGCAGGACTTCGATGTCCTTCTCGTCAAGGCCCGGCACCTCGGCCGTCACCCTGATCTCCTTCTCGTTGTCGGAGATCTCGACGCTCGGCCAGCCGCCGCCAAAGGCAGGGACCGTGCCGACCGCGGGCAGGCTGAAGCCGCGGAAGACGTCGTCGAACAGCCGGTTCACCTCGCGATGCAGCGACAGGAAGGGATCGCGGTCGCCGTCGCGGAAGGCGGTGGGAAGCTGGTTGCCGCCATTGCGGTTCCAGGGGATCAGATCACGGACATTCATGATTTTCCTCCGTCATGGCAACAGGTTGCCGGAAACGCCGGGCGCTGCCCGGCGGCCGGCGGGGATCGTGCGGTGACAGGGCCTCAGGCGGCCTGCTTGCCGGTCTCGACCTGCTGCGGCTGGGATTTGGGCAGGGCCTTGGCCGGGGCGATCTCGATCCGGCGCGGCTTCATCTCTTCGGGGATCTCGCGCCGCAGGTCGATCGTCAGCAGCCCGTTCAGCAGTTCGGCGCCGGTCACCCTGACATGATCGGCGAGTTGGAAGCGCCGGCGGAAGCTGCGCTCGGCAATGCCGCGATGCAGATACTCGCCCTTGTCCTCGCCAGCCTTGCGGCCGGTTACCGTCAGAACGGTCCGTTCCTGCGTGATGGCCAGCTCGTCGGGCGAGAAGCCCGCCACCGCCATGGTGATGCGATAGTCGTCCTCGCCGGTCTTGGCGATGTCATAGGGCGGCCAGTTGTCGACCGTCCCGACCCGGCTTGCCGCTTCCAGCGCGTTCAGCATCCGGTCGAAACCGATGCTCGACCGGTAGAGAGGGGAAAAGTCGAAAGTGGTTCTCATAGCCACATCCTCCGTTGAGCAACATGGATACAAGTCTTTCGCCGTGCGGTGCCGTTGCATCCGCCCCGGCATGCCGGCCCCGTTCGAGGCTTCCGGCGATCCACGATTTAGGGCGCGGAAATGGCGGTTCAAGGGGGCGAAAACACCGCGAATGCGGCCTCTTTCGTGCGCCCGGAAAGCCCCTGTCTGGCTGGCTGATGCAGGCTTGGAGAACCGCCACGCGACTCGGATATCAGGCCGGTTCCGGCAGCCGCCGGTGAGCCGCTGATCGCCTGGAACAGGCGACGGTCGAGGAGCTGGCATGGGGCTGGCGCCATGCCGACAAGGCCATGATCGGCGCGGGGCATCCCCTGTCAGCCGCGTCGCCGAACGAAGGGTGGCCATCCTTAAGGCAGGGCCAGACCCCGGGGAACAAGTCGGGTTCAGTGCCTGAACCTCGGCGAGAGCAGCAGGATCCTCGGCTCCTCCGCCTCGCCGTCCCTGGACGGCAAAGGCCGCTCCTCGACATGCGGGCTGCTGGCCTGCAGCACATCCAGCATGTCGGGAAAGCCATGGGCCACATCCGGCATCCCGGCGATCTCATAGGCGCTTTGGCCCAGCCCCGCGTAATGGACGATGGTGCCGCCCCGCCGCGTCAGCCGCGCCGCGAAGAAGGCGCAAGAGATCAGGCATTCGTCCCCGATCTGGCGCGACTCGCCCTTTCCCGCCTGCCTCTGCGCCGCATCCATCAGCCGCACCGTCAGCCGGTCGGGCGCAATGGGACGGTGCATGTAGCGCGCCAGCGTCGAGGCAAGATGAAACTCGAGCTCGGACGACAGGGCGACCTGGCTTTCGCGCATCCCCTCGATCACCAGATCGCGGGCGGCAGAGAGATATGTGTCCGTCATGAAACCCTCGGCATCAGTCTGAACGAAACCCTTTCATAAGGAAAGTTTGGCCCAGCCCCGTCTCAGGTCAAGCCCCTGCACCGATCCGACCTCGCTGAAATCACACGATATTGCGCGCAATCCTCATGATATCGGCAGCAGGCGGCGTCGACGGTGCTTGTGGCTGACAAGGACCGCGAGTGGCCGGAAAAAGCTGTCACACCCAACCGGGAGCATGGCGAGATGATCAAGTTCGGCGCGGCCGACGCGGCCAAGAGCTGTCCACGCGCCGGAAGACGCCGCTTCGGTCGTCGGCCTATCGAGCTCGGGGCCATCGATTGCAGACGCCCGACATGATTTCGGGACAGTCAGGAAAGCTTTCCGTTGAGCAACCTGTTAGTGACGCCATGGCCGTCCCCCGCCTCGATGACCCTCAACGGGGCCTGGCCCCGGAAATAAAACGCGTTGTCGCAGACGGATGGGGAACAGAAAGTTCCTACTTCCGAGATCAAGTTCCAAAAAGGAGGAAAATAACGCGAGTTATCAGCGCCAAAACAAGGCGATGGTGACCCCGGCAGGATTTGAACCTGCAACCTGCCCCTTAGGAGGGATAGTCGCATATCCGAATTCTCCTTTTATTTACATTTCCTTAGCGCATTCAGAAGTCGTGGTATGTACCGGCTTTGTACGAAACCGCGCGCGAATCTGCCCTTCGTCAACCTCGGCGTGAGCATAAATGCGCATCGGCAGATTTGCATCAGCCCATCGCCCTGCCTCGGCCGCAGTGACCGGATCAACCTGCTGGCGCACGACCAGTTCGGTGTAAAAGCCGTGACGACCTGCGGCATGAGCTGACAGATAGGGGATTCCGGCACGCCTGCAGATCGTGCGCCAGCGATTGTTGTAACCTGTGGAGCTACCGTAACCGAAAACACGCGGGTCCAGCAAAGCTCCGGTGCGGCGATTGCGTGGCCGCTTCGGCTTCAGTGCCTCGATTTCGGCCATCATTTCCGGCGACACGGTGATCCAGACCTCCGGGTGCCCTTTCTGCGCTTTCAAGCGCACTTTGCATTCGTCCGATCGCAAGTCATTGGGCCGAATTGATACGGCCTGATCGATCCGAGCTGCGGTCTCGAACATGAAACGAACCAAGGCAGCGTTATAAGGATCAGCCGCGTTGCAGAAAGCGTCAATCCATTTCTGATTCGATGGCTTTCGCTTTATTCGGCTCTGGCGATTACGCTTTTGGTCTTGGGAAATTCGTTCGAATTGATCGTATGGCTTAACACGTAAGAGCGGGGTGCCAACCAACTCATGCGCGTTGTTAATAGCGGCACGAGCGGGCGTGACGATTTCCCGCCACCAAGTGTCCGTCGAGACATTCGGCCGAAGCTTGGGCCCAAGGTTCTTGAGAAGTTTTCCAGTAATATCGGAGATAAGCATATCGCCGATTTCATCCAGAATTGGCAAGAGCTTTCGTGCTTCTCGCTCTTTTGCCTGATAAAGATACACTGCATCTCTGAAATAGTAAGCTTCCTTTACGCCGCCATAATAGCGGCGACGCTGTATATCCGTTTCCTCGGCTATCCAGTCATGCGCGCCAGCTTCATCAGTCGCGCCCGTGCTTTTTCGGTATGGACCGGTGATGGCGCGGCCGTTGATTTCGACACGACCCTTGACCCACCAGATACGGCCTCGGAGATATGGTTCGAGCGGCATTTCTGTCCCTCCATTAAAATCTCATCAAGATGAGCAGGCGTAATGATCATCGAATTTCCCAGACGGTAGCAGGCTCCAATCCGGTTCGCCTTTTCCCTCAGGCTCCGTTCGCTGATTTCCAGGCCCCGTTCGCAAAGCCGCAAGACCCATTCTGCCGGCGTCATGCCCGTATCAAGAATTTTGGACCCTGTCGGTTCGCCATTTACAGTCATCTTGGAAACGCTCATTCGCTGAAAGCTTCGTGAAATACTTACGCGGAAGGCCGTTGTGAGGGACGTCGCGCTCGGTCAGCCTGCGAAATGAGGTCCGCTTCACGCAGCAGGATCTCATCCATCTGGTCGGGGGTGATGAAAATTGCCCGTCCGATAGCGAAATATTGACCGTGCGTGCGGGCCTTGGAGCGTAGTGTACGCGGTGACAACTCGACTCCACGCGGGCGAAGCTTCGCCGACCATTCTTCGGGGGTGCGCCCCAGATCGAAAATCTTCGACATGTCTGTTCTCCTTTCCTATATGTTGGAAAACATGCATGGACAGATCGGTCAATGGATTGAAAAATATCGTCATTTTTAGTGCAAGAACTTGCATCTTTTGCACGGAGACGTCGCGAAATGAACGGGAAAACGCCCCAAACGCACCTCGATATCAGATTTGATGACGACGATCTGGACGGGGAGGCCTGGTTGCAGGACGATTTTGATTCGTTTGAGCCTGAGAGTAAGCGCGCCCCGGTCGCACCTGTGGGTGCGATCCTGAAGCAGGCGCGGAGGAAGATTGAAGAAAAGGGCATCTCACAGGAGGAGATGGCGCGGCGGCTTGGCATCCCCAAACGAACCTACATCGCCTACGAGTCGCAGGAAGTGCCCAAGGTGCCCGCCGAGGTGCTGCGCAGGCTTGCTGCGATAAGCGACATCGATGCCGAGTTCATTCTGACCGGGCGGGTGCGCCATTGCGATTATGGTCCGATCCTGGAGGAAATCTTCGAGCTTCAGACATATATCGTTGCCCATTTTCGGGACGGAGAGGATCAGATTTCCTACGAGGACTTGCGTACAGTCGTCTATGAGGTGCTGTCGGATCGCGAGCAGGATCGCTGGTGGCGCGGCGATCCGACGATCCAGTACACGAAGGCCGACATTGTGCAGGCTGTTCGTAAGCACACCAAGTACGGCAAGCGCTATTGGGCGGCACTTGACGACGACGGTGATGCTTCTTCCGCCTGACGGACTGCATCAAGGCCCCCTGCTGCCGCCGGAGAAGCCGCCGAATTGCGCCCCAAGCGCCTCTTCACCAGGGACTGCAACTGTATGCCTTGAAGATACGACATTGCCACATCTTGCGCACCCTAGAATGGCTTGCACAATCGGTGCTATAAAAGCACTATGTTCCCCGAATGTTCGACAAGGAAACGCCCGTGACCGCAACGCTCGCCCGCCAAACTGCCTTCCCTGGTTTCTGTCCCGTGACCGAAGCTGTGGAGAAGTTGGCGACTGAAGGCGGGATCGAGGAGCGCGGCGCAATCTACACCAAGCGTGAGGTCGTCGACTTCATCCTCGACTTGGCAGGCTATACGGACAATGCGCCACTAACCGACTATCACCTGCTTGAGCCATCCTTTGGCAACGGTGATTTCCTGCTGCCAATCCTCGACCGACTCCTCGCGGCGGCCGCGCGCGACGGCAAGCTCACCTATGACGACCTTGCACCCGCCATCCGCGCCGTCGAGCTGCATCGCTTTACCTTCGAAGGTACGCGCGCACTGGTTGCGCAGCGCCTTCGGGAGAGCGGCATCGCGCGGGACGAGGCGGCACGTCTGTGCGATGTCTGGCTGCATCAGGGAGACTTCCTGCTGGCAGGCTTCGACGCGCAGTTTACTCACGTCGTCGGCAACCCGCCTTACGTCCGTCAGGAGGCCATTCCCGGTGCGCTGATGAGCGAGTACCGTCAGCGCTATAAGACCATCTACGACCGCGCCGACATCTATGTCCCCTTTATCGAACGGTCACTGGCCTTGCTCGGCAAGGGCGGCAAGCTCGGTTTCATCTGCGCGGATCGCTGGATGAAGAACAAGTACGGCAAGAAGCTGCGCGAACTTGTCAGCAAGAGCTACAGCATGAAAATCTACGTCGATATGGTCGATACCGACGCCTTCCAAGCAGAGGTCAGCGCCTATCCCGCTATTACCGTGATCGCCAGGGATCATTCACAAGTGACGCGCGTCTTCGCACGTCCGCCCGTTGACGCGGCCTTTCTCAAGACCCTCGCCGCCGATCTGACCGCCGCACGGCTGCCCGCGAAGAGCCGCGTCCGCGAGATCAGGAATCCAGCATCTAGCGGCGATCCGTGGGTGCTCGACTCATTCGACGAATTGGCGCTGGTGCGGCGGCTGGAAGAGCAGTTTCCTGCCCTTGAAGACGCAGGGTGCAAGGTCGGCATCGGCGTTGCAACGGGAGCCGACAAAGCCTTTATCGGCGACTTCGAGGCGCTGGACGTCGAGCCTTCCCGAAAGCTCCCCTTGGCGATGACGCGCGACATCCTCGCAGGTCATGTCGCGTGGCGGGGCAAAGGGATCATCAATCCTTTCGGCGAAGACGGCAAGCTTGTTGATCTCGAGGATTTTCCCAAGCTGCGCGCCTATCTCGAAGAACGGAAGGAGCAGATCGCAGGGCGCCATGTTGCGGAGAAGAACCCGCGCGGCTGGTATCGCACCATCGACCGCATTTACCCCGAACTGACCTACCGCGAGAAGCTGCTGATCCCCGACATCAAGGGGGATGCCTCTATCGTGCACGAGGAAGGCAAGCTTTACCCGCACCACAATCTGTATTTCATCACGTCCGATGAATGGGACGTTCCTGCGCTCCAGGCCGTCATGCGGTCAGGCATCGCACGGTTGTTTGTCGGGCTTTACTGCACACGCATGCGTGGCGGCTATTTGCGCTTTCAGGCGCAGTATCTCCGCAAGATCAGAATACCGAAGTGGTCGGACGTGAGTGTCGACCTGCGCGACAAACTCGCACGCTACGCGGAAACGAGCGACCGCCATGCTCTCAACGAAATTGTATCGGAACTCTACAGCCTGAGCCCCGAAGAGCTGAAATTGATAGAAGGGACAAGTGACGCATGAGTCTTGATCTTGCCAACTACGAAGAACAGGCGCGCGAAGCGGTAAAGCTGTTTTGGGGCAACCGCGAAGCCGCGCTGGCGCGGCAGATCGAGTCAGGAAATCAGGATGCGGGGGCGCGCGGCGCTGTCACGGCAGGCAAGAACATGGACGGCTTCCTCGCCATCGCCCAAACCCTTGTCGAGGCCAACGGGCTTGCGCTTGCCGATATCTGGGTGCAGAAGCGCGTCTTGACGCTGCCTGGCTTTTTCAGACCGACAAAGCTGTGGGACATGCTGGTCATGTATCGGGGCGAGCTTGTCGCCGCCGTTGAATTCAAATCACAGGTCGGCCCGTCTTTCGGGAACAACTTCAATAACCGCTGCGAAGAAGCCATCGGCACCGCACACGACCTATGGACAGCCTTCCGGGAGGGCGCGTTCGGGAGCGACGTTCCGCGCCCTTTTCTCGGATGGGTCATGCTGGTCGAGGACTGCCCGAAATCAAACGTGCCCGTTGCCGACAAGCAGCCGCACTTCCCCGTCGATCCTGCCTTCAAACATGCGTCATACGCGCAGCGCTACGATATTCTTTGCAAGCGCCTCGTGCAGGAAGGGCTTTATTCAAGCGCCACCTTTCTCGCGTCGCCCCGCGAGGCGGCCAAGGACGGCGCGTACAGACATCTCAGCGACCTCACGTCACTCAAGACCTTCGTGACCGAATTTGCGGGCCATATTGCGGCGGTTGCGGCACGGTAGGAGGACCACAATGCGAATTAAGAAAATTCACGTTCAGAACTACCGCTCGATCATCGACAGCGAAGAGTTCGAAATCGATAAGAACAAAACGATTCTGGTCGGCCCCAACGAAGCAGGCAAGACTGCGCTTTTGCAAGCGATTCAGCACCTAAATCCGCCCAGCGGGGTGAAACCCCTCAGTGCGCTGCGAGACTATCCGCGCTCCCGCTACAGCAAAATAACGACGGGTGAGGTTGATCCAGCAAAGACCAAAGTGGTGGAAGCGGAGTTCGAACTTGACGACGACGAGCGCGCACTGCTTCCCGACAACTTGAAGGATGCTACCTACGTCCTTTGGCGGAACCTGGATAATTCTACGGGCAACCGCCTCTTGGGAGTGCCAGACACGGCAAAATACTCCGACATTGAGAAGGACTTGCTCCGCCTTGCTGCCCACGTTGACAGCCGGCATTCGCCTTCCGAAGGTGCTGCCGAAAGCAAGCCGTCCGACAAGCTCAAGGCCGCGACGGCGGGCTGGTACACTTGGAACATGATTGAAGGGGACAAAGCCGAGGCACTATCGCAATGGCTTGAAGCGGTGCTGCCTCTCATTGACGAAGACAACGAGAAAGAGGAGGCTCGCTACGACAGCCTCAAAGCCGCAATCGGTATTGGCGATGCCCGCAACGCGGCGGTTAAGGCGCTTCGGAAGCGCGTTCCCGTATTCGTCCTGTTCAGCAACTATTTCCGCGTCCGTCCGCTGATCCACCTCAAGCAACTGGCAGCGAGGATCGCGAACAGCACTTTGGACGAAGAGCGGTTTGACTACGGAAATTTCTGTCTTCTGAACCTGCTCGGGTTCACTGCCGCCGAGCTCTCCGAAATGGGGACCGCCCCCGATCCCGACGCCAACAATCCTGATGCAATGGAAACCTATCGGGAGAAGCTCGATAAGCGGCAATATCAGCTCAACGCCGCCGAAGTCAGCCTCACGCGCGAAATCAGATCTGTCTGGAATCCCGATGAAAGTAAGGGCGAAGCCGCGAAGCTGCGGCTGCGCGCGGACGGCCAATATCTCAAGGTGACGGTTGAAGATGACCTTGGCGTGGAGGTTGAACTCGACCAGCGCTCCGAAGGGTTTCAGTGGCTGGTATCCTTCTTCGTGGTCTTCTTCTCCGAAGCGGAGGGCGACCATAAGAACGCCGTACTCCTTCTCGACGAGCCAGGGATGAGCCTTCATGCCCTGAAACAGCGCGAATTCCGGAAGACGATTTCGCGGCTGGCTGCGGACAACCAGACGATCTATTCGACCCATTCACCGTTCCTTGTCGGCCCAGATGAGCTTGATCTTGTCCGCGTCGTCGAGATGGCAAACAGGGAAACGGGAACCAAGGTTCACACGTCTGTCACCGCGAACGATCCTGCGGCTCTTCTACCTTTGCAGGAAGCCCTTGGATACGACCTCGCCCAAAGTCTCTTCACGCAGAAGCAGAATCTCGTCCTCGAGGGACTGACAGATTACTGGTATGTCGATGCCGTTGCCGCACTTCTGCGGGACTCGGGCGACGTGCATCTTAACGAGAAGATTGCCCTTGTTCCGTCGAACACCGCAGGCAAGGTCGTGTATTTCGCGACGATCCTACACGCACAAGGCCTAAAGGTGCTGGCGCTCTTAGATTCCGACAGTGCAGGCGACCAGGCCGCGAAGCAGGACACGCTTGTCCACACGCTCGGCAACAAGGGCATATTGCGGACGAAAGACTTCCTCGGCAGTCCTGTCAAAGCTGCCGAAGTCGAAGATATGCTCCGCGAAACGCTGATCGCCGTCGCCAAGTCGGACTGCGGCTGGGACATCGCCGCAGTTGCGGCGAAGCAAAAAGACCGCCCGCTCGTCAACATATTCGAAAGCGAGATCAGGGACTTTTCAAAGTACCGCCTTGCCAAGGCTTTCGTTCGCTGGTCACGCGATCATTCTGCTAAAGATTTGACGTCAGATGAGCGCAATCAGTGGAAAAAGCTGATCCAAGCGATCAACTCCGCATTGAAGTAGAGACGGTGTACACCTGTTTGAAACACTTTTGATGACAGCGCGTTAAAAATTCGAGCGGCCGCTTCAGGTGGTTTCTGTGTCAGCCACGCGTGGCCGCACAAGTCTACTTCTCGCCCACTCTGCGGACCACTCCGCCCTCAGCAACATCCAAATTTCGACGTCAAAGCCCTGCGAACCTGATACATATTACCGATGGAGATGTTCTGCTATTGTGCGCCGTTGCTTTTAACTATACCTGCTTAACATTCATTCGACATCAACGAGCGCAACATGCCCCAACCAGGCGTCTGGTACAAAAGTGGCTACACTCGCGACCCGCTATGTGTCAATCGGCACGCAACTTTGACCCCCTTTCGGCGCCCAATAATGACCCCGCTTGGTCAGCACGGGTAGCTGGCCCGATGCGGTGTAGCCTCCATACAGCGCAACCGGATCGGGCCAGCGGCGTCTCGGTCATTCCCGCGTCTTGAAGCGCCAGCTCTCGTTGCCGGTCTCGACGATGTCACAGTGATGGGTCAGTCGGTCGAGGAGCGCCGTTGTCATCTTCGCGTCTCCGAAGACGGTCGGCCATTCGCCGAAGTCGAGGTTCGTCGTCACGATGATCGAGGTGCGTTCGTAAAGGCGACTGATGAGGTGGAACAGGAGCTGGCCACCCGTCTGGGCGAACGGCAGATATCCCAACTCGTCGAGGATCAGGAAGTCGAGGCGGCACAGGAGATCCGCAGTGCGTCCCTGTCGGTCGGCGCGGGCTTCGGCGTCCAGCTTGTTCACCAGGTCCACGACGTTGAAGAAGCGGCCGCGCTTGCCACGGCGGATGCAGGCCCGGGCGATGCTGACGGCAAGGTGGGATTTGCCGGTCCCGGTGCCGCCGATGAGGACGACGTTACGCTGATGCTCGAGGAACTCTCCGGAGGCCAGATCGCGCACCAGCGTTTCGTTTACGGGCGTGTCTTCGAAGCTGAACTCGTCGACTTCCTTGGCCAAGGGCAGCTTGGCGATGGTCATCTGGTATTTGATCGAGCGAGCTTGTTTCTCGCTGATCTCGGCGTTCAGCAGGTCGCCCACGATTTGCTGCGGTTCGTGCTGTCGCTTCACCGCCGTGGCGATGATCTCATCGTAGGCGGCCTTCATGCCGTAGAGCTTCAACTGGCCCATCGCGTCCAGCACCTGTGATCTTTCCATGGCGGGGTCTCCTGAGGCTGTCGTAGCGTTTGCAGTCGGCCACGGGCTCGCAGGTCAGGCGCAACGCGTCCGGCGTGGCGATGGTCAACGGAGGTGGTGGCTCGCGATGTCGGGCCAGGATGTTCAGAACGACCGATGCCGCCGGGGCGCCTTCGGTCAGGGCCTCGACGCAGGCAGCCTCGACGGCTTCCAGTCCATCCGTTGGGATCATGCTCAGGATCTGGACCATCTGACGGTCACCGTTCGGCACGCGCCCCAGCTTACGCTGGACGCGTCGTATCGCCGGCGGCAGTTCCCATTCCTTGAAGGGAGCGCCGTTTCGAAGGGCGCCGGGCTTGCGGGCCAGCACCGGGATGTAGTGCAGCGGGTCATAGATGGCCTTGTCGCGCCCGAAGGCGCGGTCGTGCCGGCCGACGATCTTGCCGTCCTGCCAGACCTCGACCCGCTCGGCATAGGCGCGGATCTCGACCGGACGGCCGACGGCGCGACCATCGACCGAGTAGCGGTTCTTGTCGAACCTAACGAGGCAGGTCTTGGACACCGAGGCCGGCACGGCATGGAATCCGTCGAAAGGGCCGACGTAGGGCACCAGGCTCGCCCGCTCATCCTGGAACACGTCCCAGATTGTCCGATCACGCAATTCCTGGTGCGGATGGGCCTTGGCCCAGGCAATACAGCGATCCTGAAGCCAGGCGTTGAGTTCCGCGTAGCTCTTGAAGCGCGGCCGCGGCACGAAGAACCGCCGCCGGACAACGCCAACCTGGTTCTCTACTTGTCCCTTCTCCCAGCCGGACGCGGGGGTGCAGGCGACGGGATCGACAAGGTAGTGTCCGCACATCTGCTGGAACCGGCGATTATACGCGCGGTCGCGGCCGACGAAGATCGTGTCCACCGCCGTCTTCATGTTGTCGTAGATCCCACGCGCACAGGCGCCGCCGAAGAAGGCAAAGGCCTTGTCATGGGCATCGAACACCATTTCCTGCGTCTCTCGCGGGTAGGCCCGGACGAACAGCATCCGGCTATGACAAAGCCGGACGTGAGCCACCTTCACCGTGGTGGTCACGCCGTCGATCAGAACGACCTCGTGACTCCAGTCGAACTGGTAGGCTTCACCCGGATCGAAGCTCAGTGGCACATAGGCGGCGGCTGACGCTTCCTGCTCCGCCTGCGACCACGAAGCCGCATAGCGTCGGACCGCGTCGTAGCCGCCGTCATATCCGAGGGCCCTGAGCTCTTCGAAAATCCGGATGCGGGTCAGCCGCTCGCGCTTCGGCTTGCGCGCATTCGCCGCCAGCATCTCGTCGAGCTTGCCTTTCCAGGGACCGATCTTCGGCTGCGGTTGGACGGTTCGCTCGTAAGTCATCTCCGTTGCGCCGGACCGGATCACCTTCCGAACCGTGTTCCGCGATACCCGCAGCTCTCGGCAGATATGCTTGATCGACTTCTTGTCCTGGAAATACGCCCGGCGGATCTTCGCAATCGTCTCCACAACCAGCATCCCACACTGTGCCCCCCGATAGCCTCGGAGGCATCATGACCATCAGCGTAAGGGGGTCATTTTTGGAAGCCGATTACCCCGTTACGGGGTCAATTTTGCACGCCGGTTCACACCCGGAGAGATGCAGCGTGCCTTCCGACAGCTGGGCTCATTGAAGTCAGCCCGGCAATAGATGCGCGCATGACCCCCAATTAACCTTGCAAATCGGGAATTGATCTCCATAATTGCAAGGATGTTGATCGAGCGCCGTATCACCGCAACCGTAAAGTCCCTGCTGGACGACAGCCCCGCCGTTGCCTTGCTGGGGCCGCGCCAGGTGGGCAAGACCACGCTGGCGCAGGAGCTGGGGGAAGAGCGGCCATCGCTCTATCTCGATCTCGAATCCAGCGCCGACCGGGCCAGACTCTCGGACCCCGAACTCTACCTTTTGGCGCATGAGGACAAGCTGGTCATCCTCGACGAGGTCCAGCGCATGCCGGACCTGTTCCAGAACCTGCGCGGCCTGATCGACCGGGGGCGGCGCAAGGGGCTGCGGGCGGGGCGCTTCCTGCTGCTCGGCTCGGCCTCCATCGACCTGCTGCGGCAGTCGGGCGAGACGCTGGCGGGGCGGATCGCCTATGCCGAACTCGCCCCCCTCGATGCGCTGGAGGTTCCTGCCGCCGACCTGGACCGGCTCTGGCTGCGCGGCGGCTTTCCCGACAGCTTCCTCGCCCGCGACGATCAGGCCAGCCTGCGCTGGCGGCGCGACTTCATCCGCACCTATCTGGAGCGCGACATTCCCGCGCTCGGCCCCCGCATCGCCGCCGAGACGCTGCGTCGCTTCTGGACCATGCTGGCGCACCGGCAATCCGGCCTGTCGAACGCCGCCGAGCTGGCCCGCGCGCTCGGGGTCGATGCCAAGACCGTCGCCTCCTATCTCGACCTGCTGGTCGATCTGATGCTGGTGCGCCGGTTGGAGCCCTGGCACGCGAATATCGGCAAGCGGCTGGTGAAATCCCCCCGCATCTATGTGCGCGACACCGGCATCCTGCACGCCCTGCTGGGACTGACGACGCTGGACGACGTTCTCGGCCACCCCGTTGCGGGGGCGAGCTGGGAAGGTCTGGTCATCGAGTCAGCCCATGCCCTGATGCCGGAGGGAACGCAGGCGCAGTTCTACCGCAGCGGCGCGGGGGCCGAGGTCGATCTGGTGCTGACCCTGCCGGGCGGCGCGGTCTGGGCCGTCGAGATCAAGCGCAATCTGGCGCCGAAGGTCGAGCGCGGCTTTCACTCGGCCTGCGAAGACCTGCAACCCGCGCGGCGGATCGTGGTCTATCCGGGGGACGAGGCTTTCCCGCTGCCGAACGGCATTGAGATCATGCCGCTGCATCAGTTCGGGCAGGATCTGCTGGCGCTTCATCCGTAAGCAATACGGCCGCCCATCGGGCGGCGTCGGGGATCGATCTTCTTTCTGGGCGGAGGAAGCTGGGTACCGGGGCGCAGCATCTGGTCCGACATTTTGCGGGTGGTGCTTTGCACCGGGCCCCGCAAAATAATAGTCGGTCACTAATATTTGGCGAAATCGCGAAAAGTAGGCCACTCTGGGCCACGGCCTGCAGCCGTTAGCTGAGCAGGGCTTGCAGCAATCAGATGCCGCCGCACAGGTCGTCCATGAAGGCCTTTTCGTCGGCCATGCGCCGGAAGCCGTCGGCCCTGACCCGCGCCTGAAGCGTTGCAATCGGCCCGCCGGAACCCGGCACCGGTTCGCTCGCGGCCAAGCTGTCGTAAAACCCGCGCTCTTCCGGCCCCATCGCGCCCAGATCGTCGTCCGTCGCCAGTGCGTAGAGCCGGCGGCAGGCGCTGACGTCAAGCCGCGTTGCCTTGGTTCTGCCGGCCGCAAGCCGCGCCAGGACCGGATAATCGCTGAGCAGATAAGTCATCACCAAGCTCTCCACGCCCAAGGGGCGCATATGCCAATATTGCAATTTTACCCTTCGAGCATCGTGCCATCGCACAGACCCATGCTGGTCACAAATGCCGCTCGACGTCCTGTGCACCGTGCAGGATGCGGACGATTTCCAGCGTGTCGCCCAGATCCCGGAAGAAGATGACATGCGATCCGCTCAGGCATTTCAGATAGCCAGGCCGAACGTCAACCGGCCTGCCGCGCCCTTGCCCCGATGCCAGCGCGTGGCAGGTGTCGCGCAGTTCCTGCACATAGCGCCGGGCTTGCGCGAGGCCCCATTCGCCCTCCGTATAGTCCCAGATTGCCTCCAGATCGACCGTTGCCGCGACGGTGAAGGCCAGCGCCTTCATGCGTTGCGACCGGCCATCTTGCGGGCAATGAACCGGTCGAGGTCGAAGCCCTCCGCCCGGCCGGATTCCTCTCCGGCGATCAGGGCGTCCTGAAGGGCCTTTACCTTGGCCTCGTGCTCCTCCAGGAGCCGCAGCCCTGCCCGCACCACGTCGCTGGCCGAGCCATAGCGGCCGCCCTTCACCTGCGCGTCGATGAAGCTGACGAAGTGATCGCCGAGCGAAACCGATGTGTTGCGGGACATGCGGGCCTCCTGTGCGTCGATACCGGATATTACCAAGAAATCGTATCGGACGCAATTGCCGGCTCTTGGCGGGCGGATGGGCATATTGGCATAGGCGCATGCTGTCATATGCCCCTCTGCGATGAAGCGTCTGGTCGAGAGCCGCGCGAATTCGTCAGCGCCTGCACCGCCCGCGCCTGATCCAGCCGCGTCTTTGCCTCGCCGGTGAAGGACTGCCATGCCGGCGAGGCTTCGATGACCCCGGCGAGGGTCGAGGCCGTGTAGGTCGTGTCGAACGCCTGCCTCGCCCCATGAGCCGCATAGGCCACGGTTTCCGGCCATTTCAGCCAGCGCGGGCTGGCCCCGGCAAGGCGATTGACCCAACCCGCGATCCCGCGCAGGAAGCCGGAGAGCCCTCCGAGCAACCCCGGTCCTGCCGGCGGCTGGCGCAGGGCTTCCAACCCGTCGCTGAGCACCGGCGCCAGCGCGAGGGACATCTCGCGGTTGCGATCCGCGTCGTGGCTCGTCCAGCTGCCCATCTGTCCGGGGGTCTCCAGCCGCTCAATCAGCACCGGGTCAGGATCGACCTGCCGGATGGCGGCGATCAGCCCGCCGGTCGCAATGGCATGTACCGCCTCGGCCTCCTGAAGCCGCCTGGCGACCGTGTCCTGCATGACCGCATCGCGGCGGCGCTCTTCCTCGTCGGCAAGGCGACGGGCTTCTGCGGCGCGCAAGATGGCAATCTCTGCCTCCTTCTGCGCCTGCAGCCGCTCCTGCTCGGCCTTCCACGCAGTCCGGTCCAGACGGCGGCGGCGCGGCCCCGTGCGGGCTTGACCATGCTTCGCGCCGACCTCGGCGTGATAGCGGTCCTGCCAGCCGCGCATCGCCTGCTTGTAGCTGCGAGACGGCGAGCCGGACCAGCCGTGATCCATGTGCCGGTCCTGCTCGCGATGACCTTCATGGCAGCGCTTGGCGTCGATGCGCATATTGTCATCTGCACATATGGGTACGGCCAGCACATGCACATGCGGGTGGGCTTCATCGAGATGCTCGACGATGCTGAGCACCTCGGCCCCGTTACGCGCGGCATCGGCCCTGGCGAAGGCGATCACGTCCCTGCGCCAGCGCAGGTAATCGGCCTCATCCATATCCTCGACCAGATCGGGAAAGCTGAAGACGCTGCCGATCATCACGTGGGTGTCGCTGCGGATGCCCCGCAAGGCGTCCTTTCGATCCGGCTGCTCCTTGCGCAGCTGACGCAAAAGCCTGTTCTGTTCGGTGATGCGCTGCTCGATCACCGCGACCACCTCCGAAGGCCGGATGCCTTCGAGGATGGTGGGCGACTGCGGGTTCTCGACATGCGGGCAGGCCCCTTCCAGCCGCTCGGCCTCATCCGCGATCTCCCGGACCGACCGGCTCTTGCTGTTGCCCTTGCGCGAATAGGTCTGCTTGTGCGCAAAGATCGACTTCCCGGCGCGGTCAGGCATGGCCGGTCTCTCGGCAGAAGGCCGTCAGCTCGCCCAGCAGCGCATCGACCACCGCACCCTGCCGCGTCTCTTTCCGCACCATGCCGACAAAGGCCGCAGCAGCATCCCTGACCCGGAAATCATCGTGGCGGCAGGCATTCCGATCCGCGATCAGCAGGCAGAGCGCCGTCCGGGCCTCGCCCAGAACCTCGCAGCTGTGTCGCCATTCCCGCATGGAGATGCCGATGTTCATCGCAAGGTCGCGCGCCGCCATCACGAAACATCGCTCATCCGGGGCACGGCCGGACCCGAGACCGGCAGTATAGAACGCAAGATATTCCCGGAAACGCTCCGATGCCAGCAGCCAGACCTGCGCCGGCGTAGTACGGATCGGCTGCCGCGCTGTCCTGTTCTCAGCCCTACAGGTTTTATCGATCTGATCAGGATTGGTATTGGGTAGGGTGGAAATGTCGCACTGGTGGGACATTTCACCCCCACCGGCGTCGGCCGAAAAATCGGCTAGTACCGCCTCCAGTGCCGCCGCGACCTGCCTGAGCCGCTGAAAGCTCTGGATCGTGGACGGGCGATGGTTCGGGAGGACGGCATCGGCGGCAACCGTGGCCTCATCACAGCCAAGCCCACGGATGCGCTCGAACAGCTTGTTGATCTGCTTGCGCAGGGCCTTGGCCTCGACCTGCTCCTGTATGGCCCGCTGCGCCAGCGCCTGGATTTCTCGTGCGCGCTCGATCAATGGGGCTAGGTTGATGCCGAACTCGTGCCGGATCACGCCGTGAAGCCGATGACCGCTGCGGCGGCTGCGATTGGTGCTGGACTTGTGGATCAGCCCTCGCTCGATTAGCTCGACTTCGATCCGGGTGATCTGCCGTCGCTCCACGCCAAGCGAGGCGGCGATTTCCGTGACGGAAGCCCAGAAGGCGCAGATTCGGTCCTTGGCAAAGTCGCCATCCGTGGTGAGCCCGATGGCATGGCGCAGATAGCCCACGGCACCCTTGCTGAGCCCGAGCGGCCGGCGCGCGGTTTCGACCAGACGCAACAACTGCCAGCGGGTCAGATCAGCCGGCAAGCCGGCATGCGTGAGGTGCTGCGTCATGTCCGCACCGCCGACTTTTTATACGCATTATTTTTTGCGATTGATCGGCAGGCGGTGTCCGGGGTAGTCTGTCCAGGAAAGTTGAGTGCTTTCACATGAGCTTGACCCCCGGTCTCGGTTGCCGCCGAGCCGGGGTTTTCCTTTCTTCGCCATATGGGAGCTGTCAGCGGGTGCTGTACGGGATTTGTACCGGCGTTCCCGGTAAGTTCCGCGCAAACCGGCGCAAGATCACGCAGGAAACTGCGCGATTCGGCCGGTGGATCCTCGCAAGGCCCTGTTATACATAGAAAAAATGGTGACCCCGGCAGGATTTGAACCTGCAACCTGCCCCTTAGGAGGGGGCTGCTCTATCCAGTTGAGCCACGGGGCCGTTCTGGCCTCTTTTGCCCTCTGATCAGGAAAATGGCAAGCTTGCCGCGACCGGACGGAAACGATAACGATAACATGATTGCGTCCCGGTAGTTGCGATGAACACGAAAAGATCCCGCCGCCCCCTGACATTGCGCGATGTGTCCGAAGCCTCGGGCGTGTCGGAAATGACCGTCAGCCGCGTGCTGCGCAACCGCGGCGACGTCTCGGCCGCGACGCGCGAGAAGGTGCTGACCGCCGCCCGCACCCTCGGCTATGTCCCGAACAAGATCGCCGGCGGACTGGCCAGCCAGCGCGTGAACCTGGTCGCGGTGGTCATCCCCTCGCTCTCGAACATGGTCTTTCCCGACGTGCTGGGCGGCATCTCGGCCGAGCTCGACGATACCGGGCTGCAGCCGGTGGTGGGGGTGACGAATTACAGCCCCTCGCGCGAGGATGCGGTGCTTTACGACATGCTCAGCTGGCGGCCCTCGGGGGTGATCCTCGCCGGGCTCGAGCACAGCAAGGCCGCGCGGGCCATGCTGGACAATGCCGGACTGCCGGTGGTCGAGATCATGGACGTGGACGGCGCGCCCATCGACACCGCCGTCGGCATCAGCCATCGCCGCGCCGGGGCCGAGATGGCGGACGAGATCCTGGCCGCCGGCTATCGCCGCATCGGCTTCATCGGCACGCACATGCCCGAGGACCATCGCGCCCGCAAGCGGCTGGCCGGTTTCGAGGAACGGCTGGGCGAACATGGCGTGCAGCTGGCGGCGCGGGAATATTACCAGGGCGGCTCGTCGCTGCACAAGGGCCGCGAGCTGACCGAGCGCATCCTGACGCGCGAGCCGGATCTGGATTTCCTGTATTTCTCCAATGACATGATCGGGGCCGGCGGGCTTCTGTGGTGCATGGAAAAGGGCTATGACATCCCCGGCAGGCTGGGGCTGGCGGGCTTCAACGGCGTCGAGTTGCTGGACGGGCTGCCGATGCGGCTGACCACCACGGACGCGCGACGCATCGATATCGGCCGGCGGGCGGCCCGCATCGTCGCCGGCAAGGAGCCGCGCCCCGAGAACGGCATCATCGCCCTGGCCCCGACCATCATGCCGGGCGAAACGATCCGCAAGCATTGACGCCGCGCCGGCGGGCGGCCATGCGCGGGCATTTCTCGAACGGTGAAACAGGCGCCGCAACCAGCCTTCGCGCGCCGGCCTGCGCTTTCTCTGTTGCACAAATACCCATACGGCGGCGACGGTTGCGCGGTCGCATGGGTATTTTCCGGAACGAAGAAGCCGGGCCGGCGGTCAGCCCAGATCGGGGAAGAACAGGCCCTTGGGCGAAGGCGTGAAGATTTCGCAGCCGTCGGCGGTGACGCCGATCGAATGCTCGAACTGGGCCGAGAGCGACTTGTCGCGGGTGACGGCCGTCCAGTCGTCGGCAAGGATCTTGGTCTCGGGGCGGCCCAGGTTCACCATGGGCTCGATGGTGAAGAACATGCCCTCCTCCAGCACCGGACCCTTGCCGGGGCGGCCGAAATGCAGGACGTTCGGCGGCGCGTGGAAGCTGCGGCCCAGGCCGTGGCCGCAGAAGTCGCGCACCACCGACATGCGGTTCGATTCGACATAGGACTGGATCGCCCAGCCGATATCGCCGAAGGTGGCGCCGGGGCGGACGGCCTCGATGCCGCGCATCAGCGCGTCATGGGTGACCTGGATCAGCCGCCGCGCCTTGACGCTGGGCTTGCCCGCCACATACATGCGCGAGCTGTCGCCATACCAGCCGTCCACGATCACCGTCACGTCGATGTTCAGGATGTCGCCCTCGGCCAGGATCTTGTCGCCGGGAATGCCGTGGCAGACGACGTGGTTCACGCTGATGCAGCTGGCATGCTGGTAGCCGCGATAGCCGATCGTGGCGCTGGTGGCGCCCAGTTCCCCGACCCGGTCCCGGATGAAATCGTCAAGCGCGCCGGTGGTGGCGCCGGGCCGCACCAGCGGGCCGACCTCGTCCAGGATCTGCGCCGCGATCAGCCCGGCCGCACGCATGCCCTGGAAGTCCTGCGGCTCGTGGATGCGGATGCCCTCGCGGGTCTGGCGTGCGTCGTTCATGTCGTCCTCGTGATCTCCTGCCTCACAGATAGACCCAAGGCGCCACTTGTTCCAGCCCTGCGCGCCGACCTATACATTTCCCCGAGAGAGCCAGATCGCCAGGAGCAGCGCGCCGATGCAGTCCGACAATCCCACCGCCGCCATTCTCGTCATCGGGGACGAGATCCTGTCCGGCCGCACCCGCGAGGGCAATGCGCATTACCTGTCGCAGGTCCTGAACAGCATCGGCGTCGACCTGCGAGAGATGCGCATCGTCGGCGACGACCACGACCAGATCGTCGCCGCGATCCGGGCGCTGGACGGCTCGCTGGGCGGCGCCTGGGACCTGCTGTTCACCTCGGGCGGCATCGGGCCGACGCATGACGACATCACCGCCGATGCCGTGGCCGCGGCCTTCGGCACCGGCATCGAGATCAACGAGGAAGCCCGGCGCGTCATGGTCGAACGCTGGCAGGCGCGCGGCGTCGAGGTCACCGGCAACCGGCTGCGCATGGCCCGCATCCCGCTGGGGGCGCGGCTGATCCCGAATTCCTATTCCGCCGCGCCGGGTTTCCATATCGGCAACACCTATGTCATGGCCGGCGTGCCCGAGGTGTTCCGCGCCATGGTCGAGGCCGTGGTGCCGGAGCTGCCGACCGGACGGCCCTCGGTCAGCGAGGCGCTGGAGGTGCTGCGCCCGGAATCCGACGTGGCCGACGAGCTGCGGGCGGTGGCCGACGACTTCCCGGACCTGTCGCTGGGCTCCTATCCGTTCCAGCGCGGCCAGCGCTACGGCACCAGCCTGGTGATCCGCGGCCTGGACGGCCAGCGCGTCACCGACGCCATGACCGCCCTGCGCGAAAGGCTTGCGATGTGATTGCCGATCCCGATATCGCCCGCGCCTTCGAGAGCACCTGGCCCGCGGCCGAATATGCCGGGGCGGGCGGCTTTCTGGTCGGACGCGGCCGGGGCGGCGGCGGCCGCGTCAGCTCGGCCCGGGCCGCGCGGCCGGACTGGGACCCGGCCGACATCCCCCGCGCCGAGGCCATCCAGCGCGGCTGGGACGAGCGGCCGATGTTCCGCGTCGCCGACAGCGACGCGGCCCTGGCGCAAGCGCTGGCGGCGCGGGGCTATCGCCACGGCACGCCGACCGCGATCCTGGCCGCCGATTGCGCGGCGCTGACCGCCCGGCCGGTGCCGCCGCTGTCCAGTTTCGAGATCTGGCCGCCGCTCGCCATGCAGCGCGACATCTGGAGCGACGGCAACGTCACCGCCGCCCGGCAGGCGGTGATGGAGCGCGTCGCCCTGCCCAAGACCGCGCTGCTGGGACGGGTGCAGGACCGCGCCGCCGGGGCCGCCTTCGTGGCGCTGGACGGGCCGGTCGCCATGGTCCATGCCATCGAGGTGGTGCCGGCGCTGCGCCGGATGGGCGTGGCGGGCTGGCTGATCCGCATGGCGGCGTCCTGGGCCGAGGCGCAGGGCGCGACCCGCCTGGCGCTGGCGGTCAGCCGCGACAATGCCGGCGCGCTGGCGGTCTATGACCGGCTGGGCTTCGCCGAGCTGGGCGGCTATGGCTATTGGAGCAAGGACTGAGCCGGGCCGCGCGGGGTCTGGCCGCGGCCCCGTTCAGGCCGGTTCCGAGGCCAGCCGGCGCAGCTCTTTCTTGAGCAGTTCCAGCTCGCTGCGCATCAGGCCCAGCTCGGCCAGCAGGTCGGCATCCAGCAGCTCGCCCGCGACCAGCGTCAGGCTGCCCAGATGCAGGGCGCCGGGCTGGGGCGGCTCGCCCTCGTTTCCCTGATCCTCGAGCAGCAGGAAGCTCTGCACCCCGTCCGACAGCCGCTCGGCCGGGATGGCGGCGGCGACGCGCCAGCAGCCTTCGGCCTCGGCGGTGACGCGGGCCTCGGCCACGCGGCTGCCCATATGCACCAGCACCAGCCGGCCCGGCGGGGCGTCGCGATGGATCACGCCCTGCCAGATGCCGCTTTTCAACCCCAGGGATTCAAACTCGTTCATGGGACATTCCTTGGTCAGAACTCGGCCCGCAGATGGCGCGAGAAGAACAGCTCGCGGATCTCGACCGCGTTCATGCGGGGCGATTCGAAGATCAGGTCCAGCCAGATCTTTTCCAGCCGCTTCTCGTTCATCTGGGTATAGGCCAGGTCGAACTCGGCCACCTGCTGGCTGTAATGCCCCGGCTCGAAGCTGTGCAGCTGCAGCGTGACCTCGTCGATATTCGGCCCGTGGCCGATGTTCAGCCGCGCATAGACGTTGATCGCCCGCTCGGCCATGATGCCGGTCTCCAGCCGCAGGATATGGCTGCGGGTCAGGCCCTGCAGCGCGCTGGTCGGCAGATCGATCGACAGCGACAGGAAGCTGCCGGCAAAGCCGAAGACCTCGAGCCTGATGCCGAAGGGCGACAGGTCGGTGGCGCCGGTATTGGCCAGCTGCTCCAGGATCAGCGCGCGTTCGGGACAATCGTGCCAGACCGCCGCGCCGTCGCCCAGCCGGCCGCCATTCTCGGGCCCGGCGACGCCGCGGGGCGAGACCTGGCCGGCCAGGAAGCCCGGCCGCCAGCGCCAGTCGGTGCCGCCCGGCAGGTGCAGCGCGTCCAGCGCCGCGCGCGAGCGCGCCGCGCGGCGGTCGGCCCGGATCAGGAAGCGGTCGAGACTGCCGCGCAGGTCCAGCGCCTCCTCGCGCAGGTGGCGCAGGCGGGCGGGGCCCAGGGTCTCGACCCCCTCGGCCAGTCGGGTCCATTGCCGCAGCGCCCGTTCCCGGGTCTTGCGCTCAAGCCATTTGCGAGGGCGTATTGCCATGCGTCCGCCTGTCACTGATCCATGTAGACATGGGTTTCCGCCGCCGCGCCGGGATGGGTGACGGCGCCGTAGCGGGCCTTGCCGACGAGCTGGGCGTATTTCCACAGCGCGCCCGAAGCATAATCCGTCTTGCGCGGTCCCGGCCATTCCGCGCGGCGCCGCGCCAGTTCCTCGTCGGACAGCGCCACCGAGATCTCGCCCCGGATCGCGTCGATGGTGATGATGTCGCCGTCGCGCAACAGGGCGATGGGGCCGCCATGCGCCGCCTCGGGGCCGACATGGCCGACGCAGAAGCCGCGCGTGGCGCCGGAAAACCGCCCGTCGGTGATCAGCGCCACCTTCTTGCCCATGCCCTGCCCCGACAGCGCCGCCGTGGTCGCCAGCATCTCGCGCATGCCGGGGCCGCCGGCCGGGCCCTCGTTGCGGATGACGATCACGCAGCCCTCGGCATAGTCGCGGCGCATGACCGCCTCGAAGGCGTCCTCCTCGCAGTCGAAGACCCGGGCCGGGCCGGTGAAGACCTGGTCCTCGGGCGCCATGCCCGCGACCTTCACGATGGCGCCGTCGGGGGCGAGGTTGCCGCGCAGCCCGACCACGCCGCCGGTGCGGGACAGCGGCGCCGTCACCGGATGGATGACCTTGCCGTCGGCCTCGCGCGCGATCAGGTCCAGCTCCTCGCCCATGCTGCGGCCCGAGGCGGTCAGGCAATCCTCGTGGATCAGCCCGGCCTTGCGCAGCTCGCGCAGCACCACGGGGACGCCGCCCGCGTCGAACAGGTCCTTGGCGACGTAATCGCCGCCGGGGCGCAGGTTCACGAAATAGGGCGTGTCGCGGAAGATGTCGCAGACGTCGAACAGGTCGAATTCGATCCCGGCCTCATGCGCGATGGCCGGCAGGTGCAGCCCGGCATTGGTCGAGCCGCCGGTGCAGGCCACCACCCGCGCCGCGTTCTCAAGCGCCTTGCGCGTCACCACGTCGCGGGCGCGGATGTTCTTCTCGATCAGCGCCATCACCGCCTCGCCCGAGGCCAGCCCGTACTGGTCGCGCGATTCGTAGGGCGCCGGCGCGCCCGAACTGTTCAGCAGCGCCAGCCCGATCGCCTCGCTGACGCAGGCCATGGTGTTGGCGGTATACTGCCCGCCGCAGGCCCCGGCCGAAGGGCAGGCGACGCGCTCCAGCAGCTCCAGCTCGGCATCGGGCAGATTGCCGGCGGCGTGCTGGCCCACCGCCTCGAACACGTCCTGCACCACCACGTCGCGGTCGTGGAAACGCCCGGGCAGGATCGAGCCGCCATAGATGAAGACGCTGGGCACGTTCAGCCGCACCATGGCCATCATCATGCCCGGCAGCGACTTGTCGCAGCCGGCCAGCCCCACCAGCGCGTCGTAGCAATGGCCGCGCATGGTCAGCTCGACCGTGTCGGCGATGGCGTCGCGGCTGGCGAGGCTGGCGCGCATCCCCTCATGCCCCATGGCGATGCCGTCGGTGACGGTGATGGTGGTGAATTCGCGCGGGCAGCCACCGCCCTTCTTGACGCCCTGCTTGACCGATTGCGCCTGCCGGTTCAGGGCGATGTTGCAGGGCGCCGCCTCGTTCCAGCAGGTGGCGACGCCGACCCAGGGGGAATGGATCTCCTCCTCGGTGATGCCCATGGCATAGAAGAAGCTGCGCTGCGGCGCGCGGGACGGCCCTTCGGTGACATGGCGGCTCGGCAGGGACGACTTGTCGAAGCGGGTGTTTTTCATGGCGGCATCCTCTGGCTGGATTCTGGATAGGCCCAGCCTGCCGCCGGGGCAAGAGGCTCTGGCCCGCGAGGCCGGCGGCGCGGCCGTCAGCCCGCCGCCGCGTCCAGCCGCGCGGCCATGATCAGGTCGTTCCGCGTCACGCCGCCCGCCGAATGGGTGGAATAGGTGACGCTGGCGAAGCCCCAGCCGAAGGCGATGTCGGGATGGTGATTGGCCGCCTCGGCCTGCCAGGCGGCCAGGTTGGCCAGCTGCGCGGCACGCTTGAAGCTCTTGAAGCGCCATTCGCGGCGGATCGCCTTGCCGTCCTCGGCCAGCCGCCATTCCGGCAGGCCGGCCAAGGCCGCGCGCAACTCGTCCCCGGCCAGCGCCGGCGCACCGTCCACGATCTTTTCCTTGTCCAGTCCGGTCATCGTCTCCTCCGTCACAGGATCGGCGCCGCCAGCGCCAGAAGATTGTTGCGCAGCCGCCGCCAGACCGACCAGCCGCGGATCTCATCCAGCCTCAGCGGGCGGGCGCGCTCGACATAGCTCTGCTGGCGCTCGTCCAGCCGTTCGGTGACGTCGCCGCCCAGGAACAGCATGTTCATCTCGTAATTCAGCTCGAAGCTGCGGCGGTCCATGTTGGCGCTGCCCAGCATCGCCATGCGCCCGTCGACGCTGATGATCTTGGAATGCAGAAGCCCGTCCCGGAACAGCATAAGCTTCACCCCGGCCGAGACCAGCCCGTAATAGAACCCCTCGGAGGTGGCCTGCACCACCAGCGAATCGTTGCGCTCGGGCAGGATCACCGTCACGTCCACGCCGCGCCGCGCCGCCGTGCGGATCGCCGAATCGAGCGAGGCGTCGGGCACGTAATAGGGCGTGGTGATCACCAGCCGCTCGCGCGCCGCATGGATCATCGTCGCCATGCAGTCCGACAGCGAGCCCTGCCGTTCGTCCGGGCCGGTGGCGACGACCTGCGCCACCTCGCCCGGCGCGGTGACCGGGCGGGTCATGCGCAGCATCTCGCCCAGGTCCTCGCCGGTATAGCTCATCCAGTCCTGCAGGAAGACCGCCTGCATCTGCCGCACCACCGGCCCCTCTATGGCCAGGAACACGTCGATCCAGGGCGCGTAGCGCGGCTTGATGGCGAAGGCCCGGTCCGAGCAGTTGCGGCTGCCGGTAAAGCCCAGCACATGGTCGATCACCACGATCTTGCGGTGGTTGCGCAGGTCCATGCGCTGGAAGAGGCCGCCGATCACCGGGATGCTCAGCGGCAGCGCCTCGACGCATTCCACCCCCGCCGCCTTCATCCGCGCCCAGGATTCCGAACGGCCGAAGGCGCGCGAGCCGAAGGCGTCGATGATCGCCCGCACCTTGACGCCGCGCCCGGCGGCGCGGATCGCCGCCTCGGCCACCGCGCGGCCCGAAGGGTCGTCCAGCCAGATATAGAACAGCATGTGCACATGCTCGGTCGCGCCGTCGATGGCCTCGACCAGCGCGGCGATGGCGCTGTCGTCCTCGGGCAGCAGCGCGGCGCGGTTGCCGGCGACGGCGGCAAAGCCGGTCGTGGCGTGATTCGCCTTGATCACGGGGGCGGCGAAATCGGGCAGGACCTTCAGCTCTTCGGGGCTGGGCTGCCACAGGCCCGACAGGTGCGAGCGCACATTGGCCATGGTCTCGACCTCGGCGCCGCGCATGCGGATCTCGCCGAACAGCACATAGGCCAGGATGCCGACCAGCGGCACCAGTTCGATCACCAGGATCCATGACAGCCGGACCGTCGGCTCCAGTCGCGGACGCAGCAGCACGCGCACCGAAACGGCCAGCGCGGCTGCGTAATGCATGAACACAAGGGCTTCGGTCCACATGCCGCCATGAAAGCCCGGACAGCGCGGAATTGCAATTCGGCACCGCTTTGCATATCTGAGCCCCTGAACAGAGCGCAGGGGCCCGCCGATGAACTGGATCACCAATTATGTCCGTCCGCGCATCAATTCGCTGTTCTCGCGCCGCGAGGTGCCCGAGAACCTGTGGACCAAATGCCCGGAATGCGGGACCATGCTGTTCCACCGCGAACTGTCGGACAACCTGAACGTCTGCACGAATTGCGACCATCACCTGGCGATCTCGCCCCGGCTGCGCTTTGCGGCGCTGTTCGACGGCGGCGTCTTCAACGAGGTGAAGGTGCCCGAGCCGGTCGCCGACCCGCTGGGCTTCCGCGACCAGAAGAAATACCCCGACCGCATGAAGGCGGCGCAGAAATCCACCGGCGAGAAAGAGGCGATGCTGGTCGCCGAGGGCGAAATGGGCCGCACCCCCATCGTCGCCGCCGCGCAGGACTTTTCCTTCATGGGCGGCTCGATGGGCATGTATGTCGGCAACGCCATCATCGCCGCGGCCGAGCGCGCGGTGAAGCTGAAGCGGCCGCTGGTGCTGTTCTCGGCCGCCGGCGGGGCTCGCATGCAGGAAGGCATCCTGTCGCTGATGCAGATGCCGCGCACCACCGTCGCCGTCGAGATGCTGAAAGAGGCGCGGCTGCCCTATATCGTCGTGCTGACCCATCCGACGACCGGCGGCGTCACCGCCAGCTATGCCATGCTGGGCGACATCCAGATTTCCGAGCCGAACGCGCTGATCTGCTTCGCCGGCCCGCGGGTGATCGAACAGACCATCCGCGAAAAGCTGCCCGAGGGCTTCCAGCGCGCCGAATACCTGCTGGAACACGGCATGCTGGACCGGGTGACGCATCGCAAGAAGCTGCGCGAGGAACTGATCTCGATCCTGCGCATGCTGGGCGGCTTGCCCGCGCCGGTGGTGGGCGATCTGCCCGCGCCTGGCAACATCGCCCCGCCGCGCGCCGAAGCCGCCGCCGACAGCGCCTCCGCCTGAGCCGGACGACATCGCGATGACCTCCTCCGACGCCATTCTCGCGCGGCTGATGCAGCTGCATCCCAAGGTCATCGACCTGTCGCTGGACCGGATGCACCGCATCCTGGCCGCGCTCGGCCACCCGGAACGCCGCATCCCGCCGGCGATCCACATCGCCGGCACCAATGGCAAGGGCTCGACCCAGGCGATGATCCGCGCCGGGCTGGAATCGGCGGGCCTGCGGGTCCATGCCTATACCTCGCCGCATCTGGCGCAGTTCCACGAACGCATCCGCCTGGCGGGCGAGCTGATCCCCGAGGCGGACCTGGCCGCCGCGCTGGAGGAATGCGAGGCCGCGAATGCCGGCGCGCCGATCACCTTCTTCGAGATCACCACGGCGGCGGCCTTCCTCGCCTTCTCGCGCAGCCCGGCGGATTACACGCTGCTGGAGGTCGGCCTCGGCGGCCGGCTGGACGCGACCAATGTGATCGACGACCCGCTGCTGACCGTCATCACCCCGATCAGCATCGACCACACGCAATATCTGGGCGAAACGCTGGCCGAGATCGCCGGCGAAAAGGCCGGCATCCTCAAGCGCCGCGTGCCCTGCATCGTCGGCCCGCAGGACGCCGTCGCCCGCGAGGCGATCGAGCAGAAGGCCGAGCGGCTCTTCGCGCCGCTGCGCATCGCCCGCCAGGACTGGGACAGCCGGCGCGAGGGCGACGCGCTGATCTATCAGGACGAGCACGGGCTGATGGACCTGCCGCTGCCCGCCCTGCCCGGCCCGCATCAGATCGTGAATGCCGGCACCGCCATCGCCGCGCTGCGCGAACTGGGCTTCGGCCGCATCGAGGCCCGCGCCGCCGTGACCGAGGCGGAATGGCCGGCCCGCATGCAGCACCTGAGCCGCGGCCCGCTGGTCGAGGCGGCGGAAGGCTGTGAACTCTGGCTCGACGGCGGCCACAACCCGGCGGGCGGCGAGGCGGTGGCGGCGACGCTCGCGGCCATGGCGAAGAAGCCGACGCATCTGGTCTGCGGCATGCTGAACACCAAGGACGTCGCGGGCTACATGCGCCCGCTGGCCGAGGCGGCGCAAAGCCTGACCGCCGTGGCGATCCCGGGCGAGCCGAACACCCTGCCGGCCGAGGACACCGCCGCCGCCGCCGCCTCGGTCGGGCTCGCCGCCACGACCGCGCCCGATGCGCTGGCGGCGGTGCGGCGCCTGGCGGCGGACCAGCCCGGCGCGCGCATCCTGATCTGCGGCTCGCTCTACCTCGCCGGCCAAGTGCTGCGCGAGAACGGCTAGGCCGGCGCCACCTTCGGCGGAGGTCGGGGGCTCTGCCCCCGTCCCTGCGGGACTCCCCCGGGGTATTTGGAAAACGGAGAAAGCCGGGATTTGCCCGGGGCGCCGCCCAAGGCGAACAGGCCCGGTCAAAAACGCCCTGCCCGGAGGCCCGGACGACGGACGACATCTTCTCTGTTTTCCAAATACCCCGGGGGAGGCCGAAGGCCGGGGGCGGAGCCCCCTGGACCGCGCATCACGCCGCTAGGCCCGCCCCCAACCGGCATCGCGCATCTCGCGCAGGCGACTCGCGGTGCGCTCGAACTCGAAGGCGCCCTCGCCCTCGGCGTAAAGCCGCTCGGGCTCGTCCGCGGCGCTGGCGATCAGCCGCACCTTCGCCTCGTAAAGCGCGTCGATCAGCGTCACGAACCGCTTGGCCTCGTTATAGTTCGACTGCGACAGCCGCGGAATCGAGTCGATGAACAGCAGGTCCAGCGCCTCGGCCATGGCCAGGTAATCGGCCGGACCCAGCGGCTTGCCGCAAAGGTCCCAGAAGCTTGCCCGCCCGATGCGGCCGGCATGCTGCGGGATCTCGACCTCGCGGCCCTTGACCTCCAGCAACAGCGGCGGGGCCGCCGCGCCGGCGGTTTCCAGCCGCCACAGCGCGTCCATCCGGTCATGCGCCGCGGTGTCGGCGGGGATAAACCAGACCTGCCCGCCCTCATCGCGGTTCTGGCGGTGATCGGTGGCGCTGGCCAGCTCGACCACCTCCAGCCTCGCGCGGATCAGCGCGATGAAGGGCAGGAACAGCTGGCGGTTGAGGCCGTTCTTGTAAAGATCCTCTGGCACCCGGTTCGAGGTGGTGACGACGGTCACCCCCTCCTCGAACAGCACCTGGAACAGCCGGCCGACGATCATCGCATCGGCGATGTCGGTGATCTGCATCTCGTCGAAGCAGAGCAGCCGCGCCTGCTGCGCCACCGCCAGCGCCACCGGGCGCACGGCGTCCTGCTGGCCGGTCTTGCGCACCCCCTCCAGCGCCGCCTGGATCTCCTGCATGAATTCGTGGAAATGCACCCGGCGCTTGGCCGCGACCGGCGCGGCCTCCATCACCAGGTCCATCAGCATGGACTTGCCGCGGCCCACGCCGCCCCAGAGATAGATGCCCCGGACCGCCGGCGCCGGCGGAGGAGAAGCGGCGCCGCGCAGCCGCGACAGCAGGCCCTTTTTCTGCGGCGCCGCGGCGGGCGCGGCCGCCAGGTCCCGCACCAGCCGGTCCAGCACCGGCAGCACGCCGCGCTGCGCCGCATCGGGGGCCAGCCGGCCCGTCGCCACGCGGGCCTCGTAGAGTTCGGATACGCTTGCCATATCCGCCCCCTGCCAAAGAAAGGACCGGCCCGCAAGGGCCGGCCGGAGATTTCCGTCGATTTCGCTAAGGTTCAGCGCCCGCGGCGCTGGAAGCTGCCGCGCGGATCGGGACCGGTACCCAGCCAGTTCTGCGTCACCAGCGCGATCTGGTTCACGATCTGCACCCGCTGGGTCAGGCCCCGGGCATCCGCCTCGTCCCCGGCGGTGCCGACCAGCGCCGGGAATTCCGCCTTGACCGGCTGCGGCTCGGTCAGTGCGGCGCCGGTGCGGGCATCGAAGACCTGCACGCTGTATTGGATGTTGTGCACGCCGGAATTCTGCAGGTTCTCGCGCACGACGGGGGTGATGGCATGGAACTGGCCCAGCGTGGCCACGATGCGCACGCGGGTCTTACCGCGCAGGCCGGCAGCGCCCTTCTCGATGCCTTCGCGGAGGATGGCGGCGGCCTGGGCGCGGCGGTCTCCGGCCGGCTCGCCATGCCAGACGATGTCGAAATCGGGGGTGTAGCTGTTTTCCTCGCTGGTGGTCAGGGTCTCGGGCACCGCGACATCGACCGAGGCGACGCGCCAGCTGGCGGTCTGCGCCGGGTCGAGCTGTTCATAGGCGGTTTCCCAGGTGTTCGAGCAGGCGGCAAGGCCAAGCGTCAGGCCAAGCGCCAGAAGGGCGGGTTTCAACATGGGATGGCTCCTCGTTCGGGAAATGAATGACGGGCCGGCCGCGTGGCCGGCGGTTTGGAAACTGCGCCAAGGCCTCTGGCATGATCTTGTTTCTGAAAACGGCTGGATCAGAAAAGCGCCTCCCGCAAGGGACGGGTTGCGCCGCGCCCCGCGACCGGAGGGAATGTTTCCGGTCCGGCGCGAGAGTAATCGTGGATTTCCAATGCGCAAGAGATTCGCTTCGCATGAAGCGGTCTTGGCCGGAAGGGTGTCCGGCCGCATCGCGGGTGACGGCTGCGCGGTTTTAGACGATGGACTGGTTGCGGGTCTCGGCCCGGATGAACAGCGTGCCGATGGCGGCCAGCAGCAGCAGCGCCGCGAAGACGCCGATGGCGACCCCGAAGCCGCGCGCCACCACATAGCCCATGAGCGAGGGCGCCAGCAGCCCGCCCACCCGCGCCACCGCGCTGGCCGTGCCCATGCCGGTGCCGCGCAGGCCGGTCGGGTAAAGCTCGGGCGTATAGGCATAGAGCGCCCCCCAGGTGCCGAGCAGCGCAAAGCTCATCAGCAGCAGCGCGAGGGCGACCAGCCAGGGGCTGACGGCGAGGGTGAAGAGGAAGCAGCCCCCGGCGCTGAGCAGCAGGAAGATCTGCAGGGTGGGCTTCCTGCCCCAGCGTTCCACGCCATGCGCCGCCAGCGCATAGCCCGGCAGCTGCGCCAGCGCCATCAGCACCAGGAAGCCATAGCCGCGCACGAAGCCGAAGCCGCCCTTGGCCAGTTCCGCCGGCAGCCAGACGAAGACGCCGTAATAGGACAGCGAGACCAGGAACCAGGCGGCGAAGATGCCCAGGCTGCGGTTGCGCAGCTCGGGGCCGAAAAGCCGCGCCTCGGCGGTGACGGGCGGCGCGGTCAGGCGGGTGCCCGGCGGCAGGCCGCGGGCGCCGTTCGCGGTCAGCACCCGGTCGACGACCGCCCGCGCCCCGGCCTCGTCGCCCTTGCGCAGCAGATACATCGGCGATTCCGGCACCCAGAGCCGCAGCCAGATGCCGATCAGCGCCGGCAGGGCGGCGACGGCGAAGATCCAGCGCCAGGGCTCGGCCGCGCCCGCCAGATGCGCGATCCAGGCGGTCAGGGCGATGGCGATGGTGCCGATGGCCCAGAACCCCTCCAGCCAGACCAGCCAGCGGCCGCGGTTCCGGGGCGGCAGGAATTCGGCCATCATGGCGTAATCCACGGGCAGCGTGCCGCCGACCGCCATGCCGGTCAGGAAGCGCAGCAGCATCAGCGACCAGATGTCCGGCGCGAAGACCGAGGCGAGCCCGAAGACCGCGTCGCAGCCCACCGTCAGGAATAGCACGTTGCGCCGTCCCACCCGGTCGGCGATGCGCCCGAACAGCGTCGCCCCCGCGAACATGCCCAGAAAGAACAGCGTCCCGGTCTGCAGGGCCTGCGGCACGGTCAGCCCGAAGCTCGCCGCGATCGAGGCGGCGGTGAAGCCGATGGCGATGACCTGCATCGCGTCCGCCGCCCAGACCAGGCCAAAGATGCCCAGCAGGCGCTGCTGGAAACGGCCCGCACCGCCCTGGGTCAGGGCCTCGTCGATGGTCAGGTTCATGGCTTTCTCCGCTGATCGGACTGCCGCGCAGTGTTGCGACGCTCGCCGCCATGTCCACAGGAAAACGCGCCCGGCCGGGCTGTTTCGCGCAAGGTGATGCAGCGCGGACCGCAGGCCGGACGAAAAAGGGCCGCCCCGAGGGACGGCCCCTTCGCGCGAAGGCCCCGCTAAAGCGCGACCTCGAAGCTTGGCAGCCAGCGTTCCAGCGCGAATTCCATGCCGCCCCAGGACACGGTCCGGATCAGCGTGCTGCAGATCAGCCCGCGATGCGCGCCATAGCCGCAGCCCGCGGCATCGGTCAGCCTCCGGTAATCGGTCGGGTCGCGCTGCATGGCATAGCGCACCGCCGTGACCGGGCCCGCGACGTCCAGCAGGATGGTCCCGCCCGAGACGCCGGCGGCAATGATGGCGCCGCCGCCCGTGACCTCAAGCCCCAGATGCTCCGGATCGCCGCCGTAATCGGCATAAAGCCCGGGCGCGATGGTCAGCGCCTCGTCCTCGCGGACCGAGACGGGGATGGCGATCCGGTCGCCCGTCCGCGTGGCGGGGCCGGGCAGCAGGTTCCAGGCCCGGCCCGCCGCGACCTCGGCTGCCGCCCAGGCCCCGACCTCATAGGCGCGGACATATTCGGACCAGAGCTTGTGGACGCCCTTGTCGTCGCTGTTGTCGATCTTGTAGGGGTAAAGCGGCCCGACCAGCACGCCGCCCTTGGCGCGGACGAAATCCAGCTGGTCCAGCTTGCAATGATGCAGGTTCGTCGCCGCGCCCATCATGTAGCCGCCGGTCTGCTGGACGAAAAGCACCGGCGCCTCGGCCTGGCCGGTCCGGCGCCGGACCTGTTCGACCATCTGCCCGCAGGTGACCTCGGCCGCAGCCGACCACCAGCCGCGCGGACGGGCAACATCGGCCTCGCCCTGGTTCAGGAAGATGCGCGGCACCCGGATCGCCTTGCCCTCGGCGGCAAAGACCCGCACGGCCTCGGCCAGCCACAGCTCGGCATTGGCATGGGGAGTGACCACGCCCTCGACCCCCGAGCCCGGATCGTCGTCCAGGTTCTGGATCGACTGGCCGCCGGCATCGTGGAACTGGAAGGCGACCGCCCCCGCCAGCCCGTCGCGCAGCATGGCGCAGGCCAGGACCGCGCCTTCGGGAACCGAGCCCTGCACCAGCATCGGCCCATATCCCGCCGCAGGGACGGCGGGATCATAGCCGGCCAGCAGCGGGTTGGCGACATGCGTTACCGCCACGCCATCCGCGCGGCGCAGCCCGGTCAGCATGAGCGCGCCGGGATTGGCGGCGCCGCCGAACACCTCGCGCCACCGCTGGCCGTTCGGCGCGAGATCGGGCCCGAAATTCGCGCCAAGCGCCAGCGACTGGCCGCGGGCCAGCATCAGATCGACGGTATTCCCCGGCGCCGTCACGCCGAGCGAAAATCCGCGATCACCTCTTCGAAGCCGGCGGCAAAGACTCCTCCGGCCGGCCGGGCGAACAGCGCCGCCCGCATCAGCGTGCCGCGGACATACTGGCCGGTGCGGACGGTGACGTAATTCAGCCCCGGCGTGCCGGCCGGGGTTTCCGAGAGCATCGCGCCCGACGGCGTATAGGCGCGGACGCGCTGCGCGGCATTGTCGATCTCGATCCCGACCACGAATTCCTGGCCATAGGGCACCGGGCCAAGCGCGATGGTGCGCGGCATCCCGTCATGATAGCGCGCCTGCAGCGTGCCGTTGTTGTTGTGAATCGCGAAGGTGCCCCCGCTGGGATTGGCGGCGAAAAGCTGCGCCACGCCCGAGCCGTAGCTGTCGATCACCATGCGCAGCACGATGAAGGCCGCGTCGATGCCGCCGGTGGTCAGCCCGCCCGCCTGCAGTGACCGCCCGTCCTCGAACCGGATCCCGGCCGGGGTCATGGCGATGGCATTGCCCGAACCCGTCGCCGCCAGGTTCCAGCCGCCATTGCCGCCATTCGTCACCCCGGTCACCGCCGCGGCGGTGCCGGCATAGGCCGCGCCCGGGTGAAGATAGCCCGCCGCCTGCGAGTAATCGATGCTGGTCGCCTGCGGCTCGGCCACCTGCAGCAACGCCGTCTCGGCCTCCGCCGTTCCCGCCGCATTGCTCCAGCTGACGGCAAGCGCATATTCGCCCGGTTCGGACAGCACCATGCGCAGATCCGGGTCGAGCCGGTCGCGGACCGAGCTGCCGTTCAGGGTCAGGTCCCAGCTCGCCGCCGCCGGGGGCGCGGCCTCGGCCGCGCCCAGATCCAGCGCGATGCTGTCGCCGATCCCGGCGCCTTCGGGCAGAATCGCCGGCTGGCGGATGACGGCCGGCGCTACGGCCGGCGGCGCGCCCTCGATCAGGGTCACGCCGCGGGCATCCAGCAGCGCGGCCGGCCGGCCGCCATGCCAGATGCGCGTCACCCCGTCGAAAAGCGCGCGCTCCAGCGTGCCCTGGATCGCCGGCGGGGACTCGCGCCCGTCCACCACCACGAGATCGTTCTGGCGCCTCTGGTTTTCCGGCATGGCCTGGTAGCTGTCGTAATCGGCGGCGAGGATCAGCCGGGCGAGGCCGGCCTCGCGCGCCGCCTTCAGGTTCTGGGCGCTGGTCTTTTCCAGGTCGCCCAGGGTGATCTCCAGGCCGGAGGCCAGAAACAGCGCCTTCGCCTCGAAGACCTTGGCCACATACTGGTTGTAGCCCTCGATGGTCCAGCTCGTGCCCGCCGTCTCGCCCTCGCCGTTCACGATCAGCGCCAGCGCCCATTCGCCCTGCGCATTCGTGGTCGCCTCGACCTTCTGCGTCACCACCCGCACCCCGCCGTCGAAAATGTCCGAGCCCTGCAGCGTGGCGACGATCTTGCCCGCGGCGACCGGGGCGAGCGTCGCGTCCACCAGCACCCCCCTGACTGTGGCTTTGTTCGGCATCTGTCCCTCTCCTCATCCGAATGGCCGGGCCATTATCCGGCAGAGGCGCCGGCGTTGCCGCAAAGGGCCGTGCAACGGGCGGCTAGGGCGCCTCCCCGGCCGGCAGGCCGCGGCTCTGGCGCCAGAGATCGGGCGTGCTGCCCTCGGTCTCGCGGAAGACGCGGATCAGGTGCGAGGCGTCGCAGAAGCCGGTCTCCTCGGCGATGCGGGTCACGGTGCGGTCGGTGCGCGCCAGCAGCATGCGCGCCTGCGCCAGCCGGATGCGGATCGAGGCATCGGCCGGCGGGATGCCCAGGTCGGCGTTGAAATGCCGCTCGAGCTTGCGCCGCCCCACACCCAGATCGCGGGCAATGCGCGCGATCGGCAGCGGCGCGTGCAGGTTCTGCTGCATCGCCAGAAGCGCCCGCCGCACCAGAGGGTCCCGCGCATGCAGCTCAAGCGGAAGACCAGGCTGAGGACGGTCTCCGGCCCGAAAAGCAGAAACCCCGGACAAGCCAACGCAATACATTGACTTGTCCGGGGTTTCTGGTGCCGGTGAAGGGACTCGAACCCCCGACCCCATCATTACGAATGACGTGCTCTACCAGCTGAGCTACACCGGCATATGCCGCGCCGGATAGCAGGTTACGGCGCGGCCGAAAAGGGGGGATCAGTATTTTTTCCCTGCGATCTTCGCCTCCTCAGGCTCGGGCGGTTCGACATCGGGGCGCACCGGCAGGATGTCGCCCTGCGCGGCGACCAGCGGCTGGCGCTCGGACTCGGGCGGGGCGGCCTCGGCCTGGGCAGCTGCCGGTTCGGGCTCGGGGTCGGTGACGGTCATCGCGGGTTCCGCCCCGGCCGAGACCGGCGAAACCCGGCGATAATCCGATTCGCGCGGCACCATGCCGGGCGAGACGTCGGCGATCTCGACCGGGGGCGGGGCGTCTGGGGAAGGCTGCGCCCCGGGCTGCGGACCGACCATGCCGGGCGACGGCGCGCCGGCGGGCTGCGAAGCCGTGGCAAGCGGCGTCGGAACCCGCACCGCCCCCCCCGCCCCATGCCTGTCCCCGACCAGCAGCGGCAGCATCTCGGCCCCGTTCGCGGCCGGCGCGCTCCAGACCGGGCTGTCCGGCTCGCGCCAGGTCAGCGTATCGAAGCCGCCGCAGCTGTCGCAGGTCGGGGACCAGTCCGCCATGACGTTGTGGCACTTGTCGCAGACCCATTGCGGGCCGCGGCTGGCGACCAGCGCCCGCGCCAGAATGCCGCGCACCACCGCGTCGTCCGAGCCTTCGCCGCGCTCGACGGCGGCCAGGATCGACAGCGAGCGCACCGTCGGATGCTTCTCGGCCAGATCGCCGAGCGCGCGGCGGGCGCCGGGGAAATCCTCGGCGGCCAGCAGCAGTTCGGCGCGCAGCAGCCGGGTTTCCTCGTGATCCGGGTTCTGCCGCATCAGGTCCTCGAAACGGCGCAGCCGCGCGGCCGGCTTCTCGTCCGGCACGATCTCGGCATAGGTCGCGGCGATCGCGGGATGCGGGCGCACGCTCCAGGTCTTTTGCAGCACCCGGCCGGCGTTGCGGGGATCGTTCTGGGCGATGTAGCTGCGCGCGGCCAGCACCGCGGCCGGGATCAGGTCCGGGCTGGCCCGGTTGGCCGAGATCGCGGCCTCGCGCGCGCTGATCGAATTGCCCTCGGCCAGCACCTCGGACGCCTCCTTCAGCGCCAGCACGGCATCGCGGCGGACATGCACGTCCTTGGGCAGCTGGCCCTGCTTGCGCTTGTCCTTGAGCACCGCGCGCGCGCCCTTCCAGTCGCCCTCGCGGGTCTGCAGCTCCAGCAGCATGTCCTGGACCTCGCCGTGCTTGGGCTTCAGCGCATAGGCCTTTTCCGCCAGCTTCAGCGCGGTGGCGGTGTCGCCCTCGGCCAGCTTGTGGTGCATCAGCCCGCGCACCCCGACGAAGCGGGTGCGCGGATCCGAAAGCAGCCGACGATAGATCTCGGCCGCCTTGGCGCGGTCGCCGGCCACCTCGGCGGCCTGCGCCGCCAGAAGATCGGTGACATGCGGCTTGTCGAGGAATTTCGCCGCCTTCGCCGCCTTGTCCTGCGCCAGCCGGCCCTCGCCCGAGGCGACGGCCAGCATGCCTTCGGACAGGGCGTCGTAGCCCTTGCGCTCGCGCGAGCGGGCGAAATAGCGGTTGATCGCCGTCTCGTCGCCCAGCAGGAAGCGCAGGAAGGCCAGAAGCAGGGCCAGCAGCCGCACCACGGCCCAGCCCAGCACCACCACCACCAGCGCCGCGATCACCAGCTGCACCGGCCCCAGCGTGTATTCGGTGCCGCCATAGACCATGCTCAGGCCGTGGCCGGTTTCCGAAAGCTGCATGGCGCCCAGCGTCAGAACCAGCACGATGGCGAAGAAGATCAGGATTTTCAGTGCCGAAAGCAGCATGGCGCGCCCCTTACATGCTGCCCGCGGCCAGAGCGGCCAGCGCGGCATTGGCTTCGATCCAGGTCCGGGCGCGGGAGGTCCAGCCGGCCATCGCCGCCTGAGCGGATTGCGGCAGGGTGGCGATCTCGTCCAGCGCGCCCTTGATGTCGCCGGCATTCACCGCCGCATCGGCGCGCGACAGGATGGCGTCGGGATCGCCGCCCTCGCGCGGCTCGACCGAGCGGGCGCCGGTCTGCACCCGCAGGAAATTCCCGATGACGCCCAGCGCGCCCTCGGCCTCGGGCGCGTCGCGCAGCGCGGCGGCCAGGCCCTCGCGCGCGGCGGTGGGAAAGCCCGCGCGCAGCTGGCCCAGCGTCGGCACGTCGCCGGCCAGCACGGCGGGCGGCTCGACCCCGGCGGCGCGCAGGTCGGCCAGCGCCTGATCGCGCGGGCCGCCGGTCTCGAGCGCGGCCTGCAGCGCGGCGGCGGCGGTGGCGGCCTGGGCGCGGCGATTGGCCGCCTCGGCGCTTTCCTGCAGGGTCGAGGCCTGCGCCTCGGCGGCGGCGATGCGCTTCTCGGCCTCCTCGGCCGCGGCGGCGATCTGCACCTGCAGCGCCTCGGCCTGGGCGGCAAAGCCCTGGATCTGCTCGGCGGTGGCCGTATCGGTCGCCGGACGCGCCGCAAGCTCGTCGATGCGGCCCTGCTGCGCCGCCAGCCGCGCGGTCAGCTCGTTCAGCACTTGCTGCAACCCGTCGCTGTCCTCGCCCGAGACCACCGGCGCCACGACGGGACGCGCGGCCAGTTCGGCGACGGCCTTTTCCAGCGCGGCCAGCTTTTCCCCCTGCGCCTGCAGCGCCTCGGCCTGGCCGGCCTGGGACTGCCCCTCGGCATCGGCCAGCGCCTGGCGCGCCGCATCCGCCCCGGCCTCGGAGGCGCGGTTGGCAAAGGCGTCGGCCTGGGTCTGGATCTCCTCCCGCGCCGCCTCGATGGCGGCCTCGCGGGCGGCGGCGATCTGGGCCTCGGTCGGGGCGGGATCGGTCCCGACCGGCTGCCAGGCGGGCGGCAGATGCGGAATCGCCCACCAGGCCGCCGCGGCGCCCAGGCCGGCGGCGACGACGCCGCCCAGGAAGGTCGGCGCGAAACCGGCCTTGCGCACCTCGACCACGCGGGTTTCGACCTTGGCGGGCTGCGGCTGCGAAACGGCCGGCTTGGGCGCTTCGGCCGGCCCGGCATCCGACTTGCCGACCGGCGGCACGGTGCCCGGCTTCGCCTCGGCGGCGGACGGCGGCACGGCGGTTTTCGATTCGGCGGAGGGCTTGCCGGTCGCCGGCTTGGGCGCGGCGGCATCCGGGCCGGTGCCGCTGCCGACCAGCCTCGATTCGATCTGCGGCTTGGGCTCGGGCTTCAGGGCGGCGGCGCCCTCGCCGGCGCTGACCGGGCGGCTGTCGATCGCCGCGCCCGAAACCGCTTTTTTCTTTCCGTCTTTTCCGGGGCTTGCCTTGTTCTCGCTGGAATTGGTTTCTGGCTTCTTCACAATTCTTCCCCGTTCCCTTTCGTGTCGCAGCCCGGCTGCCGGGGCAGGCCCTGCCCCCTCCGCCCGCGATCATGCCTGGCTCCCGCCGGCAGTCTAGTCGCGGGGGCGTGGCGCCTCAACCCGCCCTCATGCGGATTGTTCCGTTGCCAGCAGGCGCCGGATCGCGCAAAGCATCCCCTCCGCGTCGGGCGTGGGCGCCAGCGCGACCTGCGCCGCCGGCCCCGTCCAGGCTTCGCGCGCCGCGGCGCTGATCGGCGCCAGCCACAGCGGCGCCCGCGCCCCCGCCGCCTGATCCGCCAGTATCCGCGCCGAGCGGGGCGAGAACAGCGGCAGGATCACCGGCGCCGCGCCCGCCAGCACCGCCCGCGCCGGCCCGTCCAGCGGCTGGGGCAGCTGGTCATAGACCACCATGCCCGGCACCGGCAGCACCTTGGCGACATGGGCGCCGTGCGGATGCAGCCAGCCCTTGCCCAGCCCCTCCAGCAGCGGCAGCATCCGCGCCGCGTCGCCCGGCCCCTCGGTGACGTCGAAACCCGCGGCCCGCGCCGCCTCGGCCGTGGCCGGGCCGACGCAGATCGCCGGCCGCCCGCGCCCCTGCCCCGCCGCCGGCACGGCATTGACCGAGGTAAAGACCAGCCCCCGCGCCGCCGCCAACCGCGCGGCGTCATGCGCGACCGGCCGGATGCGCAGCACGGGCGAGATCAGCACCTTCAGCCCCGGCTGTCCCAGCCCTGCGGCAAATCGCCGCGAGGCCGGTTCGGGCCGGGTCAGCAGCAGGATGGGCGCGGGGTTGGGCGGCATGGCAATCGGCCTGACAAGGTGTTACTTCCCCCTTGCCTAGGCCCTTGGCGGCGCGGGAACAAGGATGAGCATGGGACTGACCTTTCTGGGCATAGAAAGCAGCTGCGACGATACCGCCGCCGCCGTGGTGCGCGACGACCGGACGATCCTGGCCTCGGTGGTGGCGGGCCAGACGGCGCTGCATGCCGATTTCGGCGGCGTGGTGCCCGAGATCGCCGCCCGCGCCCATGCCGAGAAGCTTGACCTCTGCGTCGAGGAGGCGCTGGCCCAGGCGCGGCTGCGCCTGTCGGATCTGGACGGCATCGCCGTCACCGCCGGGCCGGGGCTGATCGGCGGCGTGCTGTCGGGGGTCATGCTGGCCAAGGGGCTGGCGGCGGGCAGCGGCCTGCCGCTGATCGGCGTGAACCACCTTGCCGGCCATGCGCTGACGCCGCGGCTGACCGACGGTGTCGCCTATCCCTATCTGCTGCTGCTGGTTTCGGGCGGGCATTGCCAGTTCCTGCGCGTGGACGGCCCCGAGGATTTCGCCCGGCTCGGCGGCACCATCGACGATGCCCCGGGCGAGGCTTTCGACAAGGTGGCGAAGCTGCTGGGCCTGCCGCAGCCGGGCGGCCCCTCGGTCGAGGACGCCGCGCGCGCCGGCGATGCCCGGCGCTTCGCCCTGCCCCGGCCGCTGCTGGACCGGCCGGGCTGCGACCTGAGCTTTTCCGGCCTCAAGACCGCCGTCCTGCGCCAGCGCGACGAACTGGTCGCGGCACAGGGCGGCCTGCACCAGCAGGACCGCGCCGATCTTTGCGCCGGCTTTCAGGCGGCGGTGGCCGAGGTGCTGGCGGAAAAGACCCGCCGCGCGCTGGCGCTGGCGCCCGCTCCGGCGCTGGCCGTGGCCGGCGGCGTCGCGGCCAACGAGACGCTGCGCACGGCCTTGCAGGCGGTCGCGGCCGAGGCGGGCGCGTCCTTCCTCGCCCCGCCGCTGCGGCTTTGCACCGACAATGCCGCGATGATCGCCTGGGCCGGGATCGAGGCTTACCGGGCCGGCCGGCGCGACGGCATGGATCTGGCCGCGCGCCCGCGCTGGCCGCTGGACCGGACGGCCGCGCCGATGCTGGGCGCCGGCAAGCGGGGGGCCAAGGCATGAGCGTCGCGGTGATCGGGGCCGGCGCCTTCGGAACGGCGCTGGCGGTTTCGCTGGCAGGCAAGGGGCCGGTCACGCTCTGGGGTCGCGACACCGGCTGGACCGCGACGCGCGAGAACCCGCGCCTGCCCGGCGTCTCGCTGCCGCCCGCGCTACGCGTCACCGACCGGCTGGAGCAGATCGCGGCCGAAACCGTGCTGCTCGCGCTGCCCGCGCAGGTGCTGGGCGGCTTCCTGGCCGAGCACGGCGGGCGCTTCGACCGCCGCAATCTGGTCAGCTGCGCCAAGGGCATCGACCTGGCCACGCTGACCGGGCCCTCGGCGCTGATCGCCGCCGCCTGCCCGCATGCCACGGTGGCGGTGCTGACCGGCCCCAGCTTCGCCGCCGACATCGCCCGCGGCCTGCCCACGGCGCTGACGCTGGCCTGCGCCGACGCCGGCGCGGCCGAGGCGCTGCAACGCCAGCTGTCCACCGCCACGCTGCGGCTTTACCGCACCACCGACGTCGCCGGGGCCGAGCTGGGCGGCGCGCTGAAGAACATCATCGCCATCGCCGCCGGCGCCGCCATCGGCGCGGGCTATGGCGACAGCGCGCGGGCCAGCATCGTCACCCGCGGCTTTGCCGAGATGCTGCGGCTGGCCACTGCGCTCGGCGCCCGGCCCGAGACGCTGCCCGGCCTGTCGGGCCTGGGCGATCTGGTGCTGACCTGCACCTCGGAACAGTCGCGCAATTTCCGCTATGGCCTGGCGCTGGGATCGCGCCGCCCCTTCGCCGCCGGCACCACGGTCGAGGGCGCCGCCACCGCCCGCGCCGTCACCCAACTGGCCGAAAGGCTGGGGATCGAGATGCCGATCTCGAATCTGGTCGCGGGCCTTGCCGAGGGCCGCATCGCCATGGAACATGCGCTGGATTTTCTGCTGAACCGCCCGCTCAAGGAGGAATGATGCCCCTTTTCGCCGTGATCTGCCGCGACCATCCCGGCAAGCTGCAAACCCGTCTCGACACCCGTGAAAAGCACCTGGCCTTTCTCAGGGCGCAGCCCGGCCTGCAGATGGCCGGTCCGCTGATCGAAGAGGGCGAGATGCGCGGCTCGCTGCTGGTGGTCGAGGCCGAGGGGTTGACCCAGGTCAAGGAATGGGCGGCGCAGGACCCCTACAAGGCGGCGGACCTGTTCGCCTCGGTCGAGGTGATCGAATGGAAGAAGGTGATCGGCTGATGGCGTATTGGCTGTTCAAATCCGAGCCTGACGTCTTCAGCTTCGACGACCTGATCGCCCGCGGCGACAAGGGCGAGCAATGGGACGGGGTGCGCAACTATCAGGCCCGCAACAACATGCGCGCCATGAAGAAGGGCGAGCGCGGCTTCTTCTACCACTCGAACATCGGCAAGGAGATCGTCGGCATCTGCGAGGTCGTGGCCGAGGCGCATCCCGACTCGACCGCCGCGGACCCGAAATGGGAATGCGTCGATGTCCGGGCCGTCGCCCGCGTCAACCGCCCCGTCTCGCTGGACGAGGCCAAGGCCGAGCCGCGGCTGGCCGAGATGGTGCTGGTCAACAATTCGCGCCTGTCCGTGCAGCCGGTCTCGGAGGCGGAATGGGATGTGATCCTGGAGCTCGCGGGCGGCACGCGGGATATCTGAAGCACCGGCATGCCGGAACCGGCCGGGCGCCGCGCGCACCCCCGGCCCGGCCGCCCGAACGGCAAAGGAAGACAAGCATGGCCCGCGGCACCCCGATCATCGCCGACCGCCCCACCACGCGCCGCATCGGCGCGCTCCGCGCGCTCTGGCCCTTCATCCGCCCCTATCGCGGGCTGCTGGCGGCGGCGCTGGTCGCGCTGGCGGTGACGGCGGCGATCAGCCTGGTCCTGCCGCTGGCCGTGCGGCGGGTGGTCGACGGTTTCGACGCCGGGGCGCATCTGCTGGACCAGTATTTCGGCGCGGCGCTGGCCATCGTCGGGCTGCTCGCGCTGGGGACGGGGATGCGCTACTATCTCGTCACCCGGCTGGGCGAGCGGGTGGTCGCCGATATCCGCAAGGCGGTCTTCGACCGGGTCATCGCCATGAGCCCGGCCTTCTACGAGCGGGTGCTGACCGGCGAGATCATCAGCCGCATCACCACCGACACCACGCTGATCCAGTCGGTGATCGGTTCCTCGGTCTCGATCGCGCTGCGCAATTTCCTGATCCTGGCCGGCGGCATGGTGATGCTGGTCTGGACCTCGGCCAAGCTGTCCGGCCTGGTGCTGCTGCTGGTGCCGCTGATCGTGGTGCCCATCGTCGTGCTGGGCCGGCGGCTGCGCAAGCTCTCGCGCGAGAACCAGGACTGGATCGCGCTGTCCTCGGGCGCGGCCTCGGAAAGCCTGCTCTCGGCGCAGACCGTGCAGGCCTTCACCCATGAGGGACCGACCCGCGCGCGTTTCGCCGAGGTCACCGACCGCTCCTTCGACGCGGCGCTCAGCCGGGTCAGGACGCGCACGGTGATGACGGTGATCGTGATCTTCCTGATCTTCTCGGGCGTGCTGGGCGTGCTCTGGGTCGGGGCGCGCGACGTGCGCATGGAGGCGATGACGGTGGGCGAACTGGTGCAGTTCGTCATCTATGCGGTGCTGGTCGCCGGCGCCGTCGGCGCGCTGTCGGAAATCTGGGGCGAGCTGCAGCGCGCCGCCGGCGCCACCGAACGGCTGACCGAGCTGCTGACCACGCAGGACACGCTGACCGATCCGGCCGATCCCGTCACCCTGCCCCGCCCGGTCAAGGGCGCCATCGGCTTCGAGGAGGTGACCTTCCACTATCCTTCGCGCCCCGACCGTTCGGCGCTGGAGGGCGTGACGCTGGACATCCGCCCCGGCGAGACGGTGGCGCTGGTCGGTCCCTCGGGCGCCGGCAAGACCACGGTGATCCAGCTGCTGCTGCGCTTCTGGGACCCGGATGCCGGCACGGTGCGCATCGACGGCATCGACCTGCGCGCCATGGCGCGGGCCGATTTCCGCCAGGCCATCGCGCTGGTGCCGCAGGATCCGGTGATCTTTGCCGCCACCGCGCGCGAGAATATCCGCTTCGGGCGCCCCGGCGCCTCGGATGCCGAGGTCGAGGCTGCCGCCCGCGCCGCCCATGCCGACGAGTTCCTGCGCCTGCTGCCCCAGGGCTATGACAGTTTCGTCGGCGAGCGCGGCGTGATGCTGTCCGGCGGGCAGAAGCAGCGCATCGCCATCGCCCGCGCCATCCTGCGCGACGCGCCGATCCTGCTCCTGGACGAGGCGACCTCGGCGCTGGATGCCGAATCCGAGCGGCTGGTGCAGCATGCCGTGGACGAACTGGCCCGCTCGCGCACCACGATCATCATCGCGCACCGGCTGGCAACGGTGAAGAAGGCCGACCGCATCGTGGTCTTCGACCACGGCCGGATCGTGGCGCAGGGCCGGCACGAGGAGCTGGTGGCGCAGGGCGGGCTTTATGCCCGGCTGGCGCGGCTGCAATTCACCGAAGGCGCGGCGGAAACCGCGTAAGCGGCGGCCAGGCGACAGGCGCGATGCGGGGAGGCGACGGCCGCCCCGAGATTCCCGCCGCCCGGCCATGGTGAAGGCAGGCCCGTTTCATGGCCCGGCCATGATCCCCCCCCCCGCATACCCCCGGCGTCGTGGCGAGGAGCCGGCCCGGCGATCCACGCTCCGGCAATTCGACAACGGCGCAGCAGCTGTGAAGACCCTCTCCAGCCTGCGGTCCATGTCGTTCGGCGCACCCCGGGGGCGTCGTGAGGGCCGCGGCGAGCCCGCAACCGCAGCAAGGGAAACGGCGGCGAAACGGCCTCGCGTGAATCGATCGGGCTGCGGGGTTTCCGGGCTCCCGTCAGGCAACCGGGCTTCCGGGCGCTGCCGGACCGACTCCGCCCTTCCATGGCAACGGCAACGGGAGATCGCCCCTGCCGCGCGGGCCTGCAACCGCAAGCGCCGTGATGATGGCCGCGCGAGGGCCTCGGTCAAGCGGCTGGTCTCGCGGCGCGGTGGGGCGGATCCACCCCTCTCCGCCCACCTTGGCCTTCTCGGCACGGCAGCGGGGAACCGGCAATACCGGGGCAGGGTCGCATCCGGAAAGCGCCGCGGCTGGGAGGCCGGGGCGGGTCCGTTCAGCGCGGGGCGCTGTAGACCGCCGCCCAAAACACGGTCTTGCCATCCGCCCCGACCGCCTTGCCGATGCCGTAATGCCGGGCCTGCGGGATCAGGATATTGGCAAGATGGCCCCTGGAACGCGCCCATTCCTGCAGCACGCGCTCTTGCCCCCAGGGACCGGCGGCGATGTTTTCGGCCGCGACGCGGGGCTTGTAGCCCTGACTCTTCAGCCGCTGCATCGGCCCCGAGGACTTGCTGCCGCGATGCGACATCACCCCCCGCTTGGCCATGTCGCAGGCATGGCGCGCCGCCGCCGCGGCAAGATCCCGGTTGGACCGCAGGGGCGGCAGCCCCCGCGCCTGGCGGGTGGCGTTGGTGGCGCGCACCGCTGCCTCGTTTTCAGGCATCGAGGTCTGGTAGCAGGTGACCGTCCCCGGGCCCGCCCCGCCGGGCCCGACCGATTTCGTCGAGATTCGCACCCCTTCCGCCCAGGCGGCAGGCACCCCCAAGCCAAGAAATGCGACAAAAAGCAGGAATTTAGCAGATGTGTTCAACATTCGATTTCCTCTAGACGGGCAGAAGCTAGGAGCGACGGTCCATTTTCTCAACTTCTGATTGCTTAAATTTGTCTGGAACCGGCGGATCGGCGGAGCGTTGCCGCCCGAGACGCAGCCTGAAAGGAGAGGTCATGGCTATCTGGGATTTCGTGAAGGACGCCGGCAAATCGCTTTTCGGTTCGGAAGCCGAGGCGCTGGAGGCGCCCGCGCAGCCCGCGCAAAGCGACACCGACCGCAAGGTGGCGGCGCTCAAGGCCGAACTGTCCGCCCTGGGCCTGACCGGCAAGGACGTGCACCTGAAACTGCGCGGCGACACGGTGGTGATCTCGGGCAAGGCGCGCAATCAGGAGACGCTGGAGAAGCTGATCCTGGCGGTGGGCAACATCAAGGGCATCGCCCGGGTCGAGCTGGCCGAGGGCGCCGGCACGGAAGCCCCCGCCCCGACCGCAGCGGCCCCGGTGTTCCATACCGTGCAAAAGGGCGAGACGCTTTCGGCCATCGCGCAGAAATACCTGGGCAAGGCCAGCCGCTATCCCGAGATCTTCGAGGCCAACAAGCCCATGCTCAGCCATCCCGACAAGATCTATCCCGGCCAGACCCTGCGCATTCCCCAGACCTGACCCCTGCCGGCCGCGACGCTGCGTTCGCCGCCCGGCTGGCGTGGCGGAACGCTTGCCAGCACGCTGATAGTTGGACCATTCTGCCTCTCGGCGGGGCGCGACCCCGGGAGGAAGAACTGGGAGGTAGGATAATGGTCAGGTTCGCGAACGTCGCAGACCGCGATGCGGTCGAGACGGAGATGCCCTATGCGCAACGCCAGGTGCCGCAGACGGTCTATCAGGCCCTGACCGAGACCCGCGACCGCCATCCCCAGCGCCCGGCGACCAGCTTCCAGCTGTTCTCGGACCCGAAGGCTCCGGCCCGCACGCTGACCTGGACCGAGTTGCATGAGCGGGTGACCGAGACGGCGAACCTGTTCCGCAGCCTGGGCGTCGGGCCGGGGGATGTGGTGGCCTATCTGCTGCCCAATTGCATCGAGGCGCCGATCGTGCTGCTGGCCGGGGCGACGGCAGGGATCGTCAACCCGATCAACCCGCTGCTGGAACCCGACCACATCGCCGCCATCCTGCGCGAGAGCGGCGCCAGGGTGCTGGTGACGCTGAAGAGCTTCCCGAAATCCGAAGTCGCCCAGAAGGCGGCCGAGGCGGTGGCGCAGGCCCCGAACGTGCAGACCGTGCTTGAGGTGGACCTGCGCGGCTATCTGACCGGCGTCAAGCGCCTGCTGGTGCCGCTGATGCGGCCCAAGGTCCCGACCCGGCACCATGCCAAGGTGATGGATTTCGAAGCCGCCGCCAGCGCCCAGAAGCACAACCGCCTGACCTTCGACGAACCGGCCGAGGACCGCGTCGCCGCCTTCTTCCACACCGGCGGCACCACCGGCATGCCCAAGGTCGCCCAGCACAAGCAATCGGGCATGGTCTACAACGGCTGGCTGGGCGGCACGCTGCTGTTCAGTGAAACCGACGTGCTGATGTGCCCCTTGCCGATGTTCCACGTCTTCGCGGCCTATCCGGTTCTGATGTCCTGCCTGATGTCGGGCGCGCAGCTGGTCATGCCGACGCCGGCCGGCTATCGCGGCGAGGGAGTATTCGACAACTTCTGGAAGCTGATCGAACGCTGGCAGGCGACCTTCCTGATTACCGTGCCCACGGCCATCGCCGCGCTGATGCAGCGCCCGGTCGATGCCGATGTCTCGTCGCTGAAGACCGCGATCTCGGGCTCGGCGCCCTTGCCGATCGAGCTTTACAACCGCTTCAAGGCCGCGACCGGGGTCGAGATCGCCGAGGGCTACGGGCTGACCGAGGCGACCTGCCTCGTGTCCTGCAACCCCATCGACGGGCTGAAGAAGGTCGGCTCCGTCGGCCTGCCCCTGCCCTATACCCATGTCCGGATCCTGCAGCGCCAGAACGGCGGCTTCCGCGAATGCGCCACCGATGAGATCGGCGAGATCTGCATCGCCAATCCCGGCGTCTTCGAGGGCTCGACCTATACCGAGGCCGACAAGAACAAGGACCTCTTTGCCGAGGGGCGCTTCCTGCGCACCGGGGATCTGGGCCGGATGGATGCCGACGGCTATCTGTGGATCACCGGCCGGGCCAAGGACCTGATCATCCGCGGCGGCCACAACATCGACCCCGCCGAGATCGAGGACGCGCTGCTGTCGCATCCCAAGGTCGCCTCGGTCGGCGCCATCGGCCAGCCCGACAGCTTCGCGGGCGAGCTGCCCTGCGCCTATGTCGAACTGGTCGCCGGGGCCGAGGTCGGCCTGGACGAGCTGATGGAGCATGCCCGCGCCCATATTCACGAACGCGCCGCCGTTCCGAAGCATATCGAGATCTTGCCGGAACTGCCCAAGACCGCGGTGGGCAAGATCTTCAAGCCCGACCTGCGCAAGCTGGCGATCAAGCGCGTCTACGACGAGGCGCTGGCCGGGGCCGGGCTGGCGGTCGAGGTGGCCGAGGTGGTGGACGACCGCAAACGCGGGCTGGTGGCAAGGCTGGCGCGGCGGGGCACGGTGAATGACAAGGCGGTGGCCGATTGCCTGGGCCAGTTCACCCTGCCTTGGGAATGGGCCTGAAGCCATGAACCCGGTCTGCCCGCTTTGCGGGCGGCCGATCCCGCCGGGCGTGCCGCAAAGCCGGCACCATCTGGTTCCCAAGCTGCGCGGCGGCAAGGGCGGCGAGATGGTGCTGCTGCATCAGGTCTGCCACTCGACCATCCATCGCAAGCTGAGCGAGACCGAGCTTGCACGGCAATACAACACGGTCGAGGCGCTGCGCGGCCATCCCGAACTGGCGCGCTTCTTCGCCTGGGTGGCGAAGCGGCCGCCGGGCTGGAAGGGCAAGGTGCGCTAGGGCGCACCCTGCACAGGGCGCCGGCCCTAGCGCGTGAACTTCTTGTATTTCACCCGCTTCGGTTCGATGGAATCCGGGCCGAGGCGGCGGACCTTGTCGGCCTCGTAATCCTCGAAATTGCCCTCGAACCATTCGACATGGGCGTCGCCCTCGAAGGCCAAGATATGCGTGCAGAGCCGGTCGAGGAAGAAGCGGTCGTGCGAGATGATGACCGCGCAGCCGGCGAAATCCTCCAGCGCCGCCTCCAGCGCCTGCAGCGTCTCGACGTCCAGGTCGTTGGTCGGTTCGTCCAGCAGCAGCACGTTGCCGCCGGACTTCAGCAGCTTCGCCATGTGGACGCGGTTGCGTTCGCCGCCCGAAAGCAGGCCGACCTTCTTCTGCTGGTCGCCGCCCTTGAAGTTGAAGGCCGAGCAATAGGCGCGGCTGTTCATCGTCGCGTCGCCCAGCTCGATCTGCTCGGCCCCGCCCGAGATTTCCTCCCACACCGTCTTGTTGGGGTCCAGCGCGTCGCGCGACTGGTCCACGTAGGAAAGCTTCACCGTGTCACCGTAGCTGATCTCGCCGGCATCGGGCTTTTCCTGCCCGGTCAGCATCTTGAACAGCGTCGACTTGCCGGCGCCGTTCGGGCCGATCACGCCGACGATGCCGCCCGGCGGCAGGCTGAAGGTCAGGTCCTCGATCAGCAGCTTGTCGCCCATGGCCTTTTTCAGGCCGTCGACCTCGATCACCTTGTTGCCCAGCCGCTCGCCATTGGGGATGATGATCTGGGCGCGGGTCAGCTTCTCGCGTTCGGACTGGCTGGCCAGCTCGTTATAGGCGTTGATCCGGGCCTTCTGCTTGGCCTGACGCGCCTTGGCGCCGGCGCGGATCCATTCCAGTTCCCGCTCCAGCGTCTTCTGCTTGGCCTTGTCCTCGCGGGCTTCCTGTTCCAGCCGCTTGGCCTTCTGCTCCAGCCAGGCCGAGTAATTGCCCTCGTAGGGGATGCCGCGGCCGCGGTCGAGTTCCAGGATCCAGCCGGTGATGTCGTCGAGGAAATAGCGGTCGTGGGTGACGATCAGGATGGTGCCGGGATATTCGATCAGGTGCTTTTGCAGCCAGGCGATGGTCTCGGCGTCCAGGTGGTTGGTCGGTTCGTCCAGAAGCAGCATGTCGGGCTGTTCCAGCAGCAGCTTGCACAGCGCCACCCGGCGGCGTTCGCCGCCCGACAGGCTTTCCACGTCGGCATCGTCCGGCGGGCAGCGCAGCGCCTCCATGGCGACGTCGATCTGGCTGTCGAGATCCCAGAGGTTCTCGGCGTCGATCTCGTCCTGCAGCTTCGCCATCTCGTCGGCGGTCTCGTCCGAGTAGTTCATGGCCAGCTCGTTGTAGCGGTCGAGCTTGGCCTGCTTGGCCTTGACGCCCTCCATGACGTTGCCGCGCACGTTCAGGGCCGGGTCCAGCTGCGGCTCTTGCGGCAGGTAGCCGACGGTCGCGCCCTTGGCGGCCCAGGCCTCGCCGGTGAAGTCCTTGTCGATGCCGGCCATGATGCGCAGCAGCGTCGACTTGCCGGCGCCGTTCACGCCGACGACGCCGATCTTGACGCCGGGCAGGAAGTTCAGGCGGATGTTCTCGAAGGTCTTCTTCCCGCCCGGATAGGTCTTGGACACCCCGTCCATGTGGTAAACGAACTGGTAGGAGGCCATGATCTTTCCTCGTTGCTGAACCCGTGAAGTTGCGCGCTATGTAGTCGAGCAGCGGCGAAAGGGGAAGGCTCAGCGGAACTGCCGGGTGAATTCCGGCCCGAAGGTCCGGTCGAGAAACTCGAACTGCGGTTCCAGCTTCTCGCGCAGCCGGGCGCGGGCCTTGTCGGGCACCACCAGCGCGTTGTCCGAGGCGAAGACCTTCTTGCCGACATCGCGATAATCATGCGGGGCCAGGCCCAGGAAATCCTCGACCCGGCGCAGGAAGCCCAGGGGATCGCGGGCGATCATGCCGAAGGGCATGTAAAGCAGCCGGTCGGGGCCGAAGTGCGCGTTCCAGCGCGGCACATAGCGCATGTAGTCGCCGCGATCCATCAGCACCGGATCCTCGACCTCGCGCAGCCAGTCCTCGACGCCCTTCGGGCGGCGGCGCGCGCGGGTCAGGTTCATCTTGAGCTGCGAGATGGCGCGATCCACCGGATGGCGGATGATATAGACGAACTTCGCCTGCGGCAGGAATTTCGCCACGAAATCCACGCCTTCCGGCGGAAGGGTCGAATATTCCGGGGTGACGTCGATCGCCTTTGCCCCCTCGGGCGCCGGGGCGAAGACCAGCTTGTACCAATGGTTGGTGAACATCGGCTCGCGGGTGATGCGGTCAAGATAGCGCACCATGTGGCGCGGCATCTCCTCGCCGCGGGCGGCCCAGCGTTTCTCGATGTTCTGGCGGCCGCGGCGGAAATGCCAGGGCAGCCATTTGCGATGCTCCTCGATAAAGCGATGGTTGAAGAACTGCACCTCCTTGAACGGAGGCGTCCAGACCTCGGGATGCTGGCTCAGCATCTGCGACAGCCAGGTGGTGCCGGCCTTCTGGGCGCCGATGCCCAGGAAATCGGGTTTGCGGGGCTTGCCTTCAGGGTCCCAGTTCATCCGTGCCGCCTTGTTGCGTCGCTGCCGCCCCTGATAAGCCAGCCGGGCCCGCGCCACAACCGGGGCGGTCATCGCCGGTCAGAGCCGGCCCCAGAGGTCGTATTCGCCGGCCTCGTCCACCGTCACCGTCACGATGTCGCCGGGGGTCAGATCCTCGAAGCCCTGGTCGATGAACAGGTTGCCGTCGATTTCCGGCGCATCGGCCTTGGTCCGGCAGGTGGCGCCTTCGGCATCGACGCTGTCCACGATCACCTCGATGCGGCTGCCGAGCTTCGCGGCCAGCTTCGCCTCGGAGATCGCCTGCGCCTTCTGCATGAAACGGTCCCAGCGGTCCTGCTTGACCTCGTCGGGCACGTGGTCGGGCAAGTCGTTCGCCCGCGCGCCCTTGACGTTCTCGTATTGGAAGCAGCCGACGCGGTCCAGCTGCGCCTCGTCCAGCCAGTCCAGCAGGGTCTGGAACTCGGCCTCGGTCTCGCCGGGATAGCCGACGATGAAGGTCGAGCGCAGGGTGATCTCGGGGCAGACGGCGCGCCAGGCGGCGATCTCGTCCAGCGTCTTGGCCGCCGCCGCGGGCCGGGCCATGCGGCGCAGCGTGTCCGGATGGGCGTGCTGGAAGGGGATGTCCAGATAGGGCAGCACCAGCCCCTCGGCCATCAAGGGGATCAGGTCGCGCACATGCGGATAGGGATAGACGTAATGCAGCCGCACCCAGGCCCCGAGTTGGCCAAGGTCGCGGGCCAGGTCGGTGATATGCGCGCGATGCCCGCGCTCCTCGGCGAACTTGCGGTCGAGCCCGTAGGCCGAGGTGTCCTGCGAGATCACCAGCAGCTCGCGCACGCCGGCCTCGACCAGCTTCTCGGCCTCGCGGATCACCGCATGCGCCGGGCGCGACACCAGCTTGCCGCGCATGTCGGGGATGATGCAGAACTTGCAGGCGTGGTTGCAGCCCTCGGAGATCTTCAGATAGCTGTAATGGCGCGGGGTCAGCTTGACGCCCGAGGCCGGCAGCAGGTCCACGAACGGATCGGGCGCGGACGGCACGGCGGAATGCACCGCGTCCAGCACCTGCTCGTATTGCTGCGGGCCGGTCACCGCCAGCACGGAAGGGTGCGCGCCGGTGATGTATTCCGGCTCGGCCCCCAGGCAGCCGGTGACGATCACCTTGCCGTTTTCCGACAGCGCCTCGCCGATGGCCTGCAGGGACTCGGCCTTGGCCGAATCGAGGAAGCCGCAGGTGTTCACGATCACCGCGCCGGCGCCCTTGTAATCGGGGCTGATGGCATAGCCCTCGGCGCGCAGGCGGGTCAGGATGCGCTCGCTGTCCACCAGCGCCTTGGGACAGCCGAGGCTGACCATGCCGATGGTCGGTTGCCCGTCCCTTCGCCCCCCCTCCCCTTGTGCAGAGTCGAAGATCGGGCTGGGGGCTAGATCGGGGCGCAACAGGGGCGGGTTCTGGCTCATGATGCGCGGCATATAGTGGCAAGCGGGCCGCTTGTTAAGCAGGAAGCGCGGCTCGCCGGAACGTCATTTGGCCTTGCGCGCCGGAACGGGCATATCGGCGGGGATGACGAACAGGATGCGCGCCCTCATGCCCCGGATTTCCGCTTGCCTTGCCCTGCTGCTGACCCTGGTCCTGCTGGCCGCGCCCGAGGCGCAGGCCCAGCAGCGCGGCCGGGGCGAGCCCATCGTGATCATGAACAACCGCGGCGGCAACGTGGTCGAGGCGATCCGGTATCGCAACCGGCTGGCGGCCAGCGGCCGCCCGGTCGAGGTGCGGGGCTATTGCCGCTCGGCCTGCACCATCTACATCACCCTGCCGAACGCCTGCCTGGGACCGAATGCGACGGTGGGATTCCATGCCCCGCGGCTGCCGGGCACCCGGATCATCCCGCCGATCGTGGACGAGCTGATGGCGCAATATTACCGCAACGGCATCCTGCAGATGTGGAATGCGCGCTGGAAGCACTCGCTGCAGATGCAGAAGATCTCGGCGCGGGAATATGTCCGGCTGGACCCGCAGACCCGGCTGTGCCGGCGCTGAAACGCACCCAGCGGGGTGACGAGGGCGCGGTTTCATGGCAGGCTGGACCCAAGGAGGACAGCCATGTCGGGACAAGGATGGGCCGCGGTCGCCGCGGCCATGATCTGGGCTGGCGCAGCGGCCGCGCAGACGCCGTGGTTCGACGCCGGCAACCAGGCGATGATCATGCATCAGGGCGACCTGCTGGAACAGCAGACCGCGCCGAACGGCGGCGCGCCCGCCGGCAAGGCGGGCAAGAAGCCGGTGCGGACGGCCGACTGCTCGATCTCGGCCAGCCGCGAGCGGCTGCGGCCGGAATACCACCGGCGACTGCAGGCGCAGGGACGCCAGGCGGCGGATGCCTGGCTGCAGCAGCAGGCGGCGGCGCTTGGCCGGCACGCAGCACAGATGGCCAAGGCCGGAACGCCCTGCCGGCCGTAAAGGGGCGGCGCATCGGCCGCAGGCGCGCGCTCAGGCGCGGCCCGGCGGCGCGACGGGGATCACTCCCGCAGCCGCCAGCCGGTCAGGAAGATCCAGCGAATCGCACCCATGCAGACCAGGATCATCAGCGCCACCGCGGCCAGCGACAGGCCCACCGGCACGTCGGCAAAGCCGAAGAAGCTCCAGCGGAAGCCCGAGATCAGGTAGAGCACCGGGTTGAGCTTGGCGACCCCCTCCCAGAAGGGCGGCAGCATCGAGGCCGAGTAGAAGGCGCCGCCCAGGAACACCAGCGGCGTGATGACCATCATCGGCACGATCTGCAACTGCTCGAAATTCTTGGCCCAAAGGCCGATGATGAAGCCCAAGAGCGAGAAGGCGACGGCGGTCAGGACCAGGAAGGCCAGCATCCAGAACGGATGCGCGATATGCACGCCGGTGAACCAGAAGCTGGTCAGAAGGATCACCAGCGCGATCATCACGGCCTTGGTGGCGGCGGCGCCGACAAAGCCCAGCGTGACCTCGATCCAGCCGGTGGGCGCGACGAGGATCTCGTAGATCGTGCCGGCGAATTTCGGGAAGTAGATGCCGAAGCTGGCATTGGCCACCGATTGCTGCAGCACCGTCAGCATCATCAGCCCCGGCACGATGAAGGCGCCATAGGCCACGCCCTCGACCGCCTGGATGCGCCCGCCGATGGCGGCGCCGAAGACGACGAAATACAGCACCGTCGACAGCACCGGCGAGGCCAGCGACTGCCAGATCGTGCGGAAGAACCGCGCCATCTCGTGGTTGAAGACGGCACGGGCGGAACGCCAGTTCATGCGGTTTCCTCCTCGACCAGCGACATGAAGATCTCTTCGAGGCTGCTCTGCTTGGTCGAGACGTCGCGCACGGCGATGCCGCGCTCGGCCAGTTCGGCCAGCAGATGCGCGATGCCGGTGCGCTCGGCCCTCGTGTCGTAGTCATAGCCCAACTCGCGCCCGTCGGCCGAAAGCACCAGCCCGCGCCCCGCCAGTTCGGCGGGCAGCGCCGCCAGCGGTTCGTAAAGCGAGACGGTCAGGTGCTTCTTGCCGAATTCGCCCATCAGCTCGTCCTTGGACTTGACCAGCAAGAGCTCGCCCCGGTTGATGACGCCGATGCGGTCGGCCATGTCCTCGGCCTCTTCCAGGTAATGCGTGGTCAGGATGATGGTCACGCCCTCGGCGCGCAATTCGCGCACCACCTGCCACATCTCGCGGCGCAGCGTCACGTCCACGCCCGCCGTCGGCTCGTCCAGAAACAGCACCTTGGGCCGGTGCGACAGCGCCTTGGCGATCAGCACCCGGCGCTTCATGCCGCCCGACAGCTCGCGCGTCTTGGCCTCGCGCTTGTCCCACAGCGCCAGGCTGCGCAGCAATTGCTCGATATAGACCTCGTCCGGCGGCTCGCCGTAAAGCCCGCGGGTGAAGCGCACGCAGTCGAGGACGCTTTCGAAGGGCTCCAGCGCGATCTCCTGCGGGACCAGGCCGATCAGCTTGCGCGCCGCGCGCCAGTCCGTGCGGATGTCGTGGCCGCCGACGCGCACCGTGCCGCCGGTCGGCACCACCAGGCCGCAGATGATCGAGATCAGCGTGGTCTTGCCGGCGCCGTTCGGGCCGAGCAGCGCCAGGATCTCGCCTTCCTCGATCTGCAGCGAGACGTCGTTCAGCGCCACCGTGCCGCTGCCGTAGCGCTTGGAAACATGGTCGATGTCGATGATCGGACGCATCCCGTCCCCCTGTTCTGGCCCGAAGGCCCGCGAATCCGCCGGGCAGGTTGGACCGCAACCGGCCGCGGGTGCAATGGCGAAAACGCCCCTGACCTTGCGTCAGCCGTCAGGCCGGCGGCGGGCCGCCCGCTTCGGCCAGCAGCCGGTCGCTGGCGGTCTCGATCCGTGCCTCCAGAAGCTCCATCACCGCGGTCGAGCGCTGGCCGGCCGGGATCGGCGGCAGGAACTCGATCACCGCGGTGCCGCCGCGGATCGGGATGCCGCGCTTGGGCCAGAACAGGCCGCAATTCACCGCGACGGGATGGATGGAGAGGCCGGTCGCGCGCTGGATCGTGCCGGCGCCGTGCTTGTAGGGCAGTTTCTGCCCCGGCCGGGTGCGGGTGCCCTCGGGATAGATGATGAGCTGGCCCAGACCCTCGGGGCGGGCGCGGGCGGCCTCGATGCCGGCGATGATCTGCTTCATCGCCTCCTTGCCGCGCGCGCGGTCGATGGGGATGCAGCCGACCTTGCGGGCGAACCAGCCCATGATCGGCACGCGCAGCACCTCGCGCTTCATCACGAAGGCGCGGCGCGGACAGGCGTGGGCCAGCGCGAGGATGTCGAGAAAGCTCTGATGCTTCGAGGCGACGATGCATTCTCCCGCGGGCGGCGTGCCGCGATATTCGATGCGCACCCCCAGGATGACCCGCGCCGCGCCCAGCATCTGGTCCAGCCACAGGCGGGCGACGCGATGCGCGCGCTCGGGATGGACCAGCACCTGCGGCAGGCCCCACAGCCCCAGCGCAAAGGTCACCAGCGCCGCGTAAAGGTAATAGACCACCGCGCGCAGCCAGTCCAAGGGCGAAGGCGGGCGCGGATGGTAGGGATTCATCAGCGCACCTCGCGCAGCATCTTCAGCGCCGCCCAGCGGGTGGCGGCAAAGCCGATCGCGACGGCGGCGGGCGGCACCAGCAGCGGCCAGAGCCAGCCCCAGCCCTGAAACCCCAGCCCGGTCAGGAAGCTTCCCGCCTGATCCATCGAGGGCAGCGCCCAGATGGCCGCCATCCCCAGCGCCGTGCCCCCGGCCGCGCCCATGGCGGCGCGGCGGGTAAAGCGGCGCACGAAGGCGGTGGCGATGGTGATGTCGCGCGCACCGATCAGCCGCAGCACCCGGATCACCTGCCCGTTCGCGGCCAGCGCCGCCTTCGCGGCCAGCGTGATCATCGCCCCCGAGGCGGCAGCGATCAGCAGCAGCGAGACGAGCCCCAGCACCCGCAGCCGGTTCGCCGCCGAGACCAGCGGCTGGCGCCAGCGGGTATGGTCGTCCAGCACCGCGCCCGGCGCCTCGCCCTGCAGCCGCAGGCGCAGCGCGGCGGCATCGAAACCCTCGGCGGCCTCGGTGATCTCGATCAGCCTCGGCACCGGCAGAGCCTCAACCGGGACATCGGGGCCGAACCAGGGCTCCAGCAGCTTTTCCACCTCCTCATCGGGCAGCAGCTTGGCCTCGGCGATGCCCGGGGTGGTCTTCAGCGCCTCCATCACCGTCACGGTCTGCTCGTCGATCTGGTCCTCGGGGGCCGAGATGCGCACGGTCACGGTCTGCGCCAGCTCGGTCGACCAGCGTTCGGCCAGCCGGCCGGTGGCCAGCGCCAGCGCCAGCGCAAAGACCGCCAGAAAGGCCATGGCGCCGGCCGAGAACACCGTCAGCTGCGCAGTGAAGCCGGTCGGCGGCACCACGCGGTCCGTTCCCGCCGGGTCCGGCCGGGTCAGCCCCCGCCACAACGTCGCCAGGTCGAGCGATTTCAGTTCGGCTTTCTTCACAGGTCCGCCCCCGCCAGTTGCAGCCTCTTGCCCGCGATGCGCAGCACCCGCGCCTGCACCTGCTGCTTGGCGGCGCGGATCAGGTTCAGGTCATGCGTCGCGATCAGCACCGCCTTGCCCGAGCGGTTCAGCTCGATCAGCAGCTGCAGCAGCCGCATCGACATGTCCCAGTCCAGGTTGCCGGTCGGCTCGTCCGCCAGGATCAGGTCGGGCGACATGATGACGGCGCGGGCCAGCGCGGCGCGCTGCCGCTCTCCCCCCGACAGTTCCGGCGGCATGGCGCGGGCATGGCCGGACAGCTGCACCCAAGCCAGCAGGTCGCCCAGGGCCGGCATGTCCACCTGCTCGCCCGAGACCAGCAGCGGCAGGGCGATGTTCTCGGCCACCGGCAGGTGGTCGAGGAATTGCGTGTCCTGATGCACCACCCCCACCCGGCGGCGCAGCGCGGCGATGCCGTCGCGCGACAGCCCGCGCACGTCCTGGCCGAATGCCGTCATGCGCCCGGCGCTCGGCAGCAGCTCGGCATAGCAGAGCCGCAGGAAGGTGGTCTTGCCCGCACCCGAAGGGCCGGTCAGGAAATGGAAGGAACCCGGCTGTAGCGTCAGCGACATATCGGCAAGCAACGGATCGTTGCCGCTGTAGCCGAAGGACAGGTTCTGCATCTCGATCACTGGTCGTCCCTTTCTGAGCGGGCCTTTCCGAGCGGGCTGCTTGGCGCGCGGTTCGTGGCTTGATAGAACAGTCGCGCGGCGAATGCGAGACGCCCGCATGACCGAAACCGCCCCTGTCCGGAGACGAAAGACCCGCCCATGCGCCTGACCTGCCCCCGCTGCGCGGCCCAGTACGAGATCGCGGAATCCGCCATTCCCGCCTCGGGGCGCGAGGTCGAATGCTCGGCCTGCAGCCATGTCTGGCGCCAGCCGGGGCCGGGAAAATCCGCGCCGTCGCCGGCTGCTCCGGAACGCGGCCCCTACGACCCCGAGGCGCGCCCGGCGCTGAACCGGCCGCTGGACGAATCGGTGCTGGCCATCCTGCGCGAGGAAGCCGCGCGCGAACTGGGCGCCCGCCGCTCCGAGGCGCAGCCCGCCGAACCCGATCACATTCCCGCGACGCAGGCGGCCGAGGCCCCGCCCGCTGTCCCGCCTGATGTCGCGGCCGACGCAACGCAGCCCGCCGAACCCGCGCTTTCCGGCGACGGAGAGGCGGCCGCCGGCCCGGCGATCGACTGGCCCGCCACCACCGTGACCGAAGCCCCGCTGGCCGAGCCCGCCCCCGCCCGCCCGGAGGCGGAACCGCCCGCCGGGATCGGTGCCGCCTCGCAGCCGGCCGCGGATCCGGTCCCGCAGTCCGAAGCCGGAGATCCGCAAGCTCTGCACCCGTCCCCTCGGCCCGAGCCGTTGGCCGCCCCGGTCGAGGACACGTCGGCCTTTGACCAGCCCGAGCCGATCATTCCCATCCTGCCCGATGCCCAGGAACTGGCCGCGACCCTGACTCGCTCGGCGCCGTCCCTGCCCGGCGGCGCGGCCGGGGCGGCCGCCGAGGAACCGCCCGTCCTGCCCCTGCTGCGCCCCGCCGCTGCCGAAGAGGCGGCACCGGCCGACACGGCCGCCGAGCCCGCCCCGCGCGAGGCGCCGGTGCCTGTGATCGTGCCGAGGCCGCGCCGCACGGGCTATGCCTCGGGCTTCGGCCTTGCCGCGATGCTGGCGCTGGGGCTGGTGGCCAGCTATGCGCTGGCCCCGCAGATCCCGGCCGATGAGGGCGGCGGGCCGCTGGCGGAATGGCGCCAACAGATCGACCGCGGCCGGCTGTGGCTGCATGACCGCATCCGGGGGGAATAGGCTGCCGAGGCCCTGCGCCCCTGACCGGGACCGGCAGGCAGGCCGCGTCGGGAAGTCTCCGCCGCGCCGGCGCGGCGCCCCGAACGACCGCCAGCCGCGGCAGGCTCAGAAACTCTCCAGCAACCGGCCCAGATAGTCGCGTTCGTCGCGGGGCCGCTCGCGCTCGCCGCTGCGGCGGCGGATCTCGTCCTGCAGCTCGCGGGCCTTGCGCGAGGGATCGCCGCCCTCGGCCAGCGGGTCGCCCGAGGTGATCGAGCCGCCATCGCCCGACAGCGCCCGGCCCAGCGGATCGGTCTGCGGCCGGCGGTCATAGGGCTGCGCCAGTCCGCGCTGGCCGCGCGGATCGCCCGAGGGCCCTTCGGGACCGTTCTCCTGCCCGCCCTGCTGCGGCTCGCCATCCTGGCCCTGCTGCTGGTCCTGCGCCATCATGTCGCCAAGCGCCCGCATCCCCTCGCGCATGGACTGGATGGCCTGGGCCTGCCGCTCCATCGCCCCGCCGGCATCCCCCTCGCGCAGCGCCTGCTCGGCCTCCTCCATGGCGCGGCCGGCCTCGTCCAGCTGGCGCCGCGCCTCCTCGCCCTGCGGCGTGCCGCGGCCGGGCAGCAAGCCGCGCTGGCGGCCCAAGTCCTCGCGCAGCTCGCGCTGGCGGTCGGCAAGCTGCTGGTTGTCCTGGCTGCCCTGGCCTTCCTCGCCCTGCTGCCACTGGCCGTATTGGTCCTGCATCTGGCGCATCGCCTCGTCGGCCAGCTTCTGCTGGTCGCGCAGCGTCTCGGCCAGCCGGTCCGAGGGGCGCTGGCGCCCGCCCTCGCCGCCCTCGGATTGCGTCACCCGCAGGTTCTGCATCATGCGGTTGAACTGCTCCAGCAATTCCTGCGCCTCGGCCATGCGGCCCTCGTTCATCAGGCGGTGGATCTCGTCCATCATCTGCTGGATCTGGTCGCCGGTGATCTGCTGGCGGTTCTGGGGCGAGCGGTCGAAACGCTCGGAAGGGTCCTGCCCCTGCTGCTGCGCCAACATGTCCAGATAATCGTCGGTGGCCTGCTTCAGCTCGTCCATCAGGCGCTGGATCTCGTCGGGGCTGGCGCCGTTGCGGATCGCCTCGGAAAGCCGCTCCTGCGCCTGGCTCATCCGCTCCAGCGCATCGGCCAGTCCGCCATCCTCCAGCGCCACGGCGGCGTCCCAGAGCAGCTGCGCCAGCTTGTTGCGCGCCTCTTCGCTCAGATTGCCGGATTCCAGCGCGCCGACGGCGCCCTGCAATCCCTGGTAAAGCTCGGCATCCATGAAGCCCTCGGGCTGCCAGCTGGCGGCGCGCAGGACCTGGGCGCTGCGGCCGGCATTGCCGCGCGACCAAAGCAGGTCGCGCCGCACCTCGATCAGCGCCGCCGCCAAGGGGTCGAAGAAGCGCCGCCCCGGCAGCACCATGCGCATCGGGGCCGAGGCGCCCTGCTGCCCGATGCCGTCCTCCACCCTCAGCGAGACGGTCACCGGCAGGTTGGCCCAGGGGTGGCGCGACAGATCGCCCACCAGCCGGCCGCGGATCTCCTTGCGGCTGCCGGTCGCGGGCAGCGGCAGGTCCAGCGCCACAGCCTCGCGCGGCTCGGGGTCGGGGGCAAGGCCGAAGCGCCGGTCGACCGCATCCAGGTCCAGCACGATCACCGCCTGCCCGGCCGCGATGCCGTTGTCGTCGCTGGCGGTGAATTCCTGCACCAGCCGGCCGTCGGCACGCCGCTCGGGCGCCTTGCCGGGCGCGACGGCCGGCGCGGCATCGGGCAGCACGGTCACGTCGAATCGCCGCCCCGCGACCTCGATCACCCCGTCGCGCTCGGCCATGAATTCCGGCGCCGAGGGCTCGCCGCCCGGCAGCGCGGCGCCGATATCCTGCGCGATTTCGGCGCCCTCGCCGTAAAGCCGGAAGCTCAGCTTCGAGCCCTTGGGCAATTCCAGCCGCTGCCCTTCGGGCAAGGCGTTCAGGTAAAGCGTCGGGCGGCGGGTATAGGCGGGGGGCTCGGCCCAGCCCTCCCAGGACGGACCGGCCTCGGGGCCCGGACGCGCCTCGGGGGCGGGGCGGAAGGTCGCACCCAGCGCGGCGATGCCCTGCCCCAGCTGCCCGGGCGGCGCGAAGATCAGCGCCATGACCAGCGCCACCAGGCCGACCAGCCGCAGCGCGACCGGATCGCGCCAGCGCAGCCGCGCATCCGGCGCAACCGGGCGCGCGGCCATGGCGGCGGCCTGCATCCGCGCCAGATGCGCGCGCCACAGCGCGTCCGCACCCTCGTCCCCGGCCCCCACCGCGACCCGGTCGCGCAGCGCCGAAAGCGGCCGCCCCGGCAGGGCCAGGTCCACCCGTTCCCGCGCCGCCTCGGCCGAAGGCCGGCGGAAGCGCCGCAGCCCCCAGCCCGCAGCCAGCAGGGCCGCCAGCGCCGCCAGACCCATCAGCCAGATCAGCGCCCGCGAGGAGAAAAGATCGGTCGCGCCGAAGGCCAGCGCCGCCAGCACCAGCGCCAGCAACACGCCCAAGGGCCAGAAGGCCGCGGCCAGCGCCTCCCACCACATGCCGGCGCGGGTCAGCCCGACCGCCCAGCCGATACGGCGCGGTTCAGCCATGGCCGCTTCTTTCTTGGACAAATATCCCACGGGGGCCCGGGGGTGTGAAACCCCCGGCCGCAGCGGCGCGGGAATGAGCGATCAGAGCCATTCCGGGATGGTATCGCGTCCCAGCATTTCCTCAAGCGTCGGCCGCGCCCGAATGACGGCGAATTGATCGCCGCTGACCAGAACCTCGGGCACCAGCGGCCGGGAATTGTATTCCGAGGCCATCACCGCCCCATAGGCCCCGGCCGAGCGCAGCGCCACCAGGTCGCCCGGACCCAGCGCCGGCAGCTCGACCGCCTTCTGGAAGGTGTCGCCGGTCTCGCAGACCGGGCCGACCACGTCATGCGGCGCGACCGCGGCTCCCGGCGCCGCCTCGCGCACCGGGACGATGTCGTGATGCGCCGAATACATCGCCGGCCGGATCAGGTCGTTCATCGCCGCGTCGAGGATCAGGAAATCCCGCCCCTCGCCCTGTTTCAGATAGATCACCGAGGACAGCAGGATGCCCGCATTGCCGGCGATGTTGCGGCCGGGCTCGATCTCGATCTCGCAGCCCAGATCGCCCACGGCATCGCGGATCACCTGGCCGTATTCGATGGGCAGCGGCGGGGCGTTGTTGTCGCGCCGGTATGGGATGCCCAGGCCGCCGCCCATGTCGAGCCGGGTGATCGCATGCCCGTCGGCGCGCAGCGCGCGGGTCAGCTCGGCCATCTTGGCATAGGCCTGGCGATAGGGCTCCAGGTCGGTCAGCTGGCTGCCGATATGCATGTCGATGCCGACCACCTTGATCCCGGGCAGGCGCGCGGCATGCGCATAGACCTCGCGCGCGCGGGCGATGGGAATGCCGAACTTGTTCTCGGACTTGCCGGTGGCGATCTTCTCATGCGTCTTGGCATCGACATCCGGGTTCACCCGCACGGCGACCGGCGCCTCGACCCCCATCGAGGCCGCGACGCGCGACAAAAGCTCCAGCTCCGGCTCGGATTCGACGTTGAACTGTCGGATGCCGCCTTCCAAGGCCATGCGCATCTCGGGTTCCAGCTTGCCGACGCCGGAAAAGACGATGCGCTCGCCCGGCACGCCCGCCGCCCTGGCGCGCGCATATTCCCCGGCCGAGACGATATCCATGCCCGCGCCCAGATCGCCCAGAAGCTTCAGCACGGCGATGTTCGAATTCGCCTTGACCGCAAAGCAGACCAGATGGTCGCACCACGCCAGCGCCTGCTGGAACAGCCTGAAATGCCGGGTCAGCGTGGCGGCGGAATAGACATAGACCGGGGTGCCGACCTCGGCCGCGATGCGGGTCAGGGGCACGTCCTCGGCATGCAGCCAGCCGTCGACATAGTTGAAATGGTCCATCAGGTGATCCTGCGAGAGCGGATGAACAGATAAAGCGGCAGCGCAAAGCCGATCCCCAGCGCCAGCCCCGGAAACGTCAGAAGCGCCGCCCAGTTGCGGCGCAGCATGGTCTCGATCAGGCACCACAGCGCCAGCGCCGCCTGCGCCACCAGTTCGGTCGCCCGGACGCCCTGCCAGAGCGCCTCGCCCCGCCACAGCGCCACGGCGGCGCCAAGCAGCGCCAGCCCCGCCCAGACCAGCCGCAGCGGCGTCAGCTCAGAGCTTCGAGACGACACCGATCTGCGCCTCTCCGCTGATCTGCAGGCCGGATTCGGCGGCAGGGCCGGGCCGGGTCGGCGGGCCATCGACGCCGCAGGCGGCCAGCGTCGCCAGCATCAGCGCGAACAGCGCCAGAAGCAGGTGCTGCGTCATGCGGTTTCCCCCAGCTTCTCTTTCCAGCGCGCGATCTGGGCGCGGACCTGCGCCGGCGCGGTGCCGCCGTAGCTGGTGCGCGAGGCGACAGAATTATGCACGCCCAGCACGTTGTAGACGTCTTCGGTGATCGCCGGGTTGACCGATTGCATCTGCTCCAGCGTCAGCTCGGGCAGGTCCACGCCCTGCTTCTCGGCCATGGCGACCAGCGCGCCGGTGACGTGATGGGCGTCGCGGAACGGCAGCCCGGCCTCGCGCACCAGCCAGTCGGCCAGGTCCGTCGCGGTGGAAAAGCCCGAGCCCGCCGCCGCCTCCAGCCGCTCGCGGTTCGCCGTCAGGTCCGACAGCATCCCGGTCATCGCGGCCAGCGCCAGCATCAGGTTGTCGCTCGCGTCGAAGACCTGCTCCTTGTCCTCCTGCATGTCCTTGGAATAGGCGAGCGGCAGCCCCTTCATCACCACGAAGAGCGCCACGGCAGCGCCAAGGATGCGGCCGATCTTGGCCCGGATCAGCTCGGCCGCGTCGGGGTTCTTCTTCTGCGGCATGATCGACGAGCCGGTCGAGAAGCGGTCCGACATGGTGACGAAGCGGAACTGGGCCGAGGACCAGATCACCAGCTCCTCGGCCAGCCGCGACAGGTGGACGGCACAGATCGCCGCCGAGGACAGGTATTCCAGCGCGAAATCCCGGTCGCTGACCGCATCGAGGCTGTTCGCCATCGGCCGGTCGAAGCCCAGCGCCTGCGCGGTCGCCTCGCGGTCGATGGGAAAGCCGGTCCCGGCCAGCGCGGCGGCGCCCAGCGGCGATTCGTTCATCCGCCGGCGCGCGTCCTGAAAGCGCGACAGGTCGCGGCCGAACATCTCGACATAGGCCATCATGTGATGGCCCCAGGTCACCGGCTGCGCGGTCTGCAGATGGGTGAAGCCCGGCATGACCCAATCCGCGCCCTTTTCCGCCTGCGACAAAGTGGCGCGGATCAGCGCGTCCAGCCCCTGGATCGCCGCGTCGCATTGGTCGCGCACCCACAGCCGGAAATCGGTCGCCACCTGGTCGTTCCTCGACCGCGCCGTGTGCAGCCGCCCCGCCGGCTCGCCGATCAGCTCCTTCAGCCGCGATTCCACGTTCATGTGGATGTCTTCCAGCGCGGTCGAGAACGGGAAGCCGCCCGCCTCGATCTCTGACAAGACCGTGAGCAGCCCTTCCCCGATCGCCTCGGCATCGCTAGTGCTGATGATGCCCTGCGCGGCCAGCATCGCCGCATGGGCGCGGCTGCCCCGGATGTCCTGGGCATAGAGCCGCTGGTCGAAGCCGATCGAGGCGTTGATCGCCTCCATGATCGCGTCCGGGCCTGCGGCGAAACGTCCGCCCCACATCTGGTTGGCGGTGCTGGCGGGCTGCTCGGTCATGACTTGTCCTTCGGGGGGTGGAATGCGTTGGCTGGTTCTTTATACGGCGATGATCCTTGGTGCAAATGCCGGTTACGCGGGGGAAATCGACTGGCAGGCCGCGCATGACGGCGGGCTGGCGAAGCTGCAGCAAACCGACCCGACCCCGGTGCCGGCAACCGAATTCACCGATCCCGAGGGCGGCACGCACAGCCTGGCCGACTGGAAGGGCAAGGTGGTGCTGTTGAACTTCTGGGCGACTTGGTGCGCGCCCTGCCGCGAGGAGATGCCCTCGCTGGACGCCTTGCAGGCCGAGATGGGCGGCGAGGATTTCGAGGTGGTCGCCATCGCCGCCGGCCACAACCCGCCCCCGGCGGTGAGGAAGTTCCTGGACGAGGAGAACATCGCCAACCTGCCGGTGCGGCTGGACCCGCGCCAGCAGCTCGCGCGCGAGATGGGCGTGATGGGCATGCCGGTGACGGTGCTGATCGACCGCGACGGCAACGAGGTCGCCCGGCTGATCGGCGGCGCCGACTGGTCCTCGGACACGGCCAAGGCGCTTATCCGGCAGGCGACAGCGCCCTGACGCGGTCATGGGCGGGACAGTGGACCATATGGTCGTTGACCAGCCCGCAGGCCTGCATGAAAGCATAGGCGATCACCGGCCCGCAGAAGGTGAAACCGCGCTTTTTCAGAGCCTTGGCCATGGCCTCCGATTCCGGGGTCTTGGCGGGGACCTCGGCCATGCTGGCGAAACGGTTCTGCACCGGACGCCCGCCCACGAAGGACCAGATGAAGGGCGAGAACCCCTCGGAACCCTCGATGTCCAGAAAAAGCCGGGCGCCCTTGACGGTGGCCTCGATCTTGCCGCGATGGCGGATGATGCCGGGGTTCTTCAGCGCCGATTCGACCTCGGCCTCGCCCCAGCGGGCGACGCGCTCGGGATCGAAGCCCTCGAAGGTCTCGCGGAAGGCGTCGCGCTTGCGCAGGATGGTGATCCAGCTCAGCCCGGCCTGGAAGCCGTCCAGCACCAGCTTTTCCCAAAGCGCGCGCGCATCGTATTCCGGCACCCCCCATTCATGGTCATGATAGGCGACGTAAAGCGGGTCGGAGCCGCACCAGGCACAGCGTTCGGTCATGTCGGGCAAGGATCCGTTAACCTCGAGTCGAGAAATCGGGACCAGTTTACGCGATCTTAGGAGATGATCGCCAGACTTCCGTCGATGACAGGAGTCTTGGCATGACCGACAATATTGATTCGCAAAAGGAAATGGGTTCTCCGCTGGGTTTCGCCGTCGATCAGCAGTCGCGGGTGACGATGGCGACGGTGCGGCGGGCGGTCTCGCGCGGCGATGCCGTCCTGGCCTATCAGCCGGTGGTGCAGGCGGAACGCCCCGACCATGCGGCCTTCCACGAGGGGCTGATCCGAATCATCGACGAAACCGGGCGAATCGTGCCGCTGCGGGACTTCCTGCCGCTGGCCGAAACCACCGAGCTGGGCCGCCAGATCGACTGCCTGTCGCTGGCCCTGGGCCTGAAATCGCTGGCCGAGGAACCCTCGCTGCGGCTGTCGATCAACATGTCGGCGCGCTCGATCGGCTATCCGGCCTGGCTGCGCACGCTGCGCGAGGGCATCGCCGGCGACGACAGCATCGGCGAGCGGCTGATCCTGGAAATCACCGAAAGCTCGGCCATGGGCATGCCGGAGCTGGTCGGGCGATTCATGCATGAGTTGCAGGCCCAGGGCGTCAGTTTCGCCCTGGACGATTTCGGCGCCGGCTACACCTCGTTCCGCTATCTGCGCGATTTCTGCTTCGACATGATCAAGATCGACGGCCAGTTCATCCGCGACATCGCCGAGCAGCGCGACAACCAGGTCCTGGCCCGGGCGCTGCAATCCATCGCGCACCATTTCGACATGTTCACCGTCGCGGAATCGGTCGAGACGGCGGATGACGCCGCCTTCCTGATCGACATGGGCATCGACTGCCTGCAAGGCTATTACTTCGGCGCGCCGACCATCGTGCCGCCGTGGAGGTCCCCCAGCTCTGCCGCCCAGCGCAGCTGAGCGCGATTCGCCTTATGGTAGAAATGCTCCGGCCATATCCGCGGCCGCCCGGCCCGCTTTCATCGTCGCATCCATGCCGCCGGGACCGGGGGAAGGCCCTGCCCCGGCCAGCCCGCGCAGGGCGGCCGCGCAAGCCGGCCGGATGCGGCGTTTCCGCGCCGGACCTGCCGCCAAGTCCGCTTGACCTCGGGTAACGAAACGGCAAACGTCGGCATGCACCGATCGTCTCGGCATCAGGAGGGAACCTGTCATGACCAAAGCCGTAATCGTTTCTGCCGCGCGCACCCCCGTCGGCAGTTTTCTGGGATCCTATGCGAACCTGCCCGCGCATGACCTTGGCGCCATCGTCCTGAAGGCCATTGTCGAGCGCGCCGGCATCGATCCTTCCGAAGTGTCCGAAACCATCCTCGGCCAGGTCCTGACCGCCGGCCAGGGCCAGAACCCGGGCCGTCAGGCCCATATCAAGGCCGGCTATCCGCAGGGTTCCGCCGCCTGGGTGCTGAACCAGGTCTGCGGCTCGGGCCTGCGCTCGGTCGCGCTGGCGGCGCAGCAGGTGCTCTTGGGCGACGCCACCGTGGTCGCGGCGGGCGGCCAGGAATCGATGTCGCTGGCGCCCCATGCCGCCTATATCCGCTCGGGGCAGAAGATGGGCGACATGAAGATGCTCGACACCATGATCAAGGACGGGCTCTGGGACGCCTTCCACGACTACCACATGGGCACCACGGCCGAGAACGTCGCCTCGAAATGGGGCATCACCCGCGCCGAGCAGGACGAGTTCGCCGTCGCCTCGCAGAACAAGGCCGAAGCGGCGCAGAAGGCCGGGAAGTTCGCCGATGAGATCGTGCCGGTGACGATCAAGACCCGCAAGGGCGAGACGGTGGTCGATGCCGACGAATACATCCGCCACGGTGCCACGCTGGAGGCGATGGAGAAGCTGCGCCCCGCCTTCAGCAAGGAGGGCACGGTGACCGCCGGCAACGCCTCGGGCCTGAATGACGGCGCCGCCGCCGTGCTGGTGATGACCGAGGACGAGGCCGCCCGCCGCGGCCTGACGCCGCTGGCGCGCATCGCCTCCTATGCGACGGCCGGCGTCGATCCGCAGATCATGGGCACCGGCCCGATCCCGGCCAGCCGCAGGGCGCTGGAGCGGGCCGGCTGGTCGGTCGGCGACCTGGACCTGGTCGAGGCGAACGAGGCCTTTGCCGCCCAGGCCATCGCCGTCAACCGCGACATGGGCTGGGATCCGGCCATCGTCAACGTCAACGGCGGCGCCATCGCCATCGGCCACCCGATCGGCGCCTCGGGCGCGCGCATCCTGAACACGCTGCTGTTCGAGATGCAGCGCCGCGACGCCAAGAAGGGTCTGGCGACGCTGTGCATCGGCGGCGGCATGGGCGTCGCCCTGTGCCTGGAACGTCCCTGATCGAAAAAGGCGCGCGCAACTATCTTGCGCGCGCCGGCCGGGTTCGGTAACACAATTTCAAGACCATTTTCAAAGGGGGACGAGAAATGGCAAAAGTGGCCCTTGTGACCGGCGGGTCGCGCGGCATCGGCGCGGCGATCTCGAAGGCGCTGAAGGAGGCGGGCTATACGGTCGCCGCGAATTACGCCGGCAATGACGATGCCGCCCGCGCCTTTACCGAGGAGACCGGCATCAAGACCTATAAATGGTCGGTGGCGGATTACGACGCCTGTGCGGCGGGCATCAAGCAGGTCGAGGAGGAGCTGGGCCCCATCGCCGTGCTGGTCAACAATGCCGGCATCACCCGCGACGCGATGTTCCACAAGATGACCCCCCAGCAGTGGAAGGAGGTCATCGACACCAACCTGACCGGTCTCTTCAACATGACCCATCCGGTCTGGTCGGGCATGCGCGACCGCAAGTTCGGCCGCATCATCAACATCAGCTCGATCAACGGCCAGAAGGGGCAGGCCGGCCAAGCGAATTATTCGGCGGCCAAGGCGGGCGACCTGGGCTTCACCAAGGCCCTGGCCCAGGAGGGCGCGCGCGCCGGCATCACCGTGAACGCGATCTGCCCGGGCTATATCGGCACCGAGATGGTCCGCGCCATCGACGAGAAGGTGCTGAACGAGCGCATCATCCCCCAGATCCCGGTCGGACGCCTGGGCGAACCCGAAGAGATCGCGCGCTGCGTCACCTTCCTGGCCTCGGACGAGGCCGGCTTCATCACCGGCTCGACCATCAGCGCGAACGGCGGCCAGTTCTTCGTCTGACCCCTTGGCCGGACAGGCCGCGAAATGGCAACGGCCCGCGAGATCTCGCGGGCCGTTTCTCATTCCATGGTCAGGGCCGCGGGCGGGACCGGGCCCGCCCGTGTCACAGGTCAATGCGACAGGCGTGTGATCTCTTCCTTGAGGCGAAGTTTTTCCTTCTTCATCTGGGCGATGGTGAGGTCATCCATGCCGGGGCTGCGATGCGCGGCCTCGATGGCGTTCGAAAGTGACTGATGTTTGCGGCGAAGCTCCTGAACATGGGATTCAACCGACATGTCGTCCTCCTCTTGGATTGATCGAACCAAGGGATTGCAGCACAGAATCGTCACATTGTCACCGAAAATTCGGCCCCTCGAGCGAAAGTGCCGCACCCCCGCGCAAAACCGCCTGCGCGGCCTCGGTCAAGTCCTCCTGATCGCCCGCATGTGACGGTTTCGCATGCATGACGAAGGGCGTGAGCAGCCGCAGCGGCGCCCGCGCGCCCTTGCGGGCAGAGACGATGATCCGCCCCGCCTCGCGCCCCGCGCGCGCCGCCACCGGCAGGATCGCGATCGCCCCGGCCGGGCCGGAAAGCGCCGCCAGAATCGCCGCCAGCCGGTCGGCGCGCTGGATCAGCGTCAGCCGGCCGCCCGGCCGCAGCCGGCGCAGCCCGGCCTCGACCCATTGCGGCAGCGGAGTCGCCTCGTGCCGGGCGCGGCCGCGACCGGCATCCGGCGCCGGCGGGCCGCCGGTGAAATAGGGCGGATTGGCGATGACATGGTCGAAGCTTCGGCCGCGCAGCTCGGCTGGCATCCGGGCCAGGTCGCCCTGATGCAGTTCCGCCGGGATGGCATTGGCCGCGGCATTGCGTCGCGCCAGTTCGGCATAGGCGGGCTGCAGCTCCAGCCCCGCCAGGTGCAGTCCCGGCACCCGCGCGCCAAGGCAAAGCAGCGCCACCCCGGCCCCGCAGCCCAGTTCCAGCACGCTGTCGCCGGCCCGCGCCGGGCAGGCGGCGGCCAGCATCACCGCATCGGCCCCGGCGCGATAGCCGCGCGCGGGCTGAAGGATGCGCAGCCGGCCGCCGAGGAAGCCGTCCTCGCGCAGCTCAGTCATGGTGGATGCGATTGTCCCGCAGGATGGCGCGCGCCATGAACAGGTCGCGATCCGCCACCATCAGCCGCCGCGGCAGGATGCCCAGCGAGCCCTCGAGCACGCTCATGTGCTGGTCCAGCGGAAAGGACTGGATGCCCTCGGCCGCCAGCAGGTCGGCGGCGCGGGTGATGAGAAGCGGGTCGGTGGTGCGCAGAAGCTCTTTCATGACACGGGAAAGTTACGCGGCTGTTGCGCATGTGTCCATGGCATGGCAATGGCTTGCGGCGAAAGGGGATCGCTGATGGGCATGAACGAAAACGTCTCCAAGCCGCTCGACCGGCTTTCGGCCGAACTTGCCGGGGATATGGACCGGGTCAACGCGCTGATCCGCGAACGCATGGCCAGCCGCCACGCCCCCCGCATTCCCGAGGTCACCGCGCATCTGGTCGAGGCCGGCGGCAAGCGGCTGCGGCCGATGCTGGTGCTGGCCGCCGCGCGGCTTTGCGGCTATGCGGGCGAAAGCCATGTCCTGCTGGCCGCCGCGGTCGAGTTCATCCATACCGCGACGCTCTTGCATGACGACGTGGTCGATGAAAGCCAGCAGCGCCGCGGCCGGCCGACGGCGAACCTGCTGTGGGACAACAAGTCCAGCGTGCTGGTCGGCGATTATCTGTTCGCGCGCAGCTTCCAGCTGATGGCGGACACGGAAAGCATGCAGGTCATGCGCATCCTGGCCAATGCCAGCGCCACCATCGCCGAGGGCGAGGTTCTGCAGCTGACCGCCGCGCAGGACATCGCCACGACCGAGGATACCTATATCCAGATCGTGCGCGGCAAGACGGCGGCGCTGTTCTCGGCCGCGACCGAGGCGGGCGCGGTGGTCGCCGGCGCCGAGCCGGCGGTGCAGCGGGCGCTGTTCGATTACGGCGACGCGCTGGGAATCGCCTTCCAGATCGTCGACGACCTTCTGGATTACGGCGGCTCGACCACCGTGATCGGCAAGAATGTCGGCGACGATTTCCGCGAGCGCAAGCTGACCCTGCCGGTGATCAAGGCCATTGCCCGCGCGGATGCCGGGGAACGCGCCTTCTGGGAGCGCACCATCGGCCAGGGCCGGCAGGAGGAATCCGACCTGGCTGCCGCCCTGGAGATCCTGCGCCGCCGCGAGGCGCTGGAGGCCGCACGCGCCGACGCCATCGCCTGGGCGGGCCGCGCCAAGGCGGCCCTGCAGGCCGCCCCCGACCAGCCCCTGCGCAGGATCCTGGCGGATCTGGCGGATTTCGTGGTCTCGCGCCTGGCCTGACCGCCGGACGCCGCGCAACGAAAAAGCCCGGCTCGCGCCGGGCTTTTCCTTGGCCTGAAGCCCTGCCTCAGCTGTTATAGGCGCTTTCGCCATGGGTGGTGACGTCGAGGCCCTGCCGCTCGTCATTGTCCGAGACGCGCAGGCCGACCACCGCCTTGACGATCATCAGCGCGATGAACGAGACCACCGCCGACCAGACCACCGCCACGATCACGCCCAGCGTCTGCGTCATCAGCTGGCCCGCGATGTCGTAGCCGGCCACGACCGATTCGGTGGCATAGTCGTAGATGCCCGAGCCGCCCAGCGACGGCGCCGCGAAGACCCCGGTCAGGATGGCGCCGACGATGCCGCCGATGCCGTGGATGCCGAACACGTCCAAGCTTTCGTCCACGCCCAGCTTCGCCTTCAGGCTGACCACGAACCACATGCACAGGAAGCCGGCGGCCAGGCCGATGACGATGGCACCCATCGGGCCCACGAAACCGGCGGCGGGCGTGATGCCGACAAGCCCGGCAATGGCGCCCGAGATGCCGCCCAGAAGCGAGGGATGGCCGCGGAACAGCCATTCGCCGAAGGCCCAGGCCAGCGCCGCGGCCGAGGTGGCGACGGTGGTGTTCAGGATCGCCATGGCGGCGGTGCCGGTGGCCTCCATGTTCGAGCCGGCGTTGAAGCCGAACCAGCCGATCCACAGCAGGCAGCCGCCGAGGAAGGTGAAGGGCAGGTTGTGCGGCGCCATCAGCTCCTTGCCGTAGCCGAGGCGCGGGCCGACGACCAGCGCGGCGACCAGGCCGGCGACGCCGGCGTTGATATGGATGACCGTGCCGCCGGCAAAGTCCAGATCGCCATGGCCGAACAGGAAGCCTCCGGGCGCGTCAAAGGCCGAGGGCCCGCCCCACCACCAGACCATATGCGCCATCGGCAGGTAGGAGAAGAAGAACCAGATCACCACGAAGGCCAGCATGGCCTGGAACTTCATCCGCTCGACCGTGGCGCCGACGATCAGCGCCGGCGCGATGCAGGCGAAGGCCATCTGGAAGATGATGAAGACATATTCCGGCACATAGACATTGGTGGTGAAGGTCTCGGCCAGCGACGAGCTGTCCACCCCCGCCAGGAACGCCTTGGAGAAGCCGCCGATGAAGGGCGTGAGCCAGTTCGCCTCCTCGGCCGAGCCGGCGCCGGTGAAGGCCAGCGAATAGCCGAAGCAGACCCAGAGGATCGACATGATGCAGAAGACGGTGAAGACCTGCATCAGCACGGACAGCATGTTCCTGGCGCGCACCAGCCCGCCATAGAACAGCGCCAGCCCCGGGATGGACATGGCCATGACCAGGATGGCCGAAATCATCATCCAGGTCGTGTCGCCCTTGTCCACGATGGGCGCGACCGCCTCGACGACGGCTTCGACGGCGGCGGCGGGGCTTTCGGCATCCTGCGCCAGGGCCGGCACCGCCAGCCCGATCAGCGGGAGGGCGAGCGCCGGGATCATGGGTTTGATCGCGGTAGGTCTCATCATGTTTCCTGCACCTTCTTTCTGCGTTGCAGCAGTTCCATGTCCCGGCCAGAAAACCCGCCGCCCGCGGCCGGGCACAAGGTTTGTGCAGCTTTCGGCCGAGCCCGCGCCTCGTCTGCCCGGAAAAAGGGCAGCCTTGCCGGGCTTTGCGCCATGACGGGGCAGTTCACTGATAGGTCATCTCGGTTCTCAAGCCCCGGGCTTTGCTGTATGTTGCGCGCCAACGGGCCGGAGCACTCGGCCGGGCAGGAAAGCAGGCATGAAGAAACCGACCGGCACAGGCCGCATTGTCGCGGACAAGCGCAATTTCGACCAAGCCCCTCAGAAAAGGCAGAAACAATCCGGCGGATCCTCGGGCAAGCCGCCGCGGAAGCCGCGGCGCGGCAATGTCGTCACGCGGGGAATCGCCGGAATCGTCTTGCTGGTCTGGCGGGTGATCTGGGGCTCGGTCTGGCGGCTGGGGCTGACCGTGGCGCTGATTCTCTTTGCCGCCAGCTTCTATTACTACACGACGCTGCCCGAACCTTCGGCGCTTTTCGACGGCCGTGCCCGCGGTTCGGTCACCATGCTGGACACCGAGGGGCGGGTCTTCGCCTGGCGTGGCGAAACTTTCGGCATGGTCAGCGCCGACAAGATCGCCCCGGTGCTGAAGAATGCGGTGGTCGCGACCGAGGACAAGCGATTCTATCGCCACCTCGGCGTGGACCCGCAGGGCATCGCCAGCGCCATCCGGATCAACCTGTCCCAGGGCCGCGGCCCGCTGGAGGGCAATGGCGGCTCGACCATCACCCAGCAGGTCGCGAAACTGCTGTGCCTGGGCGAAAGCTTCGACCCGATCCGCTGGAAATCCGAGGCCGAGTTCGAGGCGGAATGCCGCAAGTCCTCGATCTGGCGCAAGGTCAAGGAAGTGCCCTATGCGCTGGCGATGGAGTTCAAATACTCCAAGCAGGACATCCTCAACATCTACATGAACCGCTCCTATCTGGGTGCGGGGGCGCGTGGCTTCGAGGCGGCGGCGCAACGCTATTTCGACAAGTCGGCCGCCGAGGTCAACGCCGCCGAGGCGGCGATGCTGGCCGGGCTGCTCAAGGCGCCCAGCTATTTCGCGCCGACCTCGAACCTGCAGCGGGCGCAGGACCGGGCCTCGGTCATCCTGGGGCTGATGCACGACCAGGGCTACCTGGACGACAAGCAGTTCGCCGAGGCCAAGGCGCAGCCGGCGGCGCTGTCCAAGGCGGCGGCGGCGCGGGCCGGCGGCTATTTCGCCGATTGGGTGATGGAATCCGGCCCCGGCTTCCTGACCAGCGAGACGACCGAGGACGTCACCATCACCACCACCTTCGACCAGCGGGTGCAGCGGGCCGCCGAACGCGCGCTGAAGCGTATCTTCGACGAGAAGGTCGCGCCCGGCTCCAAGGCGCAGGCGGCCGTGGTGGTGATGTCGCCCGACGGCGCGGTCCGGGCGATGATCGGCGGGCGCGACAATACCGCGACCGGCACCTTCAACCGGGCGACGCAGGCCAAGCGGCAGACCGGCTCGAGCTTCAAGCCCTTCGTCTATGCCGCGGCGCTGGACCAGGGCTACAGCCCCAACGACACGGTTCTGGACGCACCGCTGACCATCAACGTGCGCGGCTCGGGTCCCTGGTCGCCGCAGAACTATACCCGCCGCTATCTGGGCGAGGTGACGCTGACCCGGGCGCTGTCGCAATCGCTGAACACCGCCACGATCCGCCTGCAAGAGATCGCCGGCCGCGACGCCGTGCGCCGGGTCGCGCAGGATTTCGGCTTTGCCAACGACCTGGCCAGCGGCCCCTCGCTGGGGCTGGGCGTGTCGGAATCGACGCTGCTGGCGATGACCGGCGCCTATGCCGGCATCCGCAACGGCGGCACCGCGGTCAGCCCCTATGGCCTGGTCGAGCTGCGCATCAAGGGCGACGACCAGGCGCTGATCGGCCAGGCCGGCGGCATGGGCCAGCGGGTGATCTCGCAAAAGGCGGCCGGAGAGCTGATCGGCATGATGCAGCAGGTGATCGAGCGCGGCACCGGCACCCGCGCCAAGCTGTCGGGCCGTCCGGCGGCGGGCAAGACCGGCACCACCTCCAGCTATCGCGATGCCTGGTTCATCGGCTTCACCGGGCAATATGTCACCGGCGTCTGGATGGGCTATGACGACAACACGCCGCTCAAGGGCGTGACCGGCGGCGGGCTGCCGGCCGAGATCTGGCAGGCGGTGATGGCCGAGATCCATGACGGCCTGCCGGTCGAGCCGCTGGGCAATTTCGCCTTCGATCCCGACAGCGCCGTGCCGCAGGTGGTCAGCACCGGCGGCGACGGCGCGGCGGATCCGCTGGCCGCGGCGCTGTCCGAGGCGCTCGGCCAGCCCTCGCCGCAGGGACAGGCGCAGGCGCCCGCCGAGGGACAAGCCCTGCCCGATCCCGGCGTGCAGACCCCCGGCGGCCCGCCGACCTTCCCGGCCGAGACCGTGACCAGCGGCCCCGAGGCCGAGATGCCGGTGCCCGGCGCCGATGGCGGCACCGAAGACGCGCTGACCCAGGCGTTGCGCGGCATCGAAGGGGTCTATCAGCAATAATGGCAAAAGGCCGGTCCCGCGGGGCCGGCCTTCCCTTTGCCGCAGGGCGGATGTGTTTCAGCCCGCCTGCCTCAGGTCCGCCGCCAGCGCCGCCAGATCGCCCTTGCGCCGCGCCAGCATCGCCCCGATCTCGGCCCGTTCCGAGGCGAGCATGTTCACCCCCTCGATGATAATGTTGAAATAGCGGCTTTTCCCGGACTTGTCCGAGACATGCCACTCGACTTCCATCGGGCTGCGGCCCTTGAGATAGGCGACCGAGGTCACCGCATAGAAGGATTTCACCGGCCGGGCGCCCGTCACCTCGATCTTCGAGCCGATGAACTCGCGGAAGCGCTTGCCGTATTTGCGGCCGATATAACCCTGGAACGCCTGCCTGTAATCGGCGAATTCGGCGGCGCCGGCCTGCCGTGCCGCCGGACCCAGCGCCGAGCGGGCGATGATCTCGACATCCGCATAGCGCGCGAAGATCGCTTCGAAGGCGCGATACATCTGTGCCGGCGGCTGGCCGGAATTGATCACGGCATAGACCTCGTCCAGCGAGGTCTGGATCAGCGCCCGGGCCTCGTTCGTGTCCAGCGCCCAGGCCGGAGTGGCCGCCAGTGCCAGCCCGGCGCCGACCAGGCCCAGGAAGCCCCGGCGATCCGGCTGGCGGATCTCATTCGGCATAAGGGTCAATGTGCTCTCCTTCCTCGCCAAGCTCGTGGCGGCGATGCTGCAACCAGATCAGCCGCGTCTGGGCATAACTATCGGCGCTTTCGTGCAGGATGGAATCGACGGAATCGCCGAAACGGCCCCGTTCACCGGCTTTTGAGGCGACCCGCGCCCCCATGCCGATCAGATACTGGTCGCGGTTCAGCCAGCCGCGCATCGGGTCAAGCACCAGATCGGCCACCCGCCCGGCCGCGTCGCGCGTCGTCGAAGGCCCGATCAGCGGCAGCTCCAGATAGGCCCCCTCGCCCATGCCCCAGACGGCCAGCGTCTCGCCGAAATCCGTGTCTTCCTCGGGCAGGGCGAAATCCTTGCCCGCCGGGTCCAGGAAGCCGGCCAGCCCCAGCGTCGAATTCACCAGAAAGCGAAAGCTCGTCCGCACCGCCGGCGCCGGCCTGCCTTGCAGAAGGTGGTTCGCCGCCTTGCCGGGCAGCGCGAGGTTCGACCCGAAATTCCCAACGGCCTCAAGGGCATGGCTGCCCAATCCGTCGTCGCCTTCGCCCGCCATGCCCGCGCCCAGCGGCTTGACCACCCGCGCATCGAGCCCGCGGTTGAAGGCATGGATCTTGCGGTTCATCGGCTCATAGGGATCGTTGATGCCCTCGGCACCGCGATCCGCAGAACAGGCCGCCAGAATCGCGGTGACGAAAAGAAGCATTGAAAAATTCCGCGCGGGCAAGCTTTTGGTAACCTTCCGTGGCTATGACCTGTCAAGGCGGCGACGATTCGCCTCGGCGGGACCGGGGGTGGCGAGCGGACTGTTTCACGGCCGCGCTTTGGGATATGCGCTGGAACGATTCCGGGCAAGCCCGGACAGGTTGACGAGGAAGGAACCGGCATGGCCTTGCCGCCGACGCGACATGACGGCCAGAAAGAGCTGAAATCCGCCCGGGGCAGGGCCTGGCAGCTTTACGCCTTTGTCGGCCTGTTCTCGTTCGCGGTGAACATGCTGATGCTGACCGGGCCGCTTTTCATGATGCAGGTCTATGACCGGGTCCTGGCCAGCCGCTCGGTCGAGACGCTGACTGCGCTGTTCCTGCTGGTGGTCTTCCTGTTCACCCTGATGGGGGTGATCGACCTGGCGCGCAACCGCGTCATGTCCCGCATCGCCGCCCGTTTCCAGGAACGGATGGAGGGCCGCGTCTTCACCGCCGCGCTTCAGGACGGCCAGGCCGCCGGCTCGGACCTGGTGGTGCGCGGCGGGATGCGCGATCTCGAGGCGGTGCAGCGGCTGATCGCCTCGCCGGTGCTGATGGCGCTGTTCGACCTGCCCTGGGCGCCGTTCTTCCTGGCGGCGGTCTTCCTTTTCCACCCCCTGCTGGGCGCGGTGGCGACGGCGGGCCTGGCGGTGCTGGTCGGCGCGACGCTGCTGAACCAATGGCTCGGCCGCGACGCGCTGCAGCAGGCGGCCATCGCCAGCCAGTCGGCCGAGCGCATGTCGGACCTCTATCGCGACGAGGGCGAGCTGATCGGCTCGCTCGGCATGCGGTCGGCGGCCTTCGAACGCTGGCAGGCCGCACGGGACGCCGCGACCGAAGCGGTGATGCGCGGCAACGATCGCGCCACCGGTTTCACCGTATTTTCCCGCACCTTCCGGCTGTTCCTGCAAAGCGCGATCCTGGCCGCCGGCGCCTGGCTGGTGCTGCAGCAAGAGGTGACGCCGGGCGCGATGATCGCCTCTTCCATCCTGATGGGCCGGGCGCTCGCGCCGGTCGAGCAGGTGGTGGGCGGCTGGTCCATCGTGCAGCGCGCCCAGGACGGCTGGAGGCGGCTGGGCGAGCTGCTGTCGCGCCGGCCGCCGGTGCCGCAGCGGACCCCGCTGCCCCGCCCCGAGGCGCTGCTCGAGGTGCGCAACCTGACCGTCGCCCCTCCCGGCCAGGCCGTGGCCACGCTGCGCGGGGTCAGCTTCGACCTGGGCCCCGGCCAGGCGCTCGGCGTGATCGGCCCCTCGGGCGCCGGCAAGACGACGCTGGCCCGCGCGCTGATCGCCGCCTGGCCGGTGGCCTCCGGCTCGATCCGCCTGGGGGGCGCGACACTCGACCAATACGACCCGGACGTGCTGGGCGGGCTGATCGGCTACCTGCCGCAGCAGGTCACGCTGTTCGACGGCACCATTGCCGAGAACATCGCCCGGCTTTCCCCCGAACCCGATCCGCAGCGCGTCGTCGCCGCAGCCATGGCGGCGGCCGCGCATCGGATGATCCTGGACCTGCCGCAGGGCTATGACACCAGGGTCAGCCAGACCGGCGGCCGGCTGTCGGGCGGCCAGATCCAGCGCATCGGCCTGGCCCGGGCGCTCTATGCCGATCCGGTGATCTTCGTGCTGGACGAGCCGAACTCGAATCTCGACAACGAGGGCTCCACGGCGCTGAATCTGGCGATCCGCAACATCAAGGCGCGCGGCGGCGCCGTCATCATCATGGCGCATCGCCCGGCCGCGATCAGTGAATGCGAAATGCTGCTGGTGATGGATCAGGGCCTGCGCCGCGCCTTCGGCCCGCGCGACGAGGTGCTGAAATCTCTGGTCCGGAATGCCGACCAGATCGTCCGCGCCCAGGGCCAAGGCGGAGGCGTGACATGACCGATCCCAGCGAGCTTGGCCGCGCCCCGGTCGAAAAGCTGTCGCCCCCGACGGCCGGCCGCGAGGCCCCGCCGCGCTTCCGCGCCCGCCGTGCAGAAAGCCCGGCCCCGCCGCCAGCGCCGGTCCGCAAGCGTCCGGAGTGGTCGGCGCGCGGACCGGTGCTGCTGGGGCTGCTGGCCCTGCTGGTGCTGATCGGCGGCTTCGGGCTCTGGGCCTGGACGGCGCGGATCGCCGG